>NZ_WMBQ01000001.1:1927500-2240240 GCF_009708035.1 Hyphomicrobium album
GCTTCCGCACGCCCGACGGGGTCGTCGACTACTACGACGAGAAGGGCAACAACTCGAAGCAGTTCCTGATGCGCCGGCCGGTGCGCGGCGATGTTCGCCTCGCGTCCGGTTTCGGCATGCGCTTCCACCCGCTGTTGAACGAGCGCCGCATGCACACCGGCGTCGACTGGGCGACGTCGCCCGGTACGCCGATCCTCGCGGCAGGCACCGGCGTGATCGAGGAGGCGGGACGCAAGGGCCAGTACGGCAACTACGTGCGCATCCGTCATCCCAACGGCTACCACACCGCCTATGGCCACATGCTTCGCTTCCGCAAAGGCGTGCAGGCCGGCGCCAAGGTTCGCCAGGGCGAGATCATCGGCTACGTCGGCGCCACCGGCCTCGCCTCCGGGCCGCATTTGCACTACGAGGTGCTGATCAACTCGCGCTTCGTCGACCCGCTTGCGATCCAGGTGCCGCGCGAGCGCGAGCTGAGCGGTCGCGTGCTGGCCGAGTTCCAGAAGGAGCGCCAGCGCATCGACAATCTGCGTCACCTCGCGCCGGTCATGACCGCCAGCAAGTAACCCACCCCAGCGCGGCACACCCACGCTGTCATCCTCGGCTTTATGCCGAGGATCCACATCTTAGCGTCTCAAGTGCTGGCTATTGGTGGACATGCGCCACAAGGGGGCCCTCGCAGAGCCAGCCGAGAGCTGGGTCCTCGGGACAAGCCCGAGGATGACAGTAAGGATGGCCGGTGCCGGGCCAAGCCCGACACCGGCAATCGAGTTACGCGGCGACCTTCACCGGCTCGCCGTTGAGCACTAGGTCGCCGTCGCGGACGCCGATGCGCACCGTGTCGCCGTCCTTGATGCGGCCGGAAAGGATCTGCTCGGCGAGCGGGTCCTGCACGTGTCGCTGGATGACGCGCTTTAGCGGGCGCGCGCCGTAGGCCGGATCGTAGCCGCGATTGGCGAGCCAGGTGCGCGCCGCATCGTCCAGCTCCAGCTTGATCTTGCGATCGGTCAGCAGCTTCTGCACGCGCTGCATCTGGATATCGACGATCTTCCCCATGTCCGCCCGCTGCAGGCGGTGGAACAGGATGATGTCGTCGAGACGGTTCAAGAACTCCGGCCGGAACTTCTGCCGCACTTCGCCCATCACGAGGTCGCGCACCAGGTCGGTGTCCTCGCCTTCCTTCTGGTTGACGAGGTACTCCGCGCCGATGTTCGACGTGAGGATGATGATGGTGTTGCGGAAGTCGACCGTGCGGCCCTGGCCGTCGGTCAGGCGACCGTCGTCCAGTACCTGTAGAAGCACGTTGAAGACATCCGGGTGGGCCTTCTCGATCTCGTCGAACAGGATCACCTGGTACGGCCGGCGGCGCACCGCCTCGGTGAGCGAGCCGCCCTCCTCGTAGCCGACATATCCCGGAGGCGCGCCGATGAGGCGGGCGACCGAGTGCTTCTCCATGAACTCGGA
Source organism: Hyphomicrobium album (assembly GCF_009708035.1). NCBI lineage: Bacteria > Pseudomonadati > Pseudomonadota > Alphaproteobacteria > Hyphomicrobiales > Hyphomicrobiaceae > Hyphomicrobium > Hyphomicrobium album. The sequence goes on from NZ_WMBQ01000001.1 coordinate 1,928,962, forward strand.
CATGTCGATGCGCTGCATCGCCGTGTCGTCGTTGAAGAGGAACGCCGCCAACGCCTTTGCGAGCTCGGTCTTGCCGACGCCCGTGGGCCCCAGGAACATGAACGAGCCAATCGGCCGGTTCGGGTCCTGTAGCCCGGCGCGCGCGCGGCGTACGGCCGTCGACACGGCATCCACCGCCTCGCGCTGACCGACGACGCGCTTCGCCAGCGCATCTTCCATCTTCAGAAGCTTCTCGCGCTCGCCCTCGAGCATGCGATCGACGGGCACGCCGGTCCACCGCGACACTACGCCGGCGATCTGGTCGGGCGTCACGGCCTCTTCGACCATGGTGCCCTTGGCTTCCTGGGCTTCGATCACCTGCAGCTTCTTTTCGAGCTCGGGGATCTTGCCGTAGGCAAGCTCGCCCGCGCGCGCGAGATCGCCGCGCCGCTGCGCCTTCTCGAGCTCCGTGCGCGAGTGATCCAGCTCCTCCTTGAGCTTCTGGGCGCTGCCGAGCTTCTCCTTCTCGGCCTCCCAGCTCTGCGTCAGGATCTTGCTCTCCTCTTCGAGATCGGCGATCTCCTTCTCGATGTTGGCGAGGCGGTCCTTCGACGCGGCATCGCTCTCCTTGCGCAGTGCCTCGCGCTCGATCTTCAGCTGCATCAGCTCGCGATCGATGCGGTCCAGCTCCTCAGGTTTCGAATCGATCTGCATCTTCAGGCGCGACGCCGCTTCGTCGACGAGGTCGATCGCCTTGTCGGGCAGGAAGCGGTCGGCGATGTAGCGGTTCGACAGGGTCGCCGCGGCGACGAGCGCGCTGTCGGTGATGCGCACGCCGTGGTGCAGCTCGTACTTCTCCTTCAAGCCGCGCAGGATCGAGATCGTGTCCTCGACCGTCGGCTCGTTAACGAACACGGGCTGGAAGCGACGGGCGAGTGCGGCGTCCTTCTCGATGTGCTTGCGGTACTCGTCGAGCGTGGTGGCGCCGATGCAGTGCAGCTCGCCGCGGGCGAGCGCCGGCTTCAACAGATTGCCGGCATCCATCGAGCCCTCGGTCTTGCCGGCGCCGACGATGGTATGCAGCTCGTCGATGAACAGGATTATGCGCCCACCCTCGGCCTGCACCTCATTGAGCACGGCCTTCAGGCGCTCCTCGAACTCGCCGCGATACTTGGCGCCGGCGATGAGCGCGCCCATGTCGAGCGCGAGCAGCTTCTTATCCTTGAGGCTGTCGGGGACGTCGCCGTGCACGATGCGGAGCGCAAGGCCCTCGGCGATGGCCGTCTTACCGACGCCCGGCTCGCCGATGAGCACAGGATTGTTCTTCGTGCGCCGCGACAGCACCTGGATGGTGCGGCGGATCTCCTCGTCGCGGCCGATGACGGGGTCGAGCTTGCCGGCGGCGGCGGCCTCGGTGAGGTCGCGCGCATAGCGCTTCAGCGCGTCGTAACCCTGCTCGGCGGATGCGGTGTCGGCAGTACGACCCTTGCGTATTTCGTTGATGGCCTCGTTCAGCCCCTGCGGAGTGACGCCGGCGTCGGCGAGGATTTTCGCCGCGTCGGTGCCCTTCTCGAGCGCCAGCGCCAGCAGCAGCCGCTCGGCGGTCACGTACTTGTCGCCCGCCTTCTCGGCGATCTTTTCGGCGGCATCGAACACGCGGGCAAGCTCCGAAGCCATGTAGAGCTGGCCGGAACCACCGCCCGAAACCTTCGGACGCTTGGCAAGCTGCGCTTCGACGGCTTTCAGTGCCGCTTTCGGGTCGCCGCCCGCCTTGCGGATGAGCCCGGCAGCGAGGCCCTCGTTATCGTCGAGGAGCACTTTCAAAAGGTGGTCGGGCGAGAACTGCTGATGGCCCTCGCGCAGCGCAAGGCTCTGCGCCGCTTGCACGAATCCGCGGGCGCGGTCCGTAAACATTTCAAAGTTCATACGTTCCCTCCTCGGCATGCCGCTCCGCCCAAACGGCACGGGTTGGCACCTTCTACGTCAGGATGATCTGTGGTGCAGTCCGGACGACCTCGCCGGCACGCGGCAGCATCGTCCGTAAACCTTTCCAACAGGTGATATAGTGTGGTCGGAACAAGACAAAAGAGGCCCGCACCGGGCCATCTCAGCATCTTTTGAGTTGCATTGACGATGCCCGATCCGAGCGGACCCACCGTCCGCGGCCTCTACCGCTATCCCGTCAAAGGGTTATCCCCCGAGCCGCTCGAGAGCATGCCGCTGCGCGCCGGCGGAACGGCGCCGTTCGACCGCGCTTACGCCATCGAAAATGGCCCCGGCCGCTTCGACCCGGAGCACCCGGCGCACCTGCCGAAAATCAATTTCCTCATGCTGATGCGCAACGAGCGCCTCGCGACGCTGCAAACGCGGTTCGAGGACGAGACCGAGACGCTCGTCGTTTACCGCGCCGGTAAGCAGGTGGCGCGCGGCGACTTGAGGACACCGATCGGCCGCAAGATGATCGAGCAGTTCTTCGCCGCCTACATGCAGGAGGAGTTGCGCGGCGCCCCGCGCGTGGTATCGGCGCCGGGACACAGCTTTTCTGACGTCGCAGCGAAATGCCTGCACATCGTCAGCAAAGCGTCGCTGCGCGAGGTGGAGCGTGTCGTCGGGCGCGAGGTCAATCCCCTGCGCTTCCGGCCCAACCTCGTCATCGACGGCGGCGAGCCGTGGGCGGAGTTCGGCTGGGTCGGCAAGCCGCTGCAGGTAGGCGCGGTACGGCTCGAGGTGTTGAAGCGCACGGAGCGCTGCGCTGCGACCAATGTCGATCCCGACAACGGCAAGCGCGACATGGCGATCCCCGCCGAGCTGCAGCGAGCCTTCGGCCACACAGATTTCGGCATCTACGCGCGCGTCGTCACGGACGGCACAATCACCCTCGGCGATCCTGTCGTCGTCTGACGAAACACGGTCGTTCGGAAATCAAAGAGTATCAGTCGCGGTCGGGCTCGTCCGGACCTGCGGCACCATTAACTTCCTCAGGGGCACCGTTGCCACTTTCGCGGCGCGGACGGCGAACCGGCCGGCGCAGGAATTCGGGCTGCTCGTGCTGCTGCTGCGGGAAGCTGTCCCGGCGACGGAACTGCTCGCCTCCACCCTGACGGGGTTGGCCGCCCTGCTCAGCGTTCTGAGGACGGGGAGGCGGACCGCCATTCGGGTCGCCGCCGCGATCGAAGCGCTGCTGGTCGCCGCCACGGTCGTTGCGGTCAAACCGGTTGTTGTTGCGGTGATGATCGCGGTCACCGCGGTGCCGGTTCTGGTCCTGCGAGCCGCCGCGATTCCCTTCGAAACGCTGGTTATCCGAGCGCGGCTGGTGGTCATGGCGCATTTGCGGCTGAGACTGATGGAGCGGCGGCTGCATATCGCCGTCATCACCATCGTCGTCGCCGAAATCGTCACCGTCGCCGGGACCGCGCGGCATACCGCCGTTCATCTCGGGGCCGCCCTGGGCGATCTGCTGATCGCGGAAGGCCATGATGATGCGGTTGTAGTGCTCGGCGTGCTGGAGGTAATTCTCGGCCAGTACCGGGTCGCCCGACGAGGTCGCATCGCGCGCCAGAGACATATACTTCTCGGCGATGTGAGAGGGGGTGCCGCGGATCTTAACCTCCGGCCCCGTGCTCTCGAAGCTGCGTGTGAGCGGGCTCTGCCCCTTGCGGTTGCTGCGCCCGCGGCCCCGACGGTTCTGCTGTCCTTGCCTCATTGGCTCCGTTCTCGGTCGTGATGAAAAAATCCGCGTGCGGCCTGCTGTTAGCATTTGCGAGAGCGCAGGGCCTTCAAGCAGGCGCCGACACGCAATCTCTGGCCAGTTCCTGGCGGCGCCCATGCGCGCGCACTGTGTCTCAATCTCGTGACGCTTTAACCGGCAGTCGCTACTTCCGATCGGAAGGGGGCGTTGCACACCAAGTGGCTAGCGATCGCCGTTCTAGCGGGAGCAACAGGTCCTCGCCAAAAGCGTGTCCCCGTGCTTCGCAATCCCATCTCGTGCAGTCGATCAGGCTCCAACTCTGAAGCGCGCGCACGATCAATCGGCTGGGCTCAGACTAGCGCGGAACGGGCGCAAATCAAACCTTTTCTTTGCGACCTAGTGCGAGTGTAACCGCAACGCCACACAACGGGTATGGCCGCCAAGGTCGTCATACCTGCGTACTTCTGCACGGAGTGTCTTAACGAACGCTTGCTGCAACAGTAGAGCCACAGCGTCCGCCTGTCCCATCCCCAGTTCCAGGACCACCCACCCCCGCAGCACCCCTCCGAGGCCCTGCGATATCTGGCGGTAAAAGGCGAGGCCGTCGGAGCCGCCATCGAGCGCCGCTGGCGGATCGTGGTCGCGCACCTCCGGCGCCAACCCGGGGATATCTCCGCTGGCTATATAGGGCGGGTTGCTGATGACCAGGTCGAATGGGCCAGCGACGCCGTCGAGCATGTCATGGCACGCGAATGCGACCCGCTCGGCGAGCCCCAACGCCTGCGCGTTCTGTCGCGCCGTCGCCAGCGCCTCCTCGCTGAGGTCGGTCCCGAGCCCCGTGGCGTTCGGCAACTCGGCAAGCAACGTCAGCAGCAGGCAGCCGGTCCCCGTGCCGATATCGAGGATGCGGATCGGCGCCTCGCCCCAGCCTTCGTGCGTGGCGATTTCAAGCGCCGCGCCGATCAGCGTCTCGCTGTCGGGACGCGGGTCGAGCGTCGCCGCTGAAAGGGCGAAGCGGCGCCCGTAGAACTCGCGCTCGCCGAGGATGCGCGACACCGGCTCGCGGGCCCTGCGCCGCTCGATCATCTGCCGGAGCCGCGCCTGCGCCTCGGCCGAAAGGCGCTGCTCAGGACGGCCGATGATATCGGCGGTCGACACCCCCGCAGCCGCAGCGATGAGCAGGCGCGCGTCACGCCCGGCGTCCTCGACACCGGCGGCGTCCAACGCTTGCTGGGCGGCGCGCGCCGCTTCCGCCAGCGTCATCGGGATCTCAGGCGGCATTGCCTTCCATGTCGGCGAGCTGGTTCGCCTGGTGCTCGGTGATGAGAACGTCGACGATTTCGTCGAGCGCCCCGCCGGCCAGCACCTCGTCGAGCTTGTGAAGCGTGAGGTTGATGCGGTGGTCGGTGACGCGGCCCTGCGGAAAGTTGTAGGTGCGGATGCGCTGCGAGCGATCGCCGGAGCCGACCTGACCTTTGCGCGCCTGGGCACGGGCGCTGTCGGCCTTTTCGCGTTCCATTTCGTAGACCCGCGACCGCAGCACCTGCATGGCGAGGCGCCGGTTCTGGTGCTGCGACTTTTCCGCCGAGACGACGATGATGCCGGTCGGCAAATGCGTCATGCGCACCGCGGAATCCGTCTTGTTGACGTGCTGGCCGCCGGCGCCGCCCGCGCGCATCGTGTCAATGCGGATGTCCTCGGGGCGAATATCGATATCGATGTCCTCGGCCTCGGGCAGCACGGCGACGGTCGCCGCCGACGTGTGGATGCGACCGCCCGTTTCCGTCGCGGGAATGCGTTGCACGCGATGCACCCCGGATTCGTATTTCAGGCGCGCAAACACGCCTTCGCCGCTGATCGAGGCGACGATCTCCTTGTAGCCTCCGAGGTCGTTCTCGGAGATCGAGATGATCTCGACTTTCCAGCCGCGGACTTCAGCGTAGCGGCTGTACATACGGAAGAGGTCGGCGGCGAACAGCGCCGCCTCGTCGCCGCCGGTGCCGGCGCGCACCTCGAGGATAGCGCTGCGCTCGTCGGCGGCGTCCTTCGGCAGGAGCTGGATCTTGAGCTGCTGCTCGAGCTCTTCGCGGCGCGGCTCGAGAGCCTCGAGATCGGCGCGCGCCATCTGGATCATTTCTTTGTCTGAAGCCGGGTCCGCGATCAGCGCCTCGAGATCGGACTTCTCCTTCTCGGCAGCCCGCAGCGCCTCGATGATCGCCACCACTGGGTTGAGGGCGGCAAACTCCTTGGTGAGCTTGGCGTAGGCGGCCTGGTTCACCCCGGCATTGAGCTCGGCCTGAATGGAGCTCCAGCGGCCGACCATCTTCTCGAGCTTGTCTTGCGGGATTCCGGGCATGGGCTTCTGGTTGACGATCTCGAACGGCAATGCCGGCCGCGCCCCGGCGGGCGAACCGACGATCTATTCAGCTTGGGGTGGATATGGCACCCGCGCCGCAGCGCGCCGCATCTAATCCGATTGGGCCGTCGACTGCAATTTGTCGCTCCGGCGGGTACGGGGATCGGGCACGTCGATCCACCGCAGGCCGTCGCGCACGGGAGCCAAGCGCACGATCACATAGTTCTGGGCGCCGCGGACGAAGCGCTTCATCGACGGCGGAAGCTGGGACACCGCGGCCTCCAGGACCGCCGTTTGGGTGATGAGCAGGATCAGCGCGATGCCCATGGTGACCGTGAACAGCGCCATACCCGGCTTGCCGGCGTGCTCGTTCATGACGTCGCGGACGTTGCGCGCCGCTTCGGCGGCACGCCGGCCTCCCCCGCCGATCGCTTTGAGGATCGGGGCGCCCTGCCGGCCCAGTTGCGGCAATCGCGGCCGACGAGCCGCACGCACCGTAGTTGTTCGTGGTGCTTCGACGAACAGCTGCTCGAGCGAATGCAGGACGGGGCGCGGATCGAGCCCGGCGAAACCTGCATAGGTGCGCACGATGCGACAGGTCTCCGGCCACGGCGGCAACGATCCGATCAGGCCGGTCTCCAGCGCCGCGATGATGTCGACGCGCGTCGACAAGGCTTGCGCCGCTTGCGCAGGATTGAGGCGCAGGGCGCCGCGCAGGTCACGGAAAAATCGCGCAACCTCCGCGGCCATGATGGTCGGCGACGGCGGCGTTGCTGCAGAATAGGGATTGCGTGCGCCTTGCGGACGCACGACAGGAAGAGGTCTTGCCGGCTCGTAGCCTTCACGCATGACCAACGCCACTAATGATCGGAACTGGAAGTTCCCCCGGCACGCATCGTCTGATGAAAGCGGCTCGTTGTCAAAGACAGAACGTGCAGCGCTCAGACTTCGATGCCTTCGGATTTTGCGAAGCTATCGAGGCGTTCGCGGATATCAGTGGTGCCTTTTTTCAACAGGTCATCCACAAGTTTCGCGGCACGGCGCGCATTGAGCGCGAGGATCATCGTCTTCACGGGACCGATCGAGGCCGGCGCCATCGACAGCGAACGGAACCCGAGCGCGATCAAGGCGAGCGCTTCGACGGGGCGTCCGGCCATCTCGCCGCACAGCGTCAGCGGCACCTTGTGCTTCTCCGCCGCCTTCACCAGCGTCTTCAGAGCGCGCAGCGGGCTAGGAGACAATGAATCATAGCGGCTGCCGACGCGGGCGTTCGTACGGTCGGCCGCATACATGAACTGCAAGAGGTCGTTGCTGCCGACGGAGACGAAGTCGACCTTCTCCATCAGCGCGTCGAGCTCAAAAAGCAGGCAGGGCACCTCGATCATGGCCCCCAGCCGCACCTTCTTCGGGGGCTCTTGGCCCCTGGCGCGCATGATCTTGCGCTCCTTGTCGACCAGCGCACGCACCTCGTCCATTTCCGTGGCCATCGAGACCATCGGAATCATGACGCGCAGCTCCTGGCCGGCGGCAGCGCGCAAGAGTGCCCGCACCTGGGTCCGCAGCAGCGCCGGCCGATCGAGCCCCATGCGCACGGCCCGCCAGCCCATGGCCGGGTTCTCTTCCTTCGGCTGGCGCAGGTAGTGGAGGACCTTGTCGCCGCCGATATCGAGCGTGCGGAAGACCACCGGCCTGCCGTCGGCCCGCGCCACGATGGCGCGGTAGGAATCCGCCTGGCGCTCGACCTTCGGCAGGGTGTTCGACAGCATGAACAAGAGCTCGGTGCGGAACAGCCCGACGCCGTCGGCGCCGGCATCCTTCAAGTGCGGCATGTCGACGAGCAGACCGGCATTGATCTGCAGATCGACCTTGACGCCGTCGGTCGTCACCGCTGGTACGTCGCGCAGGGCGCGATACTGGCGCTGCCGGCGTGCAAGGAAGCGGACCTTATCGGAGTAAGCGGCGATCACGTCGGTCGAGGGGCGCAGGTGCACCTCGCCGGTCGTCGCATCGACGATCGCCGCGTCTCCCGCCTTGACCCGCTCGACGATGCCGCTCGCCTGCCCGACGGCGGCGATGCCCAGCGCCTTGGCGACGATCGCCACGTGGCTCTGACCGCTGCCGTCCTCCACGATCAGGCCGCGCAGGCGTTTGCGGTCGTAGTCGAGCAGCTCCGCCGGCCCCATGGTGCGGGCGACGAGGATCGCATCGGGCGGCAAGGAGGACGGTTCGTCAGCGCTGGTTATGCGGCCGGCAAGAATGCGCAGCAGCCGATCTGAAAGATCGTCCAGGTCGCGCTGGCGCTCGCGCCAGTAGGGATCGTTCTGGCGCAGCATGCGGGCGCGCGTCGCGTTCTGCACGCGCTCGACCGATGCTTCCGCAGTGAGCCCGCCTTCCACCGCCTCGCGCAGCCGCCGCTCCCAGCCCTTGTCGTGGGCAAACATGCGGTAGGCGTCGAGCACGTCGCGATGCTCGCCGGCACCCGACAGGTGCTCGTGGTCGAACATCTCGTCGAGCGACGCCCGCAGGCTCCCGATCGCGGTCTCGAGGCGGATCATTTCCTCGGCCGGGTCCTCGGCCATCAGGTGCGTGACGACGATCCGCGGCTCGTGCAGCACCACGTGACCGAGCGCGATGCCGTCCGCCATCTGCTCGCCCTGGATCACCGCCGAGAGGGACTTCTCCAACTCGATCGCGGTGCCGGCCCCGGCCACGGCGCCGGACACGAGATGCTCGGCGACGACCATCGCCGTCGCCTGCAGCACCTCGACATCCTCGTCGGAGTATTCCTTCTGGGTTCGGTTCTGGACGACGAGCACGCCGAGCACCTGGCCCGAGCGGCCGATCGGCACGGCCAGCAGCGAGTGGTAGATCTCCTCGCCGGTTTCAGGACGATAAGAGAATGCCGGGTGGCTCGACGCCTCGGGCTCGTTCACGGTGATGTTCAACTCGGCGCAGCGGCCGACGAGACCTTCGCCACGCTTCATGCGCGTGTTGTGCACGGCGTCGGGATTGAGGCCTTCGCTGGCGAACAGCTCGAGCGAGCCATCCTGACGCTTGAGGTAGATGGAGCAGACCTCGGTGACCATCACGCCGGCGATTTGCTTGACGATCTTGTCGAGCCGCGACTGGCCGTCATCGGTCTCGGACATGATCTCGCGCAGACGCCGCATGATCACACGCAGCGCCGGCTCGGAGGTCATCACTCGTGGCTCGTCACCTCGCCTCTGCATAGGTCGTGCCGCCCGGGTAGTCCCGCCGCTCGTGTGATGATCGAGGAATTCGCCATCATCTGCGGCAGCGGTATTGAGCGAATTTCTCGGTCTGAATCACACTAGCAAGTCTATGACTCTAGTGTCCCTCTCGATTCCGAAGCTCGCTTTTGGACCTAGCCGCGAACTCTGGCGAACGTCGGAACAGGACACTAGTGCAGGTTCAGTGCTCGACCGTTCGCGCTCGGCCGCGCTCAGTCGGCATCGAGACCATAAATAGAATGCAGCGTTCTGACGGCAAGCTCGGCATAAGCCGCGTCGATCAGCACGCTGATTTTGATCTCAGAAGTCGTAATCGCCAGAATATTGATGCCTTTGCTCGACAAGGCCTTGAACATCATGGCGGCGACGCCGGCATGGCTGCGCATGCCGATCCCGATGACGGAAATCTTGGCGACGTCGGCGGAGCTCTGAACCTCGAACTCGCCGATCTCCTTCTTGGTCGCTTTCAAGGCCTCGAGCGTGCGCGGCAGCTCGGCAGCCTGCACGGTGAAGGTCATGTCGGTGTGCTTGCCGTCCGGCGTGACGCTCTGGATGATCATGTCGACGTTGATGTTGGCGTCGGCGAGCGGTCCGAAGATGCGGGCGGCAACGCCCGGCTTGTCCTCGACCTTGATGAGCGTCACCTTCGCCTCGTCCTTGACGTAGGCGATCCCGCTGACGACCTGATTTTCCACGATCTCATCCTCATCGCAAACGATAGTGCCGATGTCTTCCAGCTTGTCGAGCCGCACCGGCGACATCGCCTCCGGCGCCACGAAGCTCGACAGGACGCGAACCCGCATCCGGTTGACCATCGCCAGCTCGACGGAGCGCGTCTGCAGCACCTTGGAGCCGAGAGACGCCATCTCGAGCATCTCTTCGTACGACACCTTCGGTAGGCGCTGCGCCTTGGGCACGATGCGGGGGTCGGTGGTGTAGACACCATCGACGTCGGTATAGATGTCGCATACATCGGCCTTGAGTGCGACGGCCATGGCCACCGCGCTCGTGTCGGAGCCGCCGCGGCCCAATGTTGCGATGCGGCGACGCTCGGGCTCGATACCCTGGAAGCCCGTCACCACCGCCACCTCGCCCTCGTCGAAGCGGCGGCGAAGCTCCGCACCGTCGATACCGGTGATGCGTGCCGAGCCGTGTGCGGCACTGGTCGTGATGGGGATCTGCCAGCCCTGCCAGGAGCGCGCCTGCAGTCCCATCGATTGGAGCACGATGGCGAGGAGGCCAGAGGTCACCTGCTCGCCGGTCGCGACGACCGTGTCGTATTCGCGCGCGTCATGCAGCACGGCTGCCTCGCGCACCCAGGCGACGAGCTGGTTCGTGACACCTGACATGGCGGAGACGACGACGCAGACCTTGTTGCCGGCGTCGACCTCGCGCTTCACGTGACGCGCCACATTGCGAATGCGCTCGACGTTGGCGACGGACGTGCCACCGAACTTCATCACAACAACAGCCATCGCGTGTCCCGCCGTGCGGCTTGCGCATTAATTGCTGGAATTGCCCGATTGCGGCGCCGAGCGCGCGGGGGCGCGGCCGGTGCTATGGCGCAAACAGCCTGGGGCGAACAGGAATCCCGTTTACGCGGCGTTCTCTTACCGGCATCCCATTGATCCCGCAATATCCTGTGCCTTGACATTCTGTTTCGCCCGCACCCGTATCCGGGGTATGCCCAGCGACGCTCAGACCTCTCCGGCCCCCAGCAACGCCAACCTCGACCCCGCCGAGGTCGAGCGCTTCGCGCGCCTGGCCAGTGACTGGTGGAATGCCGACGGCAAGCTGCGCCCGCTGCATCGTCAGGGGCCGGCGCGGGTGGGCTTCGTCCGCGATGCCCTGGCACGGCACTTCAACTTGGCTATGCCTCGCTTAAAGCCGCTCGCCGGACTGGCTGTGCTCGACGTCGGCTGCGGTGGGGGTCTCATGTCAGAGCCGCTCGCGCGGCTAGGCGCCAAGGTTACCGGGATCGACCCGACCGCCGACGCCATCGCCGTCGCGCGGCGGCACGCCGGCGCACAGGGCCTCGCCATCGACTACCGCACTGCGGCCGTCGAAGACTTGCAGGCCGAGGGCGCGAGCTTCGATGCCGTCATCTGCATGGAGGTGATCGAGCACGTGCCCAACCAGGCGGCGTTCGTACGCAGCCTCGGCGCGCTGGTCCGCCCGGGTGGCGCGGTCGTCGTCTCGACGCTCAATCGCACCTGGAAATCGTACCTGCTGGCGATCATCGGTGCCGAATACGTGCTCGGCTGGCTACCGCGCGGGACGCACGATTGGAACCGCTTCGTGACCACCGACGAACTGGTCCGTTACCTCGCCAATGCTGGCTTCGGCGAACCGGAGATGTCCGGGATTATCTATGATGTCATGGCGGACGACTGGCGTCTCGGCCCGGACACGGACGTCAACTACATCGCCGCTGCCGCACGCAGCCGTGGCTGATCCGCCCTCAAGTTGCAGCCGCTCCAAGGAACCGCGGGTAATCCGCCGGCGTTTCAAAATGGAACGACGACGCTAAAGTATTCTTGGAGAGGATTTATGGATGCCTTTGATAAATCGATGATTCATTTGCGTGGTGGCGCTCTTGTTGTAGCGGCCTTTGCAGCGCTTGCCCTCGGCGGCTGCGCCTCGACCATGTCTTCCGGGACGCCCGATGATGCCTACAGCGCGTCGATTGCGCCAAGCTACGCACCGGGAACTTATGATCCGCCATACCAGGTCGGAGCCCAGCGCGACGAGGAAGAGCAACCGGCGGCGCAAGCGTGGGCGGCAGAACAGAAGTTCGAATATCGCGGCGGTCGCGATCCGGTAACGGGCCGCGCCAAGACGCAGATGTAGATGAGATCCGCGCGGGCCTTAGGGTCCCTGCGCGACCTGTGGTTCCTTCGACGGCGCGAAGTTGCTCGCCAGGAAGCGCTCGAGATTGCTTCCCCAAAGGTCCCAGCCGGCGCGATCGTCGGCAATCGTATGCCCGTCCCTGCCGTAGTCAGGCAGTGGGTCGTACTCGACGAGCCCGCCGCCATCCTTCCAAGCCGCCGCCATTTTTGCCGCGAGTGCCGGACCGAAATAGCTGTCGTTCGAGGCATAGAGCCACAGCGTCGGCGCGCGAGCGGTGCGAGCGAAGTCGTGCGCCGCAATCACAAGCTTGTCGACGCCGCACACCGAGTTGCTGCGGCCCCAAGCGTGGCCGCCACGTCCGCCCGCAAAGTTCACCACGGCGGAAACGAGGTCGGGTCGCTTGGCTGCGAGGGCCAGCGACGCCCAGCCGCCGGTCGAGACACCGACGACAAGTATGCGCGTGGGATCGACGAACGGCTGATGGGTCATGTAGTCGACGGCGGCGCCGATATCGTCGGCCGCGGTCAAGCCCGATTGAAAGTGATCGGGATCGGCACAGCTGCCGACCGATTCAACAAGCTCGCCGCCTGTCGAGCCGTGCCCGCGCCGCTGCGGCAGCACCACGGCGTAACCGCGATCGACGAACCAGCGCGACAGCCAATAGTAGACCGGCATCGACACCGATAGGCGACTTGCCTCCGAGGTGCCGTGATTGATGACGACGAGCGGGAAGCGTTGCGTCAGCGTGGAAGCTGGACGGAATACGGTGGCGCGCAGGGCGATGGAGTTGTCGCCGCTCGGCAGCAGCCACAGCTGCTCGCGCATGCGCTGGCCTTCGGGACCGAAGGCTCCGTACATCGATCCGGTCGTCATCGCCGGATCGGCCTGCAGGGTCGGGGAGTGAGAGAGAAGAAGTACGAAGATGATCGCGCACGCTTTTGCGCGCGACACAGCGCACTTCACGGCGGCGCGCACCGCCCGGAGCTTGTTCGGCAAGAATCCCTCCCCGTGTCGCCTGCAACGAAGCACGCAGCACCGAAGCAGCACGCCGACTATCTCCGAAAAATTGCCGGATCGTCTAGAGGTGGTTCCCCGTGAAAATCATTTTCGTTATGAGCGTTTTGAACGTAAGGAGCCCGCCGATCGCGATGAACGGCGGGCTCACGGCTGACACGACGCGTAGTTTTGTCGCGACGTTATGGCGAGGTCGGAGCTCGCGCGCCCGGCTTGGATGCCGAGGCCGGGTCCGACGGCGTCAAGTTGCTCGGACCAGGTTGCACGTTCTGCTTGGTGTTCGGATCGGCCGGAATGCCAGCCGGGTTGGCGCCAGACTCGCCCGTGCTCGCACCCTCAGACGCAGAACCGCCAGCGCTCGGCATCGGGGCCGTGGGCTGCGCGGCTGAAGGGTTGGAGCTTGCGGCCGGATCGGCCGGTTTCGGAGCCGATGGAGCGGGCTGCGCATTTTGCGTGGCGCTCGGGTCAGCCGGCGTGGGGGCCGTTTGGGCGATGGCAATTGCACTCGTCATGGCAAGCGCTGACGCCGCAATGAGGGCTTGTAACTTCATGAAGTAATTCCTCCTTGGTTCTTGTTCTCCCGTACCTCCCGCGTGAGAAACTCGGTCAGCCCCAAGTGCCGTTCCTGACATTAACCGCGACGAATGGCGCGGTTCCTATGGCGCAATATGAACCAAGACCCATTGGATATTCAGCCGCCTATGGAAACCATTGTTCAGCATGTCAGGGGTGCATGTTGACAAGCGTGCGCAGCTTTCGCCATGACATCCCCGATTTTTCCAGTTCTGCGCTAAGCCGCGTCGAGGGTCGCATCATGTCTGTTGTTAGCCGAAGACAGGTTCTTGCCGCGGGGGGTGCCTGGGGTTTGGTGATGGCGTTCGCCGCCTCGGCGCGCGCCGGCGTCACCCCCTCGATGCGACCGCACTTCGGCGATCCAACGCCTTTCAGCTTCGAAAGCTTACGTGCCCGCGCCAAGGACATGGCGAGCAAGCCGTATGCTGGCCCGACCCCGGCGTCGGCCGCGGTGCAGGATGTCGACTTCGACGCCGTGCAGGCGATCAAGTTCCGCGCCGACCGCGCGCTCTGGCCGGACGGCCCCGGCCCGTGTCCCGTCCGCCTCTTCCACGTCGACAAGTTCAACCCGCTCGGCGTGCGCATCAATGCGCTGTCGAACGGCGAGGCGCGTGAGCTGATCTATTCGCCCGACTGCTTCGACTACAAAAACGCCGATCTCGCCAACGCCTTGCCGCCCGACCTCGGCTTCTCCGGATTTCGCGTCATGGACGGACGCGGAAAGGAGACGGACTGGCTCGCGTTCCAGGGCGCCAGCTACTTCCGCACCTCGGGCGAGGAGAACCAGTACGGCGCCTCGGCGCGCGGCATCGCCATCAATACGGCCATGCCCGAGCCCGAAGAGTTCCCGCGCTTCGCCGAGTTCTGGCTGGACGAGCCGCAGGACGACAAGCCGGCGATAACGATCTACGCGCTGCTCGATGGCCCGAGCATCGCCGGCGCCTATCGCTTCGAGTGCGTGAAGGGCCGGGCGCCGATCATGACGGTCAGCGCCGATCTCTTCGCGCGCACCGATATCGACCGCGTCGGAGTGGCGCCGCTCACCAGCATGTTCTGGTACGGCGAGAACGACCGCCGCTACGCCAGCGACTGGCGCCCCGAGATCCACGACAGCGACGGTCTGGCGATCTGGACCGGCGTCGGCGAGCACATCTGGCGCCCGCTCACCAATTCGTCGATCGTGCGCACCAACTCGTTCCTCGACGTGTCGCCGAAGGGCTTCGGCCTGATGCAGCGCGACCGCGACTTCCGCGAGTATCAGGACGACGGAGCCTTCTACAACAAGCGCCCCGGCATCTGGGTCGAGCCGACCCACGAGTGGGGAGAGGGCTCCGTCCAGCTCGTCGAAATCCCGACCAAGGACGAAACCAACGACAACATCGTCGCCTACTGGGTGCCGAAGAAACCGGTGCGCGCCGGCGATGAGCTAGCCTTCAACTACAAACTCTATTGGCAGAACGACGAGCCCAATCCGCCCGTCAACATCGGCCGGGTAATGTCGACCCACACGGGCGACGGCGGGGTCCCCGGCGTGCCGCACACGATCTCCGAGGACAAGCGCAAGTTCGTTATCGACTTTGCCGGCGGTCCGCTCTCCACCATGGAGCAGCGCTTCGACATCAAGCCGGTGGTGTCGCACTCGCGCGGTCGCATCGACAATGCGTACGTCATCAAAGTCGTGGGTACCGACCGCTGGCGCGCGCTGTTCGACCTCACGACCGAGGGCGATGGCCCGGTGGACCTGCGCTGCTACCTCCGGCTCGGCGATGAAACGCTGTCCGAGACGTGGATCTATCAGTGGCTTCCGAAAGCCTGAGGCGGCTCAAGCGGCGCGCGAGCGCTCTACCAGGCCGCGCTCGCCGTCATCCTCGGCGACGATCTGTCGGGCACGCATGCGAGCCGCACGGACTGCGGCGTCGTTCTCGATCGACTTCAGGATCGACATGCTGGCGATAGGCCGGCTCGCCTCGATGGCGCGCACCAGCGCCAGCAGCCCGCCGAAGGCGAGCATGCCTGTCGCGGCGAACGCATATTCCCAATTGCGGCGCGCTGACTCGAAATCGGCAGGGAGGTGTGTCCACCCGGCGGTTTCGACGCTGACGGGATAGCCGACGAACCAGAACGCGAGCTGCGCGGCGCCGACACTGAGCATTGCCGCCAGCGACCAACCGTAAGCGACGGCGTTGCTGCGAACGAGGAAGGCATGCAGGCCGAGCGCGATGAGGGCCAGTGTGCTGGCGACGACAAACAGCGACGATCCATGTTGCAACCGCTCGATTGCCGTGTATTCGGCAGGGCCGAGCTGCAATTTGGCCAGCATATCAAACGCATGCGAACTGCCCGGCACAAGTGCCAGCGCGGTCAGACCGATCGCCGAGAGTTGGACGGCGTCGAGTAGGAACCAGCGGTATTGAGTGAGACGGTCAGCCGGCATCTCGCATCTCCGCTCGCCCCGATTGGGCGGGGCAACGCCAATATGATCGTGTAGTTCCGTCGACCGGAGGGGTCTAAGTCTGAGCGACCTTTCCCTGTGGCTGACAAGTCACTTTGCGAATGTAGAAGTTGGGATGGTCCTCGATCCACTTGGCGCCCTCGATCTGCGACGCCATCAGGCAGCCCACCATCGTCGTATTCGGTTGTAGAGGGATCGGCGGGAGCTCGCGACACGCGGCCCCTTCCACGATGGAACAAACGCTGAGGATGAGGGCAATCACGGCGCTTCTCCTTCGTCAGGTATCGGCCCTTCGTTGCAGTTTCATCCGCCAACTCGCCGATCGTCCCCCAAGTTCCTCGCGAGCGACCTTCGTCTATTTGCCGCTATCGGTTCGGAAATTTGCCGTCGGCAGCTGGGAACGAACCGCCCCGCTTCCTCGTTTACGCCGCCGGCCGATTGCATGCCGGGATCAGCACTTCGGGGATGGGGACATGGTCGACGGTTTCCACTGGACGCGCGTGACCTCGAAGCAGCTGCGATTCCTCTATGAGGAGATCACGCAGTGTCCCGTGCCCGAGCATATGCGCGAGCTCGCCCGGAACACCGACCGCAGCCTCACGGCCGGGTCAGGTCAGCCGCAAGCTTTGGCGCAGCAGGCAGCACCGGAACCGCGCCCCGAGGCCTGCGCCGACGGCGATGCTGCACTGCGGAACCCAAATTCCCGCTCCGACGTTTAGCTCGAAAGGAGTACCGGCATGAGCAGCGTACTGATTTGCGAGGACGATGCGTTTCTCGCCGCCGACCTCTCGATGAGCGTCGAGAGCGCCGGTCATGAGGTTGCAGGCGTATATGCCAATGCTAGCGATGCACTAAGGGCCGCTTCCGACAACGTACCCGATGTCGCCTTCGTCGACCTGGAGCTGGCAGACGGGCACACGGGTAGCGCCATCGCGAAGTCGCTCCAGGCGTTGGGTGTGAAGGTCGTCGTGCTGTCCGGCTATCCGAACGTAGGCGCCGGGCTCGGAAGCGTTCCTCACACTTATGCGGCAAAACCCGCGAGCCCCGACATGGTCAAGTTCCTGCTCAACTCGAGCGGCAGCGCGCGCAAGACCGCGCACTCGAAATTTGCTGGCAATTCGCTGACGACGACCTGAAGAGGCCAGTCGCCGCGAGCCAGCAAGTGAGTCAAAGCCCTCGATCGAAAGATCGGGGGCTTCGTCGTCGTGGACGCCACGATGGGAAATGCAGCTCGTGAGCGGAACGACGGCGCAACAGTCGCGTTAGCTCGGAGAACGATAATAGGAACACCGAGCGATGCTTGAAACCGTCATTGTTGTCATTCTCATTCTGGCGCTGGTCGGCGCACTGCCCAATTGGGGCCACAGCCGCAGCTGGGGCTACGGACCGTCGGGCCTGCTCGGCACCGTGCTGGTCATCGTGCTCATCATCTACCTCTTGCAGCGCGTCTAGCCAGACCGCGAACCTAATAGACCGGAAACGGCCGAGATGGGTGGTTTGCGGTCGTTGGATTGGCTGGGTCAGCGCCCTCCGTAGCTCTGCCAGAGCTGCTGGTTTGCGAGCCATTGGATCATGCTCGGTTGGACTGTTGGTCCTCGCGATCTTCCCAATCACCGCGCAGCAACGTCGTTACATGTTCGATCGTTTGCCTGCCGTCAGCCATGCAACTACTGGCAACCTCAGCGACGCGCCGATACCCCAATCTGCGCTGCATCGCCCAGGAATTTTCGTTGCCGTCGAAGTAACCGTTGACCAGCTTCGTCAGGCCCAGTTCGCAAAATGCGAAACGGATTTTCGCCTCAAACGCTTCGCGTCCATAGCCGCGTCCCTGATAATCGTTGGCGATCCAAATTCCTCCGCCACCCGTCCCTGCCTCCCGGTCAATCTTATTGAGACTGACCCCTCCGATCACCAGTCGCTCAGGTCTAAGTTCAACCGCAAATTCATACGCAACCGGCCGAATGCCCGCGTTCGCAATTTCCTGACATCTCTTGATCCAGTTTTTGGCGTGTAACGTCGAATAGGGATGAGGGACGAAAGCCATCCACTTTGCGAGCTTGAGATCGTTCAAGCCTAGCGTGAGTTGTTCGACGTCTTCCTCACCCCAAGGTCGGAGAGTAAGGCGCGAAGTTTCGATTTTGACGTCCACGACGTTGCAGCCTCCTTCGCCCCGAAATGAGTCTACGACCTAGCCGCCTCGCTTGGCCGGCATCTCGGTACGCACCGTATCGAGATGCGCGGTACGCAAGGCCGGGAACAGTCTCGCCCAGATGCCCGTCAAGGCGATCGAGCCGACGCCACCGAAGATCGCGGCGCCAACCGGACCGAGAAAACGCGCGGCAACGCCGCTCTCGAATTCGCCAAGCTCGTTCGATGCGCTGATGAACAGGCTAGATACCGCCGTAACGCGCCCGCGCATCGGGTCCGGCGTGACGATCTGGATGAGGCTCTGGCGCACGAACACCGATACGGCATCCGCTGCGCCCAGCGCCGCGAGCGCCAGCATCGACACCCAAACCCACGTCGAAACGGCAAAGATGATCGTCGCCAGGCCGTAGCTCGCGACCGACACCAGCATCCAGAACCCTGCATCGCGCTGGATGGGACGCGTGCTCAGCGCCAGCGCCATCAGCCCGCCACCGATCGCCGGACCGGAGCGCAGCAGGCCGAAGCCGTCGGGCCCGATGTGCAGGATGTCGCGCGCGAATACCGGAAGCAGCGCAGTGACGCCGCCGAGCAGCACGGCGAACAGGTCCAAGGAAATGGCGCCGAACACGATCTTGTTGGACCACACGTAAGCGAGGCCCTCGGCAATCAATTGCAGCCGCTTGCCGCCCTGATGGGCCGGCTTGGTGTTGGCGGCGATGAAGAAGACAGCCACTCCCGCCGCCGCGTAGAGCAGCGCCGAGGTTTGGTAGGCCAATGGCACCGACACGGCG
Source organism: Hyphomicrobium album (assembly GCF_009708035.1). Lineage (NCBI taxonomy): Bacteria > Pseudomonadati > Pseudomonadota > Alphaproteobacteria > Hyphomicrobiales > Hyphomicrobiaceae > Hyphomicrobium > Hyphomicrobium album. Next base: position 1,948,064 of record NZ_WMBQ01000001.1, read on the forward strand.
CAGAGAACACCGCCGATCCACGGGCCGAGGATCATGCCGCCCTGCATGGCGAGCGTGTTCCAGCCGATGGCACGCGGCAGGATCTCGCGCGGGACCAGCATCGGGCCGAGCGACGCGCTCGCCGGCATGGTGAAGGCGCGGCCGACGCCGAACATGCCGGCGATAGCGAATATGGCGATGAGGCTCGGCCGTTCCGCGTTGGCCAGCGCTACAAGCCCGCTCGAGCAGAATATCTGCAGCACGCAGCAGGCAATGAGGATCTTGCGCCGGTCGTAACGGTCCGCTGTCTCGCCCGCGAGCAATACGAACGCGAACATGGGCACGAACTGAGCGAGCCCGATCATGCCGACGAGGAAGGAGCTGTACTCGACGGAGTGGTCGAGGCGCGCGATCGAATAGACCTGCCAGCCCAGCGTGACGCCCTGCGTCAGCATCGCCACCGCCGACAGAAAGCGGGCGACAAGCAGCAGGCTGAAGTCCGGATAGCGCAGGAACGGCAGGTCTTTGGCTATGCGCATGTTTCAGATGAGTTGCGTCGGCGCCGCGGGAGAAGCGCAGCACCAGAATAGACATGATGTCGGAGGCGCCGGAGAGCCGGCCGAACGTCGGGGGTGTTGGAGGCGTTGTAGCCGAACGGCCCTAGGCCGCCAATGGCAGCGCTAGGCCATGCGGCTATGTGGGTCGCCCTGCGGCACGTCCCGACGAGAGCGAATTCACGGTCTGCGTCTTGCCGGAACTATACCGCGGCCAAGTCCGAAAGGTTCAGGTGAGCCGTGGGTGGGACGTCCCCGTCCTCACTTTCTCTAGCGTTCCGTGGCTTTACGATCTGCGATGCCAGCTCAGCTCCGACGCGACGTCCTTCCCGTATGGCATAGTTGGTGCCGCGATCCTCCGGGTAGATTTGCGCCATCGAGCAGATGTGAAGCCCCTCGAGGGGGGCCGCAGCGGATGGAATGAGGCGGCTATAATTTCGCTCTACTACCGGCTGGGACCAACGAGCACGCCACAGGTGGTGGGCCTCGATCCAGTCCCGTTGAAAGGCTGGGAACATCGTCTTGAGAAATGGAAGAGAAAAATCAAGCAACTCGTCTGCCGACATGGAATAAAGCTGATGCGTATGCGGCAAATATTTGGAGAGATAGACGATATGGCGTCCGCCGTAATTCTGCGGCCCCTGAAAGTTCGTATGCTCTATGATGCCGACGTAGGGAAATGTCGGATCGTTGACGTTGAGCCAATAGGTATCGGACAGCGAGTGCCGGAGTTCGAGAACCAGGCAGACGTTGGCGAGATAACGTATACGTCGCAGACTGGCCAGATAATCCGCCGGCGCCCAGCTCTCGATCATATCCGCAATCAGCGGAAGTGCAGGCGTGGCGATTACATGATCTGATAAGTAGGTTCCGCGGTTCGTCTCAACGTGCCAACGCTGATTGTGCTTGCGGATCTCACGCACGCGAGTCGAAACCGAGATTTGACCGCCCAGTGCGCGAACCTTCTCCGACAGAGCCTCGGCCAATGCGGCAAAGCCGCCTCGGAAATAAGCAAGACGCTCCTCACCACCTTTGCCGCGGCTTCCACCCCGTAGCTTTAATTTGTTCCAGAACCACACCGCCGAGATGTCGTCTGCATAAGTCCCAAATTTTCCCTTCAGCAGCGGCTCCCACACCACGCGGTAAACATTCTCGCCGCCGAGGTCTTTCAGCCACTGCTTGGCGGTCATCTCCTCCAGCGCCTGCCAGTCGCGCACCTGACGCGCGCGCAGGGCGAGCAGACCAAGACGGATGCGATCGGCAAAGCCGAGCGGCTTGAAGTTGAGTAAGTCCCAGGGCGTCGAGAGCTTGAAGAAGTTGCCGGCGAAGTAGATGCCTGTGTTGGTGGGGTTGATCTCAACCCGTTCCGTCAGTTCGAGCTCCTCGATGAGATTCATCACCTCGAGGTCGTTGGTGAACCAGTGATGATAGAAGCGGTCGAGCTTCTCGCCGCTCACGTCGAAAGCCGCGGCAAGCCCCCCAACTTCCGTCTCACTCTCGATGACGGCAACCTTCACACCTCTCTTTGCGAGCTCATATGCGGCAGCAAGACCTGTGAATCCGCCCCCAACGACGGTTACTGCCGCGGCGGTGGTGGAGGAGATTGTCATCAGGACTTGACCGGGGCCATTGCAGGGGGATTGAGGAAAAAATAGATGCCTCCTGCTAGGGTTGGAGGAAGCCAGAGCACGAGATGCACGAGAAAGGCATACGCTACCGAGTCGGCCAGCGTATTTCCCCCCACCGTCATTGCCTGCGCGGTAAAATAGTCGAAGGTTCCGACATAGCCGGGGGTGCTCGGAATCATGGTCGAAAGCGTGGCGGCTGGCAGGGCGAGCCAAGCGACCGTGGGAACCTCGATTGTCTGCAATGCCATAGCCGTGAACCAGAAGGCGCAGCCCTCTGCTGTCCAAGCCAGCAATGACCAAACGATAAGTGCACACATCGTGCGGCTCTTCGCGGTGTAGTCGAGTGCGGCAAAAATCTTTTCGAGCTCGCGCTCGATGCCTGAACCTAGGCCAGGGGAAAGTCGGGTGATGAGGCCTGCGCCCCAGAAGAGGAGTGGGCTGAGCATGCGCGGAAACAGCAACACCGACAGGATTGCGACGGCGCTGCCGATGAGCAGTCCTCCTCCAACGCCGATGACACGTGAAGAGTCTGTCCCGAAGACGATGAGCGCCAGACCGAGGAAGGAGATAACGATCAGGAGATCCAGCAACCGCTCGACCACAATCGTGGTCAGCGAGACTGAGGCATTGATGCCGAGTCTACCATTGAAGCCAAAAGCGCGCATGATGTCGCCGGCGCGAAAGGGCAGTACGTTGTTTGCCGCGACGCTCGCAACCATCGGCCCATAGCAGTCCGACCAGGTCAGCTCCGCATTGGTCTGCAGCAGCATTCGCCGCCACCGTTCAATCTTGCATCCAAGGCCCACGCCAAATGCAGCAACAGCAAGACTAAGCGCCCAGAGATCTGCTTTCGCAAACGCATGGCCTATCTCATCCACGTCGATGTGCCGCAACATCAACCAGAGAAATATGCCGGCCAGTGCAATCCCCAGCCCTAGGCGGATCGGCTTATGCACGAGCGCGCACCGCGTTCACGGCTTTGACTTCAGGTAAACTGGGCTCGTGGCCAGTACCGGATCACGATCTTCGAGGCCGATAGATTCCTGCACCACATAGAGTGGCCGCTTTTTCACTTCGCTGTAAATTCGGCCGATGTATTCGCCGAGGATTCCGATGCAGAGCAGTTGCGCGCCGCCGACAAACATCACGGCGATGAACAACGCTGTCCAACCCTCGACCCACAAGTCGGTGAAGATGCGTAGCGTCAGCGCATAGATGATGCCGAGTAAAGCAACACTCGCCGAAAGCATGCCGAGCGCGACGGCCATCTGGAGGGGTTTGGTCGAAAAGGACAGGATGCCGTCCGTGGCAAAACGCACCATCTTGCGCAGCGGGTACTTGCTCGCTCCGGCGAAGCGGGCCGCTCGCTGGTAGGATAGTGCAGTCTGCTTGAAGCCCACCCAGCTAACCATGCCGCGTACAAACCGATCCCGCTCGGGCATCGCTCGCAGCGTGTCTGCTACCTGACGACTCATCAGCCTGAAATCGCCGGTGTCGAGCGGTATCGGCACGTCAGATAGCTTGTTCAGCAACCGGTAAAAGATGCGGGCAGTTGCGAGCTTGAAGGTGGACTCGCCCGCGCGCTCCGTCCGACGACCGTAGACCACGTCGAAGCCTTCGCGCCACCGGGCGACCATCTTGGGGATGACTTCCGGCGGATCTTGCAAATCGCCATCGATAAGCACGATGGCATCACCCCTTGCAGCGTCGATGCCCGCAGTAACCGCCAGTTGGTGGCCGAAATTTCGAGCCAAACCAATGATCCGTATGCGCCGATCCTCGACGGCATAGCCTTTCAGTATCTCGCGCGTGCGGTCTTGGCTGCCATCATCGACAAAGATCAACTCGACTTCTAAGGGACGGAGTTCTGCGCAGAGCGATTTGAGACGCGCAACGGTAGCATCCAAACAAGCTTCTTCATTGTAGCAGGGAACGACAATCGACAGCAGACGCTCTTCGCGTAATGCGGATACCTTCTGAATTGTTGAGGTATGAGATAGCAAGCAAAAATACCCCGCCGCTGGGCTCAATATCGGCTCGCAGTTTACGTCGATCCACAGGGGCGCTCACCTCATCGTTCTGAGTAGCCGCTGTACACCCTTTGGAGGACCATTAATGAAATCAAGTCGAACGGGCTAATTGCCAAGCCCCGGGACGGAGGCCACGCTGTGCGTCCCTTCATCCGAGTGCAAGTGGGATCCCGATGCGTGAGCCAGGTATCGATCGTCTGGTCAGCGTCCCAGATCGCCTCCTCCGCTGGTCTGCTGGGGGCGAAGCGACTTACCTGCTTTTGGCACTCCTTTGCGTTGCAGTCATCGCCGGCATCGTTCTGATCATCGGGCCGACCTACATCGCGGCCCCGTGGGATGTCTTCGTACTCATCGATGGCGCCTGGCGGATTTGCAGCGGCCAGATACCACACACCGATTTCCACAACCCCATTGGGGCGCTGGTATATGCGGTCTTTGCGTTCGGCATGAGGATCGATGGTCCGTCGCTTCAGGCCCTCGCCTATGGAAACTCCATCTTCCTCAGTCTGGTCGGGCTTTGGACCATTGCAATCTCTTACAAGAGACTGACACCGGTCTTTGGTTTGATCCTAACGGCGTTCATCGTAGTTCTACTGGCCGCCACACGACCTCTCGGCTACGACGTCGAAACAACCACCTACGCGATGCTCTATAATCGATATGGGTGGGCACTCTTGTCGATACTGATGATCCAGCTGATGCTGGCTCCGAAATCTGAGGCTGCACGATTCGCAGTGTTCGATTCTTTGTCGGCGGGGCTTCTGCTCGGGCTCCTGTTTTTCTGCAAGATCACTTTCTTCATCGTCGGGGTCGGGGTGTACGGGTTTTCGCTCGTTCTTCGCCCGGAGCTGCGCTCGACCGCCTGGCTGTCGTTTGTTGGTTTTGCGGCAGTGTGTGCCGCCGCCTGGGCGATCCTGGGAATAAGCGTCGCTGACTACCTGGCCGACGTTGCAGCGGCGAGCGAATCTCAGTCACTCGCCGATCGAGGCTACCGCCTCTTCCGGAGCGGCATAGATGCGATGCCGCAGCTGGCGCTGCTGGGTCTCTACTGGCTGCTAGTCGTGGCGCTTCCAAACACTCACGAGCGGCGGCTTTGGAGCGAGCCTGTCAAGATAACGCTGTCGCTAGCGCTCATCGTCGGCGCCGCCATGTTTCTAACTGTCGGAAATACAGGCGAGGCCGGAGAGATACCGGCTCTGGTCATCGCCGCCCTGATTTTGTCGGAGTATGCGTTGCGCCACGGATGGGCCGCGCCAAACTCCTACACGTGGAGAAGCACTTGGATTGTATTGGGCCTCCCCCTCGTACTGTTCTCCCAGATATTCATTAGCGACGTCCGGAGCCTGGCAAACTCCCTCGATAGAAGGGATTACGTCGCGTCAGGCGCCCCCACGTCCCAGAGATTCGATGCCGAGCCGCTACGCGATTTCGTGATCCCAGATTGGTCAAACTGGAAGACGGCGTACTGGCTTGCGAAGGAGGTTCCTTTCAAAATCAATGAGGGGCTTCTCATCCTCCGGCGCAATAACGTCGAGCGTCGCAAGACCCTGGTACTCGCACTAACTGATCCGTTTTCGTTTGCTCTCGGCCTGCCCTCTCCGAAGGGCGTGCCCCTGTGGTGGGATCTCAACATGTCGCATAGCGAGGGCCAATATCCTCCTCCGGGGCCGCTGTTCGCGGAAGTCGAGAACGTCATGCTCCCCATCTTGGATGAGAGGGCGGGGGGCTGCTGCAAAGAGACCGCCGTTAAATTGCGCGAAGAGTATGACACGTATCTGAGAGAGCATTTCACGGAAGTCGAACACTCGGACAATTGGCTGCTGCTCAAACGCGTAGGACACGTGGCGGTTCAGAAGTAGGCTCGCCTTCCTATGCATCCATGTTTGGTGCGCTCCCAACTCCGCCCCCTCTGGAAGCTGAAGGGCACCCACCCGATCGTCGGACGTCACCGCGGGCTGGGGCTTTACTTCCGCTTCTGACCCGTACCCGACTTGCAGCGCGCGAATTCTGATGGCCGCCAGGGCTCGATCCACGGCCACGACCTTAAGTCGTCTACGCGGCTTCCGCGGTGATTTGGGCGAAGATGCCCCGCGCATCCTTGGCGCGCCTGACCGCCGCAAGCACTTGGGTGTCGCGCAGCTTGCGCGCGACGCAAGCAAGCGCGTTGATGTCGGCGTCCGACGCCTCGGGGAGCAGCAGCAGGAAAACGATATCGACCGGCTCCCCGTCGACGGCGTCGAAGTCGATCCCCTGATCGAGGCGCGCCAGCAGGCCGAACGGTTTGGTCAGTCCGGCCAGCCGCGCGTGCGGGATCGCCATGCCACCGCCCATGCCGGTCGAGCCGAGCGCTTCGCGCTTCACCAGCGCCGACGCGATCGCCTCGGCGGGGATACCCAAAGTGGCGCCGGCGGTGCGCGACAGCTCGCGCAGGAGCGCCGACCTGTCGGCGACACGCACGTCGGGAAGCACGTGGCTAGGAATGAGAATGTCACTGAGCTGCATCGGTATTGGAACTTCCTTGGGGTATGCGGCCCGCACGCGCCTCAGTCCGGCAGGCGCAGGCGGTATCCCACTCCAGTTTCAGTGTGAATGTATTCGGGACGATCCGGTTGCGGCTCGATCTTGTTGCGCAGCTGGCGAACGTAGACACGGACATATTGCGCGTCCGCGCTCGGCCCCCACAGCTGGTCGAGCAGATAGTTATGGGTGAGGACCTTGCCGGCATGCTGCACGAATAGGCGCAATAGATCGTATTCTTTAGGCGACAGCTTAACGTCTTGGCCGCGCATCTTGACGATGCGGCGGACGAGATCGACGGAGAGATCGCCCACCTGGAAGATCGGGCGCTCGCCCTGGCTTTGCAACTGGTGGCGGACGGCGGCACGAATGCGCGCCAAAAGCTCGTTCATGCTGAACGGTTTGGTAACGTAGTCGTCGGCGCCGAGATCCAATGCCTGGATCTTTGCCGCCTCATCGGCGCGGCTCGATAGCACGACGATGGGAATGCCCTCGTTCTTCTCGCGCAGCGCCCGCAAGAGCTCGAGCCCCTGGACGTCCGGGAGGCCCAAGTCGAGAATGACCACGTCGGGCTTCTGCGGCAGCTCGGCGAGCGCCGCTTTGCCGTTCGGCGCGTCGATCACGTGATAGCCTTCGGCGGTAAGCCCCATGCGCAGCAGCTTGCGAATGGGCGGCTCGTCGTCGACGACCAGCACCTTGAGAGCGGGGGCGTTCATGCGACCGGCTCCATGGCAGCGACCTCGGCCACAGGCAAGGCAATTGTGAACACGGCGCCGGTGCGATCGCTGCGGTTGCCGGCGACGATCGTGCCCCGCATGATTTCGACGAAGCCGCGCGAGATCGCGAGGCCCAGCCCGGTGCCCGCGCGCACGTGATCGGCCTTCCGCACGCGATAGAACTTGTCGAAGACCCGCTCGAGATCGGCGGCCGGGATACCGGGACCCTCGTCCAGCACCTGCAGCATGACCGACGGCCCCTCGCGCCAGGCACGAATCCCGATGGTCGTTCCCGCCGGGGCGTACTTGGCGGCGTTGTCGAGCAGGTTGAACAGGACCTGCTCGAGCAGCACGTCGTCGACGCGCACCAGCGGATTGCCCTCCGGCAAATCGACGTCGACGCGATGCGATGCGAGCACCGTGCCGGCGCGCTTCACGGCGGCGGCGATGATATCGCCTACCTCATGCGGCACCGTCTTGGGCGCGACCGCGCCCGACTCGAGCTTTGTCATGTCGAGCAGGTTGGCGATGAAGCGGTTGAGCCGCTCCGACTCGCCGATGATGGTGGAGAGCAGCTCGTCCCTGTCGGCGGGGGTCAGCCGCTCGCCCAACTCGCGCAGCATGCCGGCGGCGCCGAAGATCGCGGCCAGCGGCGTTTTGAGGTCGTGCGACAATGAGGTGAGCAGGGCGGCGCGCAGCCGCTCCGTCTCCATCGTCCGCTTGGCGCGGTCGAAGTCGTCGACCAGGCGCACGCGCTCGATCGCCAACGCCGCCTGGTCGCTCAGCGCGTCGAACAGCCGGCGCTGATCCGGCGTGAGCAATGGGCCGGGACTGTCGCTGTCGATGCCGACGACACCCACGGTGGACCGGCCCGTGCGCATGGGCAGGAACAGCCGCTGGGCTCCGGGCAACGTATCGGCACCACGTCCGGCGGGGCGCTCGTTCTTCCACGCCCAAGTCGCCGCGGCGATGTCGGAAGCGCCGAGCGTGTCCTCCGGCGGATAGCCGGCCCTCACCGCGAGGGCGTCGCCAGCCGGCAGAAGCAGCACCACGCGCACTTTCAGCATCGACGCCATCTGAAAGGCGGTCGCCCACAACACCTCGTCGAGCGTGCCGGTGCCGGCCAGCTTGCGGCTGAAGGCATAGAGTGCCTCGGTCGTGCGCGAGCGGCCGATGGCGATCACCGCCTGGCTGCGCATGCGCGCCGCGAGATTGGAGACGACGACGGCGATGACCGCGAACGACACGAACGCCGCCACGTTGGTTGGATCGGTGATCGTGAACGTGAACAGCGGCGGCAAGAAGAAGAAGTTGTAGCAGAGCGACGCCGCAACGCTCGCCAGCAGCGACGGCTTCAGGCCATAGCGGATGGCTACACCGAACACCGCGGTGAGGAAGACGAGGTCGACGCTTTCGATGCCGAAGTACGGCCGCGTAAACCAGGCAAAGGCGAGGGCCGCCGATACGGACGCCAGTGCGGCAATGTAGGGAACTGCGTTGTACGACGGCTTCGCGGCGGCGGAACGCACGGTCTTCTTCGGAATCGGGTCGCCCGTCAGCTCGTCGCCGGCGATGACCTGCACGCTGATGTTGCCCGAGCGGCGCAACAGATCGTGCACCACCGAGCCGTGCAGGACCTCGAACCAGCGGGAGCGCTCGGACTTGCCGATGATGATCTGCGTGACATTGTTGGCGCGGGCGAAGGCGACGATGTCGTCGGCCAGCACGTGCGACCCGCCGGGTATGGTCACCGCCTCGCCACCCAGCCGCTCCACCAGCCGCAGCGTGTCGGCGATGCGGTCGCGCTCTTCGTTCGAGAGGCGCACGCTGCGGCGCGTCTCGACGCTCAGCGCCGTCCAGGGGGCGTGCAGCCGGTCGGCCGTGCGCTTGGTGTAGCGCACCAAACCGGCGGACCGCGGATCCTCGCTGATGCACACGAGCAACCGCTCACCGGCAGCCCATGGCCCCGGAATGGCGCGCGCTCGCATCTGCGTCAGAAGCTGATCGTCGACCCGCTCCGCGGTGCGCCGCAGCGCCAGCTCGCGCAATGCCGTGAGATTGGCGGGCGAGAAGAAATGGTCAAGGGCACGCTCGGCCTGGTCAGGGATGTAAACCTTGCCGTCCTTGAGGCGCTGGATCAGATCATTCGGCGTGAGGTCGATGAGCTCGACCGCATCGGCGCGATCGAACACGGAATCGGGGATCGTCTCCCGCACCCGCACGCGCGTGATCTGCGCGATGACGTCGTTCAGGCTCTCGATGTGCTGGATGTTGACCGTCGTGTAGACATCGATGCCGTGACTGAGCAGCTCCTCGACGTCGAGGTACCGCTTCGGATGGCGGCTGCCAAAGGCATTCGTGTGGGCAAGCTCATCGACGACAACGATCTGCGGGCGCCGCGCAATGATAGCATCGAGGTCCATCTCCTCGAGACTTCGCCCTTTGTATTCGACGATGCGGCGCGGAATGACCTCGAGACCGCGCAACAGCGCCTTCGTCTCCTTGCGGCCGTGCGTCTCCACAACCCCGACGACGACGTCGTAGCCGTCCTTCTTGCGGGCGCGCGCCGTCTCCAGCATCGTGTAGGTCTTGCCGACGCCCGGTGCCGCGCCGACGAAAATCATCAGCCTGCCGGTGCGGGTCTCGTCCCGGCAGGCGGATTGAAGCAGGGCTTCCGGTGAGGGACGCTGGTCCAGTTCGTGTCTCTGCTCTGCCATGGATGTTGGCCTTGGGCCGCGTCCCGGAGCGGCAGACTACTTCGCCGCCGCCCCGTCGAGCGCCAGGTTGAGCGCCAGAACATTAACGCGCGGCTCTCCTAGTACTCCAAAAAGCCGGGCATCCGTATGCTTCCCGATAAGAGCGCGCAAGGTCCCCTCGTCGAGGTTGCGAGCCTTGGCAACGCGCGGCACCTGGAAAAGTGCGGCCTCGGGCGAAATGTCCGGGTCGAGGCCGCTGCCGGTCGTGGTGACGAGATCGATCGGTACCGGGGCACCGGGGTTCTCCGACTTGAGTTTGGCGACGTCGCCCGCAACCCGTTCGACCAGTGCCTTGTTGGTCGGGCCGAGGTTCGAACCCATCGAGTTCACCGCATTGTAGGGCTGCGGCGCGGTCTTTGCCGGGTCGGCCGGATCCGGGCCGAGCGTTGCCGAAGGACGACCGTGGAAATAGCGGTCGCTCGTGAAGAACTGGCCGATCAGTTGCGAGCCGACGACCTTGCCGTCGCGCTCGATCAGGCTACCCTGTGCCTCATCGGGGAAGATCGACGTCGCGAGGCCGGTGACCGCGAGCGGATAAATGAGCCCGGTGAGGAACGCCAGGGCGGCGAACAGAACCAGGGCAGAGCGAAGCTCTTTCAACATAGTTGCCTCCTCAGGCCAGGTGCAGGGCAGTGACGATCATGTCGATCGCCTTGATGCCGATGAACGGGATGATGACGCCGCCGAGGCCGTAAATCAGAAGGTTGCGGCGCAGGAGCGGCCCGGCGCCGATCGGCCGGTAGGCGACACCCTTCAGTGCGAGCGGGACAAGCGCGATGATCACCAGGGCGTTGAAGATGATCGCCGACAGGATGGCACTCTGCGGGCTCGCCAGGCCCATGATGTTCAGCGCGCCGAGCTGCGGGTAGATGGCCACGAACATCGCGGGGATGATGGCGAAATACTTCGCCACGTCGTTGGCGATGGAGAACGTCGTCAGCGAGCCGCGCGTCATCAGAAGCTGCTTGCCGATCTCGACGATCTCGATGAGCTTCGTCGGGTTGGAGTCGAGGTCGATCATGTTGCCGGCCTCGCGCGCTGCCTGCGTGCCCGTGTTCATGGCGACGCCGACGTCGGCCTGAGCGAGGGCGGGCGCGTCGTTCGTGCCGTCGCCGCACATGGCGACGAGCTTGCCCTTCGCCTGCTCGTCACGGATGAGGCGCAGCTTGTCCTCCGGCGTCGCCTGCGCGAGGAAATCGTCGACGCCCGCTTCCGCGGCAATGGCCGCCGCGGTCATCGGGTTGTCGCCGGTGATCATCACCGTGCGGATGCCCATGCGCCGCAGCTCGGCGAAGCGCTCGCGGATGCCGCCCTTCACCACGTCCTTGAGATGCACGAGGCCGAGCAACTTGCCGTCCTTGGCCACCGCGAGCGGTGTGCCACCGGACTTGGCGATCGCGTCGGCGATTGCGTTGGCCTCGCGCACCGTTTCGGCGCTCACCGCCGGGCGCAGGGCCAGCACCGTCGACGAGCGGCCTTGCGTCACGCTACCCCCGCCGTTGAGAAAGCCGAGGATCGAATCCACCGCACCCTTGCGCACCCAACTGTCGCCGAGCTCGACGCCGCTCATGCGGCTCTGCGCGGTAAAGGGTATGAAGTGCGCTTGCTGTGAGAGATCGCGGCTACGAATGCCGTACTTCTCCTTCGCCAGAACGACGATCGAGCGCCCTTCCGGCGTCTCATCGGCGAGCGAGGCGAGCTGGGCGGCATCGGCAAGCTCTTGCTCGCTGACGCCGACGAGCGGCTTGAATTCGGTCGCCTGCCGGTTGCCGAGGGTGATGGTGCCCGTTTTGTCGAGCAGCAGCGTATCGACGTCGCCGGCGGCCTCCACGGCGCGACCCGACATCGCCAGGACGTTGAAGCGCACGAGGCGATCCATGCCGGCGATGCCGATGGCCGACAAGAGCGCACCGATGGTGGTGGGGATAAGCGTAACGAACAGTGCCACCAGCACGACGACCGGTACCGAGCCGCCCGCATAGTGCGCATAGCTCGGGATGGTCGCGGTGGCGAACACGAAGATGATGGTGAGACCGATGAGCAGGATGTTGAGCGCGATCTCGTTCGGCGTCTTCTGCCGCTCGGCGCCTTCCACCAGCTTGATCATGCGGTCGATGAAGGTCGAACCCTGCGCGGCGGTGATGCGCACGCGAACCCAGTCGGAGAGCACCTGCGTGCCACCGGTGACGGCCGAGCGATCGCCGCCCGACTCGCGGATGACCGGCGCCGATTCGCCGGTGATCGCCGCCTCGTTGACCGAGGCGATGCCTTCAATCACCTCGCCGTCGGAGGGGATGATATCGCCGGCCTCGACCAGCACGACGTCGCCCACCTTCAGGCTGGTGCCGGGCACGAGCTTGTAGTCCTTAGACCGCTCGCTGCCGAGGAGCTTCGCCTGCGTTTGCGTGCGCTGGCGCCGTAAGCTGGCGGCCTGGGCCTTGCCTCGCCCTTCCGCGACGGCTTCGGCGAAGTTGGCGAACAGCACCGTGAACCACAGCCAGATGATGATCTGGAGAGTGAACAGCGGGTTCTCGCCGCCGCCCTGCATAATGAGGTCGCGCGCGAAGATGATTGTCGTGAGGACGGTCACCACCTCGAGCACGAAGATGACCGGGTTCTTGATCAGAGTCCGCGGATCGAGCTTGGCGAACGCCGCGACGATCGCCGGGCCGACGATCTTGCGATCGGTCAGCGCCGAGGCGGTACTCCGCGGATGTGTCTTAGAGGCTTCCATGACGATGGACTCCGAGATGAAACGGCTCAGAAGAGCATGTGGGCGCGCATCGCGAGGTGCTCGACGATGGGTCCGAGGGCGAGTGCCGGGAAGAAGGTGAGACCGCCGACGATGAGGACCACGCCGACAACGAGGCCGACGAACAGTCCGCCGTCGGTCGGGAACGTGCCGACGGACGGTGGCACGGTCTTCTTCGCCGCGAGCGAGCCGGCGATGGCCATTGCCGGGATGATCACCCAGAAGCGGCCGATGAACATCGCGACGGCACCGGTGATGTTGTAGAAGTCGGTGTTGCCGGTGATGCCACCGAACGCCGATCCGTTGTTCGCCGTGCTCGACGTGTAGAGATAGATGATCTCCGAGAAGCCGTGCGGTCCGGCATTGGCGATCGAGGCAACCGCCGACGGCAGCACCGTCGCCACGGCCGACCAACCGAGATACATCAGCGGCAGGATCAGGATGGCGAGCATGGCCATCTTGACCTCCTTCGCCTCGATCTTCTTGCCGATGTACTCGGGCGTGCGGCCGACCATCAGGCCGGCGACAAAGATCGCCAGGATGACGAACAGCAGCATGCCGTAGAGACCCGCGCCGACGCCGCCGATGATGATCTCGCCGAGCTGCATGTTGATGAGTGGGACCATGCCGCCGAGGGCGGTGAACGAGTCGTGCATGGCGTTGACGGCGCCGCACGAGGCTGCCGTCGTGATAACCGCGAAGAGCGCCGACAGAGGAATGCCGAATCGCACCTCCTTGCCTTCCATGTTGCCGCCCGTGAGGCCCAGGGCGGTAAAGGCATCATTGCCATGCGCCTCGGCCCAGTAGGCGAGCGTGACGCCGGCGAAGAACAGGACACTCATCGCCGCGAAGATCGCCCAGCCCTGGCGCTGGTCGCCGACCATGCGGCCGAACACATTGGTGAGACCGGCGCCGAGCGCGAAGATCGCCACCATCTGCACCAGGTTCGACAGCGCGGTGGGGTTCTCGAACGGATGCGCAGCGTTGGCATTGAAGAAACCGCCGCCGTTGGTGCCGAGCATCTTGATGGCGATCTGCGACGCAACTGGGCCAACCGCAATCGTCTGCTTGGCGCCTTCGAGCGTCGTCGCCTCGACGTAGGGGGCGAGCGTCTGCGGCATGCCCTGCCAAACCAGGAAGAGGGCAAGGGGAATGCAGATAGGCAGCAGCACGTAGAGAGTACAGCGGGTGACGTCGACCCAGAAGTTGCCGACGGTCTTGGCGGAGGCCCGCGAAAAGCCGCGGATGAGCGCCACCGCGAGCACGATGCCGGTGGCCGCCGATAGATAGTTCTGATGCGTCAGGCCCAGCATCTGGGTCAGGTAGGAGAGGGTGCTCTCGCCGCCGTAGTTCTGCCAGTTGGTATTGGTGACGAAGCTCACCGCCGTGTTGAACGACAGCGCCTCCGGCACCGCCGACATGCCTTGCGGGTTCAGCGGCAGAGTGCCCTGCACGCGCAGGAGGAAGTAGAGAGCGAGGAAGCCAGCGACGTTGAACAAGAGCATGGCGACCGTGTAGGTCAGCCAGTCCTGCTCGCGCTTTTCGTCGACGCCACCCGCCCAGTAGAGCGAAGCCTCGACCGGGCGCAACACCGGCGAGAGGAGTGTACGTTCGCCGCTAAAGACGCGCGTCATGTACCAGCCGAGCGGCTTCACCAGCGCAACGACGATGCCGAAAAACAGGATGATTTGAATCCAGCCATTGAGGGTCATAGTTGTGTGCCTCTCAGAACTGCTCGGGGCGGAGCAGGGCGTAGACGAGGTAGACGAGAAGGCCCGCTGTCACGAGGCCGGCGAGCCACAGGTCGAATTCCATCGGATCCTCCTCAAAGCCAGTCGCAGGCGTGGGCGTAGGCGAGCGTCAGCACGAAGCCGCCGAGCCCGAGTCCCACCAGAACGATGTCGAACATTTCGCGTGCTCCTTGCGAGATCCAGCCGAACCACAATTTCCTCGCTGACCCCTATCTGCCTTGACTTGGCTCAACGGGGTGGTTTCCGGCGCGGCCCTTAGGTGCCACTTGGCGCATGTGTTTTCGAGGGGGCGCCGTAGGGGTGCTTATAAGAATCTCATAAAGACCGGCCGGGAGCGGCGCCGGCACGGCCTCGACTATGAGATTCAAATGACGTCGCCTGCCGGTCCCCATCGCTTCTTGATGGGGTCGTCAGCATCTTTCGGACGCGGCCACGAGCCGTAGGTAACCGAGAGAACAGCGATGCTGACGGCAAACGGCCATACATCCGTGACGCACGCGCGGTGTTTTCGCGTCGGCCGCGACCATGAAGGTCATTGGGTCGCGATCGACAAGTCCGGCACGTGCGGCGGCATTTTCGTGTCGCAGGAAGCGGCGCTCGACTATGCGGCGGCCGAAACCGAGAGGCGCCCGGGCGCTGTATCGGTCACGACTGAGCCGGTCGAGCTGCGGATCTAGATGGAGGATCTAGCGATGGCCAACTATAGCAACATGCATGCCGGCGCAGTCGCGCATCTGCACGCTGCCGCGATTGATGTCCGCAATCCACTGCACGGCCTCGTAGCGGCACGGCGGAGCGACGCGCGGTTCGAAATGCGGCACGCGCATTCGCCTTTGAGGCAGAGACATTCCGTCGTCGCAGCTTGGATCAGGCAGATTTTCGCCCCAACAGCTCCGCGCCGTTCGCAAAGTAGTCGACGACCTCTATCCCCGCAGCCCAGTTGAGCGTGTGCGGGCCGAGCGCCGCTCGGCCGGCCGCGAACGCATGCGACGCCACCGGCTCCTGCGCGAAGTACGTCGCATCGATTGCCGTGATGCGCGCTATCTCGAGTCCCGCACCGTAACCGCGCGTGCCGTTCTGAATCGGCCGCCACAAGCTTCCATCGGCACTGTAGACATCGCCCGCAGGCCGGCTGAACCGCCCGTCGACGAGCACCGGGTTGCCGGGATTGGGCGTCCATGGCCCGAACAGGCTCGGCGCCGAATAGATGCCGAGGGCGTCGTAGCTGGCGCTGCGCAACGCCTGCATGCCGGCCGTGATGTAGAAGCGCCCGTCGTGGCGGAAGAGCGTGGCATCGTGGAGCGGCGCGTCGATGAGGCGCGCCGCGTGCGCCCAGCGATAGGGAAAGCGCTTCGCCTTGTAGAGGTCGAGCGCGCCCGAGGCCGACGCCTCGGGCAGCATGTAGATCTCGCCCTCGTGCTCGATGATCTGCGGATACGAAAGGTGATGCGCACACTCGAGCACGGGGGTAACGCGGCTGAGATTGCCGCGTGCGTCAATCGACACGTGGGAGATGATGCCCTTCTGCGTGGCGTAGGGCAGCTCCTCGACAAACACGTGGTGCATCCCCTCGCGAAAAATCACGAATGGGTCCGCATAGTACCGCTCGCCGTCGGTCGCGATTTCCGAATACGCTCCGCGACCGGGGAGCGGTTGCAAGTGCGTGCGCCCTTCGGGGGCCCGACGCCACGCGGTGCGCCATGATGGTCCATTGGCTAGGACATTCGCCAGGACTTGCCCGGCGAGCGTCTGCACATAGTTCCAGGCGAGAGCACCGACAGCCGCGATGGGGATCTCTACAGCCGTAGAGTTCACAGCATGGCTATCTCCGACCCCCTCGAGCGGCCGGGGCAAGGCACGCGCGATGCCTTCGACGAGGCGAGAGAGCGCGTTGTCCGCCGAGCGCGGAAGCGAATGGGGGTTCTCCAGGACCGGCCGGGCGATCTCGGCCGTGCGGCCGCCGCTGGAACCTATTCCGAGGACGGGCGCGCGCCCCTGCAGCAGCGCCAGCCACAGCGCGGCTTCGTCGCGCGCGCCATCGTAGAGCGGCCAAAGCTGCGTCGCGGCTCCGTCCGGCCCATTGGAACCTTCTCCCGTGAGATTGATCTCGACGTCGGGAACGCCTTCCGCTGGAGCGGCGCCGCAAGCCGCAGCCAAATCCTTGGCATCGACACGATCAGAGGCACGCTCGCCGCCGCCGCTCAATGTCCGCTGCACCATGAGCAGTGCCGCCAGCGACGACGGCAAACTAAAGCCCGACATCTCGTAGCGCAGACGAACCGCGTGGCCGTCGCATACGAGCCTGTCGATCAGCCAGCAATGCCAGCGCCGCAGCTGCTCCGGGTTAAGGCAAACGGAAATCTTCATATTAAGGATGGGTCTAGATGGCCGACGCGAGTCGATCAATTGCAAGCTTCTGCGAACTCCGAAGATGCTAAACAATGCGGACCACCATGCGTCCGCCATGTCGCCGCGAGTGAAATGACCAGCCGCACCGTCGTCCAAATCGTGCATGCCGAAGCGGGCGGTGGCGTGGAAACGCTCGCGCGCATGATCGAGGCGGAGCTCACCCGCCGCGGCTTCGCCATCGAGACACGCGTCCTCTATTCGCGCACCGACTTGCCGGCGGCCAAGAAGCTTGCGGCCGTGGTTAACATGGCGTGGCAGCTGCTCCGCAGTCCCCCCGACGCGCTCATCGCCTATCAGGCGACGGCATCGCTGCTGATCGGCGGTGTCGGATCGTTGCGCGGGCGTCGCCGGATCGTGCATCAGACGGCGCTCCCTGCCGAGACCCTGGCACCACTCCGCATCCTCGATCGGCTGGCGGGAGCCGCGCGGCTCTACTCGGCCAATGTCCTCAATACGGCCGCCACCGCCGCGGCGTTCGCCGGCTACCCGCGCAGCTACCTGCGGCACGTCCGCCTCATCGAGCACGGCATCGCGCCATTGCCCGTCGCCACCGATCCCCGTTCCACGCTGGCGCGGCAAGGTATTCCGCAGGACGGACGGCCGCTCCTGATCAGCGTCGGCCGGCTGTGCTCTCAGAAGGGGCAGGACCGGATTCTCAACGCCCTTCTCTCGCTCGCCGATTGCCGTCTGGTTCTGGTCGGCTCCGGACCGGAGGAAGACGCCTTCCGCGCCTTGGCGGAACGGCTTGGCATCGCAGATCGCGTCCACTTCTTAGGCACCTTGGCGCGTCCGGAGGTCGGTGCGCTCATGCAGGCCGCAGATGTGTTCGTCTTTCCGTCCCGGTGGGAAACGTTCGGTCTCGCGGCGGTCGAGGCGGCGATGGCGGGTGTGCCAGTCGTCGCGTCCGATATCGACGTCCTGCGCGAGGTGCTGGCGACGCTCGATACGCGAAGCGTCCGCTTTCTTGCCACGGAAGACGCTCATGCATTGGCCGACGCCGTGCGCAGCATACTCGCCGATCCACAGGCGAAGGTGCGGGCGCTGGAATGCAGCGATGCGATCCGCCAGCGCTATAGTCTGGAAAGAATGACCGACGCTTACGTGGCGCTCTTGTCCGCATAGCCGCGACGCAGCTGGCCGAGTAGCCGCCGGGCGCCCAAAGCGCCGAGGAAGAGGCTGCCCTGCCACGACAGCGGATATGACAGCTCATAGACCGGCTGTGGTGATGCGCCGAGGCGCGCCTTGTGCCCGGCGTCGCCGATTGAGAGATCGAGCATCTCGTAGCCCTTCTCGCGCAGCGCCATCATCGTCAGCTCCATGAGATGGCGGCCGAGGCTGAGGTGCGCAAAGCGAGAGTCGGATGCGATGCGCAGGAATGTCACCCACGGCTTCGAGGCCACCGACAACAGGCAGGCTACCAGCTCACCATCGAGCTCGAGCGCGCTCAAGTAGGTGAAATCGGTTCCGCGGCTGGCGCCTAGCGCCTCGTAGAAACTCTTGTGCTCCGGCTCTGCCAAGATGTGCGAGCGTCCGAGCTCGCTCAAGCGCGCCAACTGCAATCGCTCGAGCGTCAGAAGGATGCGTTGCGCCTCGCCTTCCGTCTTGGCGAAGATGAAACGGCCGGCACCCGCCTTGGCGAAACCGTTCTGGCTGCGCTTATAGGCGCGTCCGCGCTTACGCTCGACGACCCACTGCTCGTCGGCTGCGAGCGTCCACCGCCGCAGGTCGGCAACGCGCACGCGGGAATCGGAAGCGAGCGGATTTGGGCGCTCGTCAATCAGCTTCGGCATCTTCTGAAAGCGGATGCCGTCGTAGCCCCTCAAGTTGTCAACGAGGAGCTGCCAAATGGCTTGGGCGCCTGCAACGTCGCTCGGCGCCCCACGGCCCAAGAGCGGCGCATTGATGTCGGTCACGCCGCGATCGGCGAACTCGACGGTGGACAGCCCCGCGCGGCGGCGCACGATGAGCGGCAACAGCATGACGTCTTCGCTGGTTACAGCATCGCTGATGCTGATGAGCAGCGGGTCAACGGACCCCGGGCGCGCGAAGGACTGATACCACTGGCGCAACCACTCGATGCGCTGGAACGGCGAGACGCGCGCAGACTCCGCGAGCGTCGCCCACCGCCGCTCGAAACCGGCCCAGGTGTCGGTCGTTTGCAGGCGATAGCTGTTGCCCGTCAAGGGGCCACCTTATTGGTCGCGTCAGCCCAGAGCATCCGCCCCTTCGGAGCAAGCGTGCCGCGAAAGAAGGCGAGCAACTCGGTTCGCGCCGCCAGCAGAAACGCCAGGCCGAGCGCGGCGAATTGCACGATCAGTGTCAGCCACAGCGGCCAATGCAGCATCTCCACCGCCTCGGTGAGCGCATATCCTGTCCCCGCGTAGGCACCGAGCACGAGCACCGGCCCCACTGGGACTGGCATGGCATAGAGCTGGCGCCCTTCCCAGATGTAGTAGGCGCACGCGGCGATCTGCCCGATGAGCACAGCTACGGCGGCGCCCTCGGCCCCGTAGCGAGGAATGAGAAGCAGCGACAGCAAGCCGACGGTTCCCGCCGTGATGATTGCGGCGATGAGCTCGGGACGCGCCGAGCGGGCGAAATAGATGACCTGCCCGAAGTAGAACGAGCGGAACATGAATATCGCGCTCGACGCTACGAATAGGGGAACGAGAGTTTCGGTCGGCTCGCGGAACTCGCGCCCCAGCAGGCCTTCGACCGCGACGCCCTCGAAACGGATGATGAACGCGGCGCCGAACACGGCGATGGCCGTATAGGCCGTGAAGGCCTTGCGGAGCACGTCACGTGCCGTGGCGTCGTCGCCGCCCGCCGAGGCGTTCTTGGCAATGGAAATGTAGGCCCCGGCGATCGCCTCCCCGAACACGACCATGCATTGCCTGACCATGTCGGCGACGGCCCCGTATGGGCCGACGACGCCGACGCCGGCGAAGGACGCCAGCAGGATCCGGTCAATGTTCTGGCCGAGCGCCGAAATGCTGAACGCAAAAACCAGCGGCAGCCCATAGCGCACATATCCCTTCGCCGTGCTCACCGAGCCGGGCCTGCGTGCACGCGGGACAAGGTCCTTGAGCAGCGGCGCGATCGCGACGACCTGCGCCGCGCCGACGGCGAGCGCCAAGGCAAGCGGGGACTCATAGATGAGCAGCGCCGCCGCACCGAACAGGAGGTTCAAGATCGCACGGAGAATGACGGCCTGGCCGACCTCCTTCGCCTGCAAGCGCGTACGCGCAATCTCGGTGCTGGCATCGAAGACCGTCAGTCCGATCACCAGCACCATGACGCCGAGGAGAGTGGACCACGGCACTAGATTGAACACGCCGGCGAGGAGACCGCACGCGAGCGCGGCGGCAAGAAAACCGCCGGCCGTCCGGGCGAACGTGGCGATCTGCTCGTCGGCCGAGGACTTTTTATAGGACGCGAAGAATGCGTAGCGCAGCCACTGGACGAAGAAGCCGTAGACGATGTACGCCCACGCGAACGTCAGAAGGTACTCGCCATAGTCGGCCGGCCCGGCGAGGCGGGCGAAGATCGCTACCGATGCGAAATTGAGCGCGGCGGCAAAAGCCCGCGAGCTGACGTAGATGAAGACGTGCCAACCAAGCATCAACTCAAGCCATCGCTGCGCGGATCGGAGGAGTGTCGTGGGCTGGCTTGCAATGGCGAAAGCCCGTAAACATCTTCGTCACCTATGAGCACTAGGCCCGACAGTGGTTCGTTAGCAAGCACCGGACGGGGACATTGGTAAAAGACGCGATGGCACGACCTCTCGACGTGGCGATCTTCATTCGCGCATTCGAAGGGGGAGGGGCTCAGAGGGATGCCATATTGCTCGCGAATGCGCTCAGCCGCTTGGGCGTTGGCGTCGCAATTGTGACACTTCAGCCCGAGGGGCCCTTTGCCCAACTCGTGGCGCCGGAAGTCGAGGTCGTGACGTTGCGGCCCCGCAAGCTGCGCTATGCCCTTCCGGCGCTGCGCGGCGTTCTCCTCAAGCGGAGACCGCGAGCGGTCCTGTCGTCGGAAGCGGCGCCCAATGTGCTGACCTACCTCGCCGCCCGCTCGCTGCCGCGTGCGACACGACCCCACATCCTCCTGCGCGAGGTGGCGAGCCCCTCGGCCGCGCGCGACGGCGATCCCTCGTTGCAGGGGCGCCTCGCCTACCGCTTTGTCGGACGGGTCTATCGCGCCGCCAGCCGCGTGCTCGTTCTCGCCGCCGGGGCGCGGGACGATCTCATCCAGAACTTCGGTGTCCCGGCGCAGCAGATCCACGTCATGCGCAGCAACGCCGTCATCGATCCCGCTACCGAGGCAAGGCTGAGCAAGGCAGCCTTCGACCACCCGCGCGAACGTGGATTGATCGTCTGGGTCGGGCGTTTGTCGCCCGAGAAGGACCCCCTGCTGGCGGTCGAGGCCCTCAGCTTGCTCCCGGCATCGAGCGGAGCGCACCTGCGCTTCATCGGCGAAGGGGCTATGAAGGACGCGATCCTGGCACGCGCAGCGGAGCTCGGCGTTGCCGACAGAGTCTCGGTTGCCGGTCACGTAAGCGATCCGTTTCAATCTCTTCTGGCTGCCGAATTGGCAGTGTGTACTTCGCGCTTCGAGGGGTTCGGCAACGCCATCGTCGAGGCGTTGGCCTGCGGCACGCCCGTCGTCGCCACCGACTGCCCGTGGGGCCCGCGCGAGATCCTCGAGGGCGGGCGTTACGGCACGATGGTCCCCGTCGGCGATGCGCCGGGCCTTGCCGCGGCGATTGTTCGGGCACTCAAATCGCCACCCGACCGGGCGGCGCTTCGCGAGCGCGCTTCGCGCTACAGGACCGGCACAGCCGCGCGCGAGTTCATCGACGTCCTGGACGAGCTCGACTAGCCGACGCCTGAGCGCTAGCCCTTCACCGCGACGAGCGACTTGATCAGTCCGCAGAAGCGCTCCTTGTGCAGATCGGCATCGGGAAACAGGGCGCGCATCTGCCGGATGTCGAGCATGATGGCCGACTGCACCGTCCGCACGGCGCCGGCGACACTGTCCTGCCGCTCCCAAAAACCGCACTTGCGGTGCATGACGATGCGGTACTTCCAGGATTCCGGCAGCCAGTGGATGAGCGGGCTGCGCGCGTGCGGCTCGACGGGAAACCAGAAGTAGGGCGTCTGCACGAGGTAGCGCGGCGCCACGCGGCGCACCTCGGCCGCCATGCGCTCCATGTCTTGCCATAGGCCGACGTGCTCGATCACCGAATTGGAGAACGCCACGTCGTAGGCGTTGTCGGCCGCGAACGTGAGGTCCCGCGCGTCGCCGACCAGCATGCGGATTGGAAGGTGGCCCGTCGCATCGGCAGGGGCGACGTTCACGCAGTCGATGGTCACCTTGGAGAAATCGAGCAGGTGCTCCCACGTCTCCCAGAAACCGACGGTGCCGCCAATGTCGATGATTTTGCAGGCGCCCTTTTCCGCGATGACGACTTCGACCAGCCCCTTCAGCCGCTGCATGCGCTCGCGGCGAAACGGGTTGTCGCGCGAGACCGGGCTCACGTCGATGACCGTCCGCGCGCGCTTTCCGGCCTCCGCGAACGCCGAACGCTTTACCTGCTCCACGCCCTTGCTCCTCACCTTCGCTTCTGCCTGCGCCCCGCCACTCGTGAGCGCGCGGGATTGAATCGGGCCATGAGCTCGATGCCGAAGACCGCAAACACAACCATGAATCCCAGCATGTCCGCGGAGGCGAGCAGCCCCGACTCCAGACAGAACGTGAGGAGCCCATAGAACCAGATGCGAAACAACATGAGCCCGAGGGGACTGTTAACGGCCTCTGCGGACGTGCGCGCGATGTCGCGCAACGGCAAGATGAGGACCCACGTCAAGACGATCGCCAGTCCCACCAGGCCGATCGTCAGCGACAAGTCGACGTAGGTGTTGTGCGAGTCGGTGGCCCGGCGCGCAAAGGCCGATGACCACCCCTCGTACTCCTCCGTGCCGGCGTCGCTGTTGACGGTCGCGTCCGTGCGCCAGAAGGCCGCAAAGCCGGCGCCGAAGACCGGATGCCGCGTGATCTCGCCGGCAGCGAACTGCCAGATCTCGGTGCGGCCCGTGAACGTCGCATCCGTAGTGATCGACCGGGTGAACGAGCCAATTGCCGGGACGACCGCCGAGCCGACGGTGATGACGTTGAGCAGGACGACGGCCGAGACGACGATCGTCGAGCGCAGCGCGGGAGCGCGAATGACACTGCATAGCCAGCTCGCGCCGAGCACGGGGACGACCAGCGCCAGGGCCGTTTTGCCGCCGCTGGCGTAGAGGAACGGCAGGGTGAGCGCCACGATGGTCCAACCCAAAGCGACGCTGTAGGCACGCGCCACGAACAGGCCGATGAACAGGAAGACGACCATCATCGCCGAGGCGGTGTTCTTGTGGGCGAACACGCCGCGCCAATAGCCGACGTTCTCCGGTTCGAGCACGTTGCGGCTCTGATGGATGGCGAGGTCCGGGACGAGGAGCACGCCCGCATAGCAGAGCGTGACGACCAGCAACGTAAGGGTCGCGAAATTCTTCGCGAGCTGCCGTGTGGTGCGCGGCAACGTCATCGCCGCGGCAGCGATCAACAGCACCAGCCCCGTGAACAGCGCCCGTTTGGCCGACAACATCGGCGCCTGCGACAGTGCGATGGAAATCAGCAACCAAACGCCGAGCACGGCATGGATGGGGCGGGGCAGCGCGTAGAGCAGGTCTTTGCGGAGCGAGGCAGCGACGCCGACGGCAAGCAGGGCCATCGTGACGAAGACGACCTGGTTCACCGCATTGCTGCTGTCGGCCGTGCTCGACGCCCTGGTGATCGCCAGATCGGCGAACGGGGTCGTCGTAATCCAGATGAGGAGGAAGATCAGGTAAAAGGTGCACGTCGCGAGGAACTCCCCACGCGCCGGCGCGTACGGCACTGCGCTTCCCTGGGCTGCGCTCATACCGGCCGCCATGCGGAGCCGAGATACGACTTCACGAAGGCGCCGAATTCGTTGGGTGTGCCGCCGTCCTCCAGCATCTGCGGTGCCGCCCCGGGGCTGTAGCACCACGCGGTGGAGTGCAGCCGCAGCGGCTCGAGCACGCCGTTGACGAACGGCTCGCCGAAGTCCTCAGGCGTGCCGTAGAGATGCTTGCTGCATGAGCGGCAGAACCCCCACTCGGTGACGATCACCGGTTTAAGCGCCTGCAGACCGTCGATGCTGCTGTGCCAGCGATCAGCGAGGCCGCGGTCCTCGTTCGGATATACGTGCCAGGCGTACACGACGCGCGGATCGTCGATGAGGTTGTCCTTGACCGACTTGAGGTCGAAGGCCCAGCGTTCGCCGGCGGCGATGATGATCGCGTCGCTGTGCGCGCGGATCACGGCGATGAGCCGCTCCCACAGCGCCTTGAGCTGCGGCCAATGTTTGCCCGTCGATACCCAAAGCTTCCCGTCGACCACCGGCTCGTTCCACAGCTCGAAAAGGATTCCCGGATCGCCGCCGTAGGTCAGCGCCATCTCCCGCCAGAAGTCGAGCGCCAGCGCCGCGTCGGTGTCGTAGGCGTTGTCGATCAGCCCCCAGGACGGATCGGCGACCTCCGTATAGGCGCCGGGAAAGCCGATCGTATGCCAGTCGAGGATGACGAACAGGCCTTGCGCGCGTGCCGCGGCGATGTCGCGTGCCAGCGCTGCGATCGATTGCGCGCGCGCGTCGCGCCAGTGCCCGGGATGCAGGCCGATACGCACCGTGTTGGCGCCCCACTCCTGCGCCACGACGCGATAGTCGGAAACGTCGCGATTGCCGCGAATGTAGATCGGATCGCCCATGGCGACGCCGAGCAGACGGATCGGGCGTCCGGCGTGGAAAATCCGATTGCCGACGACCTCCAGGCGCATCGGCGCTGCGGCACCCGAAAGCGCACCGCTCACCGTGAACGACACGGCTCCGGCCGCCGCGCCCACGAGGGCTTGGCGCCTGGTGATCAAGCGCGCCTCACCGCGCGGTGCCGGCGGTCGACGAGGAAGGCGATCAAAATGGCCGCGCCAGCGAGGCCCAACGCGAAGCCGCCGATCAGGAGAAGGAGGCGCCGCGGCGGGAAGGCGCGCTGCACGACGGGTACCGGTGGGGTGATGACGCGCACGTTGGTGGTATCGAGCCGCACCTGCTCGCTCGCCTGACGGGTGCGTGCAAGCGCCTGCTCATAGAGAGCGCGATTGACCTCGAGATCGCGATCCAACTCGCGCATCGTGATCTGCGCGCCGCTTGCCGTGTTGAGCTCGCCGCGCAGCCCCTCGAGCGTCGCCGCCAGGCTCGCGTCGGTGGCGGAAGCGCGCTCCACATCGTGACGGGCAGAGGCGACGACGCGATCGAGCTCGCGATCGATCTGCCCGCGCAGCTCGCCCTCCTGGCGAATGACGGCCGCCATTGCCGGATGCCGCGGCAGCATCTGCGTGCTGAGCTTGGCCCGCTGGCCGGAGACGGCGGCGAGCTGTGCCCGCAGGCTGCGCAGCGTCGGCGACAGCAACGCCTCGGGAATCGACTGCGGATCGCCGGCCGAGGCGGTCATTTCGTCGTACTTTGACTGCGCCCGCGCCTTCTCCACCCGTGCGGTGGAGAGCTGGTTGTTGATGTCAGTGAGCTGTTGCTCCGTCACCAGCCGGCCGTTGGCGGACACGAGCCCGGACTTGACGCGGAACTCGGTCGCCTTGCGCTCGGAATCGCGGACTTTCTTTTCCAGGGTTTCGAGACCGCCGTCGATGGCACGCGCCGCGGCAGCATTCGCCTCGGCGCGATAGTTGCGCTGATCGGCGAGATAGGCGTTGACCACGGCCTCGGCGATGCGCGTAGACTTTTCGCGGCTCTTCGATTGCACCGTGAAGTCGATGATGAAGCTCCGCTCGATGCGGATGGCAGTCACCTGCTTGCGCAGCTTCTGCAGGACCGTGAGCACCGGGTCCTCATCCGGCGAAGCGGCGACCGGCAGCAGGGCGCGCAGTTGCCCGATGAAGGATTGGCCGTCGCCGATGAATTCCGGATCTCGCTCCAGTCCGACCTGGACGATCGCCTTTCGCAAGACATTGTCCGAGATCAGCACCTCGACCTGGCTCTCGACGATGGCGAGACCATTGTCGGTCGCAAGCTGCCGCGGCATCACCTCGGAGCCGAGCATCTGCAGGTCGCGCGGATCGACGAGCAGCTGAGCACGTGCCGCGTAGCTCTGCGGCAGCAGCTCGCCGACGACGACGAGGCCGAAGGCGCCCAACAGGCCCGCGCCCAGCACGAGCAGCTTTCTACGCCATAGGGCATCCACGACCTCGGCGACGCTCCCGCCACGCCAAGCGCGACTTTCATCGTGCCAGGGGTCGCTATCCGCCCACGCTTTAGAACGGTCCATTCCCCCTCCAACCGAATGCTCGCGCGGCGACGCAAAAGGCCTTTGCCGCGTGCGCGGAGCGACATGCTTGATAGCGTGTGAATAGGAAGCGCCGGATTCTATCCAAACTTATGGTTTCGGCCGTTCACATCGCTTCGGACATGCGGCGGAAACGCGATCACGGCGGGTGATCACTCGACGTACTTCCATTTAACGTTAAAAGCCGTTCAGAGACGTTGTGCTTCCAACGCGTCCTATATTCCCGGCCTGGACTGCGAAGCATCGTGGTCGGGGGGACATGACCACAATCGAGAGCAACCGGCGTTTCCGTACTGCAGCGCTGCCTGCACACTCGGTCGTCTTTACCATACTGGCCCTGCTCGCCGACGTTCTCGTCATTTGCGGCGCCGCGGTCGTATCCGGCATCGCCTATCATATGTTCACCTACGGGGCCGTCGGCGCACCGGGGCGCTACGTCATCGTCGGCGTCAGCGCCGGCCTGATCTTCGTGCTGCCGTTCCTGATCCGCGGCGACTACGGCGTGAGGGCCTACAGCGCGTCGGAGCCAAGCCACGGCCGCATCTTCTTCGTCTGGGTCTACGCCTTCCTCTGCCTCGGCATCATCGGCTTCCTCACCAAGACGACGCACATCTACTCGCGCGGCTGGCTGCTCATCTTTTTTGTCGTGGGACTTCTGTCGCTAATTGCCCTCAACGCAATCCTCGAGCGCGTTACGACCATGCTGATCGAGTCCGGCCGCATCGTCGGCCGGCGCATGATGCTCATCGGAACCCCGCGCGAGATCCGCGAATGCACCGAGCAGATCGTGCAGCGCCACGCGAACATGAACCTGCTGGCAACAGAGATTCTCCCGGGCGACCTCGTGGCCCAAGTGGACGCGGAGTCGCTGCAGCGGATGATTACCGAGGCCACGGTGCGTGCCCGGTCACTCAGCGTCGACGACGTCGTCATTGCCATCCCCTGGCAACGTGACGACATCATTCAGTCGATCGTCCAACAGTTTGCCGATCTGCCGGTCTCGGTGCACATCGGCTGCACGCGCATCTTGCGCGCCGCGCCGAACCTGCACATCTCGCAGTTTTCGCACCTGAAGACGATCACCTTGGTCTCGGCGCCGCTGGGACCCTTGCAGCTGCTCATCAAGCGCGGCATCGACGTGGGCATCGCCGGCACCGCGCTGGTTCTGCTCGCGCCGCTATTCCTCGCTATTGGCGTCCTGATCAAGCGGTCGAGCCCGGGTCCGGTATTCTTCCGTCAGCGGCGCGGCGGCTACAATCTTGCCGAGTTCCGCATCTGGAAGTTCCGCACGATGTCGACGCTCGACGACGGCGAGCACATCGTCCAGGCAAAACGCGACGATGCGCGCGTCACCCCCATCGGCAGATTTCTCCGGCGATACAATTTCGACGAGCTGCCGCAGCTCATCAACGTTCTGCAGGGCGAGATGTCGATCGTCGGGCCGCGACCGCACGCGCTGGCGCACGACAAGGAGGCGACGCGCAAGATCGAAGCCTACTCTCGCCGCTTGAACGTGCGGCCCGGGATTACCGGCTGGGCGCAGGTGAACGGCTTCCGTGGACCGACTTTGACCGTGGACCTGATGCAGGCCCGCCTCGAGCACGACCTCTACTACATCGAGAACTGGTCGTTGGGCTTCGACCTTTACATCCTCTTCCTGACTTTGTTCTCGCCCCGCGCCTACGCCAACAGCTTCTAGCGGAGAAGGCGCGCAGTGCTGAGCGAACCCGGTTTGGTGACGCATGAACCGGTTCCGCCGCCGGTTACGGTCGGCGGGCTGCCGATCCGGCCAATGACGCGCAGCGCCTGGGCGCGACTGATGGTGAGTACGTGCCTGGCCGCGCGCGCGACCCCTGCGGCTCGCAGCTTTGCTGTGTTCTCCGCCAATGGCCAGGTTCTCGCCCTCAGCCATCGCGACAGGTCGTATCGCGCCCTGCTGGAGCAGGCCGATGCGCTCGATGCCGACGGCCAGCCGCTGGTCATCATCAGCCAGCTCCTGCTCGCTACGCCGCTGCCGGAGCGCGCGGCAACGACGGACCTGTTCCACGATGCGGCGCGCGCGGCGTGCGTCCACGGGCTGCGCTTCTACTTCCTCGGCGCGACTGCGGAGAATATCGAGATCGCCGTCGCCGCCATTTCGCGCCAGTACCCGGCGCTGCAGATCGCAGGCTGGCGCAACGGCTATTTCCGCGAGGCGGATGAGGCCGCCATTTGCGCGGCGATCGTTGCCGCCTCGACCGACGTCCTGTGGGTAGGGCTCGGTGTGCCGCATCAGGAGGCCTTCGTCGTCCGCAACCGCGAGCGGCTGCGCGGCGTCGGCTGGATCAAGACGTGCGGCGGTCTATTCGACTACTTTCAGCCGACGAGCCGCCGCGCGCCGCGATGGATGCAAAAGGCCGGCATCGAGTGGCTGTTCAGGGTCGCGCGCGAGCCGCGAAAATATTTGTGGCGCTATGCGACAACGAACGGGACGGCGCTCTGGCTGCTGCTCATGCGCACCCGCTGAGCCCATTGCCTCGGCCCGGGCGCGAATCACGCACTCAACATGTCGAGTGGCTCAACCGTTTGCCCACGCATATATCGTACGGCGATATTGTGTTGCCGGCCGAGCACGCGGAGGTGGTGAACAGACGTCGAGCCCTTCCGCGGCACTCCGCGTACTGATAGCTAGAGGTGGGGGTTTCTGAGTCATGACGGAAGCCTCACCCTTGGCCCGGATGGCGTGCCAATCGCCGTCCGGGCGTCGTCCCTTAGGGAACGACGCGCTCAGCGCCGGTCGATGGCGTGCAGAGCGAGCAGTTTCATCCGGTCCGGGTCGCGCTCGCCGGCGGCGGCCGCCTTCAAAATCCTCAGCACGAGTTTCGGCCGCATCTCCTCGCCGCTGCGGGACACCACATTCATCATCTGCAGCTCATGCCAGGCTGCGGCATACGCCTCGAACATCGAGGCAAGCGTTGCCGCATCGTACGGCGCGTCGGCGAACAAGTCCGCCGCGTTTCCCGTGCTCGTCTCGTCGCTCATCGCTATCCACCTGCGCGGGATCATGCTCAAAAATGCGTCAGATCCCGCGAGGACAGACGCTTACGACGAATTTACATTGGCGGAACCGCCGGGACCGAGTGATATGTCACGTTCGAGATGCGAGCCGGGTTGTAGGGATGCGCCAGGCCCAACAGGAACAGCACCGCAATCATCACGATCAGGAAGACCACGGTAATCGCCAAATCGGCATCGGGTCTGTCGTCATGACGAGGCATGCGTTCCTCCTCCGCATGAGGCGTGCCCCATCCCCGATATCGTATCGTTCAACGATATAGTTCAAGACCCTGACGGATCTCTATGGCAAAAATTCGTAAGGCGCCCGGCAGTGCACGCACCGCAGCAAAGCTCAAGAGAGTCGCCGCCGGCCTGCCAAAGGCAAACTACGTAGCGCTATCCGACTTCCGGTTCGCTCTCAGAAGGTTCCTCGCCTTTAGCGAATCCGCGGCCAAGCAAGCCGGCCTCACGCCGCAGCAGCACCAAGCCCTACTGACCATCAAAGGCGCGCAAGACGCCGAGAGTGTCAGCATCCGCCTGCTCGCGGAGCGGCTGTTGATCAATCACAACACCGCGGTCGAACTCGTCGACCGGCTTGTCGCCGCGGGGCTTGTCGAGCGTTCGCGCGATGCGGAGGATCGCCGCCGGGCGCGGCTCGAGCTTACCGCCATCGCCGAACGGCGCCTGCAGTCGCTCTCCGCGGCGCATCTCAAGGAGCTACAGACCGTGCGGCCGGCTCTGATGAACCTGCTGAAGCAGTTGGATTGAGCGTCGCTCGCAGCCGGAGCCCCTACTTCTCGGCGCCATCCTGCGCCTTCTCGGGCGGCAATCCGAGCTTGCCTTCCAGCGCTTTGATCTCTTCGCGCAGCTTCTCTGCCTGCTGGTTGCGGCGGACCATCTGCATCTGGATCTTGCCGATGGCCATCGCCAGGTTGGTGCGCGAGGTTGAATCCTCGGTGCCGCCGGTCTCGTACTGCTTGTCGAAGATCCGCTGCTGATCGGCCTTGTTTTCCTCGCTCAGCTGCCGCAGCCGCTCGCGCGCCTGGGCGAGCGCGACGATGTTGCCCGTCTGCTCGGTGTCGGACTTCTTCTTCACCTCGTCCTCGAGCGTGCGCAGCCGGCTCTGCATCTCGGGATCGCCACTGTCGGTCGTAGAGCGACTGGCGGCGGCGGCCGCTGTCTGCTTGAAGAAGAACTCGCCGGTCAGCGCCGAGTGATCCCACGGCACCTGCTTGCCGCCCGTCGCCGCGAGCACGTCCTTGCGCACGTCGATCATGACCGACGTCAAGTTGTGATTGGATTCCTTGATGTACTTCGACAGTGCCGCGGTGAAGGGAGAGTTGCGCCCCGCGCCGTCGACGGCGACGTTCCCCGGCTGCGTCGAATAGGCGATGAACGTGCCGACGCCGGTCTCCGCCTGCGCGAGACCCTTGCCGATGCTCGCCGAGCGCGTCCCCATCGAGCGCGCCAGATTGCCGGAAAACGGGTTGTCGCGGCAGGCGTCGAGGAAGACGATGTTGGTCTTGTCGGCGCGGCCGAGCTCCATCTGCTTCAGGATGAAATCGAGGCTCACCGCGTCGAAGTCGAGCTCGCGCTCGCTTTGCAGCTTGGCGTCGACCGGAATTAGAAAATTGCGGCCGCCGACCTGCAGTCCATGACCCGCGTAGAAGAGGACGGCGACGTCGGCCGTTTCGAGCAGCTGCGTGAAGCTGCGAATGCGCGAGTCGAAGTCGCGCTTGTCGACGTCGACGCCGAGGACGACATCGAAGCCCGAGGCCTTCAGCGCCGCTGCGATGTCGTTGGCGTCGTTGACGGGGTTGGGAAGCGGCGACACTTCCTTGTAGGTCGAGTTGCCGACGACGAGCGCCACTCGTTTTTCGGCAGCCGCCGGCAGGACGAGCAGAACACAGGAGGCGATGAGGGCAAGCAGGATGCGGTCACAGGACATGGTGTCAGCGTCTCTCGTCGATGAACTCAGCGCCGCCTGCAATACCGGGGCGGCGCGCACCAGTCATCACCGGAGCATGACAACTTTGCGGCTTGCCGATGCGGGACTTTGCTGACCGACGCCCGTTCCCGGCGCCGATGCGCGTGACCGGCGTTTATATAAAATGATGTTATTTCAATAAGTTATTGCTGCGCCAAACATTCGAGCACACCTGCGCCGAAGCCGAACGCGTGTATCCTTAGGAACATCGCGGTCGATCGCGTGTGCCCATAGTGGGCGGCTTGAAGTCAAAAAAGAAGGCTTTCAGGCACCTCAGATGACCCACGTTGCTGCTTCCGTTTTCCAGCGCATTCGTCGCTGCGGTTTCATTGCGCTCTCTTTCTTTCTCGTCGCCAGCCCCTCCTTCGCCGAGGGTCCCATCGTCCAGCGCGGCGACGCGGCGGTAACCGGCTTCTCCGGCGCCAAGGCGCTGCCGAACGTGCCCGACGGCGTTTCGCCGACCGACATGACATTCATCGACACCGGCGGCGCGGTGCTGCGGGTCTTCGATCTGACGCGCCTGGGCGGACCGCCGAACGGCGCCCTCGTCAACGCGCCCTCCACCTTCGAAGTCAACGCAGGCCAGATCGGCCAGGTATTCGGCGTGGCGCTCGACAGCGAGACGGCCAACCGCTCGCCCAACGTATACGTGAGCGCGACCTCGCTGTTCGGATTGCAGATCATCGCCAAGGACGGACGACGGCTGGTCAATGGCGAGCGGGGCGCCCGCTGGATGCCCGGTCAGTTCGGCACGCTGGCAGGCGGCGGACCCGGCTCAATATGGAAGATCGACGGCCGCACGGGCAAAGCCTCGCTGTTCGCCAACCTCTCATTCGATGACAAAGACAACGCCGGTCCCGGCCTTGGCGCCATCGCCTACGACAACGCATCGGAGCAACTGTTCGTCACCGACCTCGAGTTCGGTCTCATCCACCGGCTGGGGCTCGACGGTAGCGTGCGCGGCAGCTTCGACCACGGCGCATCCGGCCGCCCCAACGCCGATCTCGAGCCGATTGCCTACGACGCGGCGCGCCGCATGGGCATCGAGCGTCCCGAGTTCAACGTGGAGGAACCATCGACGTGGGGCTTCGCGGATGCGCGGCGCCGCGTGTTCGCTGTCACCGTCGAGGACGGCCGCGTCTACTATTCCGTCGCCAAGCCGGCACAGGTTTGGTCGGTCGGCCTCACCGCCGACGGAGGCTTCGCCGACGACGCACGCATCGAGTTCAACGTCGAGGACATGCCGGGCGACAACTTCGTCTCCGAAATTCTGTTCGACGGCCCAGGTCAACTCTTCCTGTCGCAGCGCGGCGGCCTGACCGGCAGCTACGACTATTCGATATTTGCCAAGCTCGAGAAGCCCGTCGTGCGCCGCTACATGTGGAGTGACAGCGATAAGAAGTGGTCGGAGGAGGTCGGCGAGTTCGCCGTCGGCTTCAAGACGCCGCATCGTTCGACGCTCGGCGGCATCGCCTTCAACTACGGCTACTTCGACGACGGCAAGATCGACTACGGCAAGTGCCGCGCCACGCTGTGGACCACCGGCGAGCACCTGCGCGAAAGCGACGACAAGAAGCGCGACTTGAAGGGCGGCGCCCGCATCGTGCACGGCCTGCAGGCCACCGAAAAAGGCAACATCCGGCCGCTCAACGCGCCGCCGCTCGAAACCTGGTTCGTCGACAATGACGGCCGGTTCGACGACGCCGATCTCTACAGCCGCATCGGCGACATCGCGATCTACGATCCTTGCGACACCCCGACGGTGGCCGAGCCCGCGCCGCCGGTGAGCCCCGAGCCCGTGCCGCAGCCGCAAGCCGGCATCTGGATCAAGAAGATTTGTCTGCCCGCGCCGTTCGGCGGTCCGATCCACTGCATCATCACGGTGACCAACAGCAGCGTGGCCGTGCCCGACGCGCCGGTCACCATCTGGGACGCCGCGAGCATCTTGTCCGGTCCGGGCGAGGGCTTCCCCGTGACGATCTCCAACGTGGCGCCCGACATCCCGCAATGGCTGTGCTCAGCCGTGCCGACAAACAATCTGTCGTGTACCCTTCCGCCGGATCTGCTGCCGCCGGGCATGAGCCACTTCATCGACGTGACAGTCGACACCGCGCCGCTGCTCGCCGGCGGCAACCACGGCTTCCGCAACTGCGCGGTGCTTGGGGCGCCCTGGCACGGCCAGGCGTGCGCCGAGGGCGGAACGCAGCTCACCATCGTCAAGACCGCCCCGGCGGCCTGCGCGCTCGGCGGCGACTGCACATTCGGTATCACCATCACCAACACCGGCTCCTTGCCGTTCAGCGGTGACGTCGTCCTGAGCGACAGCATGTTCATGGGCGGTGGCGTGGCGCTGCCGGCGCCTATCGCCATCGCGCCCCCGTTCGGCTGCGCGCCTGCACCAGCCGCCGTGCCGTTCTCGTGCACGGCGCCGCTCAACCTTGCAGCGGGCGCGTCACATGCCTTCTCGATCACGGCAACGATGCCGGCCGGGCCGCTGCCTGGGTATTGGGCGCACAACTGCGTCGCCATCTCGGCTCCGGGCGTCCCGCCGCCGGGACTGCCTCCGGCCATCCCCGGCGACGGCAACGTAAGCTGCGCCTGGGTACCGGTCGGTGCGCCGCTGCCGCTCAACAACTTGCGCCTTTCGAAGGAGGCGCTGCACGCCGGCAAGTGCTTCAAGGCGCCGGGCAACACCATTCTCTGCGACTACGAGATCAGCGTGACCAACGACGGCCCCTCGCCGTACTCCGGCATGCTGTCGCTCGACGAAAAGGTGCCGGCCGCCGCGACTTTGACCGTGGCCGACGCCAACTGGGGTTGCGCCGGTGGTCCGCCGACTTACGCGTGCAACACGCTCGCGCCGGTCGACATCGCCGTCGCCGCCTCACTCAAGTTGCCGCTGCGGGTGTCGATCCCGCTGGCGCCGCTGGAAGCGGCCGGCTGCTCGCTGCCCAATACGGCGTCGATCACAGCGCCCGCAGGCGGCAGTGCGGCGAACTTCAATGCGGCCGACGACAGCGACACGGCCACAGCCGATGCCTTCCTGAGCTGGGTCGATATCTTCGGCGTGCTGCAGGTCACCTGCGATCCGACCAACCTCAAGACCACCAAGGTCAGCAAGGGCGACTGTGTCGTGGCCGGCGGCGGTAACCATCGCTGCGACTACACCGTCACCGTCGCCAACACTGGACCCGACCCCTATCACGGCCCGCTGAAGGTGAACGAGGAACTGGGCTTCGCGCCGACTTCGGTGTCGTTCTCGGCTCCCTGGGGCTGCGCCGGCGGCGGATCGAGCTTCCAGTGCACCAATCCGCACGTCGACATGGAGAAGGGCGACAGCGTCGAGCTCAAGGTCAGCGTCGACGTGCCGGACGATGGACAGTGCGACCTGATCAACCGCGCCACCACCGTCTTCCCGGTGCCTGGCACGCGTTACAACAACGGACTTGGTGACGACTTCGCCACGGCCATCGCCAAGATCCCGTCGAAGCGGTGCGAGAAGCCGCAGCGTCCGCAGTGCGACCCGGCACCGAACGAGATGCGTTCGGAAAGCGGCGCCTGCGTGTGCAAGACCGGCTTCATTCGCGGCTCGGGTCGCCAGTGCGTCGGCATCGTCGAGCCCGATCTCTGCCCCGACGGCAGGCCGATGCCGAAGAACGGCCGCTGCCTGAAGGACGAGCCGCCGCTCTGCGAGCCCGGTCCGAACGAGGTGCGCGGCGACGGCAAGTGCGTCTGCAAGCGCGGCTACGACCGCGACAATACCGGCCGCTGCGTGAAGGACGAGCCGCCGCTCTGCGAGCCGGGTCCGAACGAGGTGCGCGACGACGGCAAGTGCGTCTGCAAGCGCGGCTACGACCGCGACAAGAACGGCCGCTGCGTGAAGGACGAGCCGCCGCTCTGCGAGCCGGGTCCGAACGAGGTGCGCGACGACGGCAAGTGCGTCTGCAAGCGCGGCTACGACCGCGACAAGAACGGCCGCTGCCTGAAGGACGAGCCACCGCTCTGCGAGCCCGGTCCGAACGAAGTGCGCGACGACGGCAAGTGCGTCTGCAAGCCCGGCTACGACCGCGACAAGAACGGCCGCTGCCTGAAGGACGAGGTGCCGCTCTGCGAGCCCGGTCCGAACGAGGTGCGCGACGACGGCAAGTGCGTCTGCAAGCGCGGCTTCGAGCGTGACAAGAACGGCCGCTGCATCACCGGCGGCTCGGACCCAGCCGAGGAGTGCCGCAAGAAGGGTTGGCTGTGGACCGGCAAGCGTTGCGTCGAGCCGCCGAAGCCGTGCCCGAAGGGAATGGTCGGCACGGCGCCGAACTGCAAGGCGATCGAGACGCCACGCTGCCCGACCGGCTTCACCGGCACGCCGCCGAACTGCAAGCCGATCCCCAAGCCGAAGTGCCCGACCGGCATGGTCGGGACACCGCCCAACTGTCGGTCCATCGTGAAGCCGAAATGCCCGAGCGGCACGTCCGGGACGTTCCCGAACTGCAAGAGTGTCGTCCCGCGGTTGAACAAGAATGTCGTCCCGCGGCTGAAGGAGTCGCAGGCGCCACCCGTGGTGATCAAGAACTTCAAAGCGCCGCGGAAGCAGAGCAACTAGACGCGCAGGCCGGGAGCTTCCTGGCCTGTGCGCTCCACGTACTCCGTATAGCCGCCGCCGTAGGCGTGGATGCCGTCGGGCGTCAACTCCAGCACGCGGTTCGACAGCGCGGCGAGGAAGCGACGGTCGTGCGAGACGAACAGCATGGCACCCTCGTACTGCGCCAGCGCCGTGATCAGCATCTCTTTCGTCGCCATGTCGAGATGGTTCGTCGGCTCGTCGAGCACCAGGAAGTTCGGCGGGTCATAGAGCATCAGCGCCATGACGAGGCGCGCCTTCTCGCCGCCCGACAGCACGCGGCAGCGCTTTTCCACGTCGTCGCCCGAGAAGCCGAAGCAGCCGGCGAGCGAGCGCAGCGAACCCTGGCTCGCCTGCGGGAATGAATCTTCCAACGTTTGGAACACTGTCCGCTCGCCCTTGAGCAGGTCCATCGCGTGCTGGGCGAAGTAGCCCATCTTGACGCTGCCGCCGACCGACACGCTGCCGGCATCCGGCTCTGCCGCACCGGCGACGAGCTTCAACAGCGTCGACTTGCCCGCGCCATTGATACCCATGACGCACCAGCGCTCACGCCGGCGCACCTGGAAGTCGAGCCCGTCATAGATGCGGCGGCTGCCGTAGCCCTTGCGGACGCTCTTGAGGCTGACGACATCCTCGCCCGAGCGCGGCGCCGGGGCAAACTCGAACGTCACCGTCTGCCGGCGCTTGGGCGGCTCGACGCGTTCGATCTTGTCGATCTGCTTGACGCGGCTCTGCACTTGCGCGGCGTGCGAGGCGCGCGCCTTGAAGCGCTCGATGAAGCGCATCTCCTTGGCGAGCATCGCCTGCTGGCGGTCGAACTGCGCCTGCTGCTGGCGCTCGTTGAGCGCGCGCTGCTGCTCGTAGAATTCGAGATCACCGGTGTAGGTCGTCAGCGCGCCGCCGTCGATCTCGACGACCTTGCGGACGACGCGGTTCATGAACTCGCGGTCGTGCGAGGTCATCAGCAGCACGCCCTCGTAGCCCTTGAGGAACTCTTCCAGCCAGATCAGGCTTTCGAGGTCGAGGTGGTTGCTCGGCTCGTCGAGCAGCATGGCGTCGGGGCGCATGAGCAGAACGCGGGCGAGCGCCACGCGCATCTTCCAGCCGCCCGACAGCGCCCCGACGTCGCCGTCCATCATCTCCTGCGTGAAGCTGAGGCCGGCGAGCACCTCGCGGGCACGGCCCTCCAGCGCGTAGCCATCGAGCGACTCGAAGCGCGCCTGCACCTCGCCATAGCGCTCGATGATCTCATCCATCTCGTCGGCGCGTTCAGGGTCCTGCATGGCGGCCTCGAGCGCCTTCAGCTCGGCGCCCACCTCGCTCACCGGTCCCGCTCCGTTCATCACCTCGGCGACGGCGCTGTGGCCCGACATCTCACCGACGTCCTGGCTGAAGTAGCCGATGGTCACGCCGCGATCGACGGCGACCGTGCCCTCGTCCGGCTGCTCCTCGCCGATGATCATGCGGAAGAGCGTGGTCTTGCCGGCGCCGTTCGGGCCGACCAGGCCGACCTTCTCGCCGCGGTTGAGCGTGGCCCCCGCCTCGATGAAGACGATCTGGTGGCCGTTCTGCTTGCCGATGTTGTCAAGACGGATCATGTGACCGATGTCTGGAGCAAATGTCTCCCCGGCCTCCGGCTTGGAAGCGATGCGCGGGGGTGTTGAGGAGGAGTTGGCTGGGCTGCTGCCCTTCTTGGACGCGACTTAGGTCAGCATCGGGCGCGATGTCAATTTCCGCGCCCTCGTGGTGCCGCCGACATGGCGCCCACAACGTCACTTTCATTCTCCAACTTAAGACGCGCAAACGCCGATCTATTTTCAGCGGAAAACCGCGCATATGGAGTTGCGTAGTTGCCGGCCCGCCACATTGAGAGTCGCAAAATAAGAACCGGCGATGCGCCGTACTTCCACGGGCAGTTTTTTTCGTCCAATCTGCCTCCATATTGTGAGTAAAAAAAATGCGTGCGTCCTTGCTGAAGCCCTTAGTTGCGGCTGTCATTTTATTGTTTTTGACGTCGTGCAGCGGTGAGGATCCACTCACGAGCGGCATCGGCACCGAGCTATTCGTCCAAGACACGATTGCTCGCGCCGAATTGCAGGATGAATACTTCGGCTGGATGTGCCGGCGCGCCGGACTTATTGGCCCGCGGCCAGCCGGAATGTCCTATTATTGCGACTATAACAGGATGCACGCAGCAGGATGGCGAAGCGCCGTCCTTGCCTCGCTCAACGATATAGACGATCGCTGCGAAGCCTATTTGTCGACGCTCGATAAGGCGAAACGCAACCGCGCCTCTTTCCTCGCCGAGTTGAGAAGCGCCACGAGCACGGCGGGCATCATTCTAAGCACGACCGGGGTCGGCCCTACGGCCATTGGCATCATCGAGGCCGCGTTCGGGCTCGCGGAGAGCTCGCTCGACAACTACTACTCCCGCCTGATCCTCGAGGTGGAGGAAGGCACCGTACAGAACCTCGTATTGAAGCGGCAGACGGCGTACCGCACGCTCCTGCAAGACCAGTACATGATCTACATCAGGAGCAAGCCAGCCGCCTTCTATGCCGTGCGCGGCTACTTGCGCATCTGCCTGCCGTCGACCATCGAAGCGCGCATCAACTCGACCCTCGACAGCATAGTCTACCTAAATGAGGGCCGACCGGTCAGGACTTCCGGCGCGCACTACTACACGAAAGGAGGCGGCTACCTGGACCCCGTGATGTCGGGCGCCACGCCAACGGTTGATCCAGACCTCGAAAGTTTGCGGGCGCTCGTGCAATGAAGCGGAAATGGAACCTCCTGGCGGCACCGGGCGATGGCTCCACAGGGAGGTTCGCCACCGCCGTACGAATGCTCGTCGTCGCCAGCACGGTCATCATGTCGGGCTGCAGTCAAAACGAGCTGCTGCTGACCGGCATCGGCGAGACGGTCTACTCGCCCGAGGCGGAAGCCCGCGCCGAGACGCCCGACAAGTATTTCGGCGCCATGTGCCTGGCAGCGCCAGAGCTCTACTACCTTGATACGGCGGGCCAGCCGCACTGTCACCCGGACCTCACGCCGTACCAATGGAAGATGGTGCTGTTCGCCTCGCTGAACGACGTCGACGAGCGCTGTGATGCCTACCTTGGCTCACTGGATCGCGCGCGGCGGGATCAGGCCTACTTTACGCGCAAGCTCCAAGACACGACGAGCACCACCAAGGTCGTCATGGGGTTCGCCGAGGCGGGCGCCACGGCAATGACCGTCGTCGAGAGCATGTTCGGCTTCTCCCAATCGACGCTGAACAACTATTACTCCCGCCGCATCCTCGATACCGGCAAGAAGTCGGTCGAGGAACTCGTCAGCAAGCTGCAGAACGCCTATCGGGAAGAGCTTTTCGCCCGACTAAAGAACCGGTCGATCGACCGTAGCGTTGGCGTCTACTACGCGGTGCGCGGATATATCCGGCTGTGTCTGCCGGCGACCATCGAGGCCGAGATCAACTCGACCATCGTCAGCGTGAAATACGTTGTGGGAGAGCGCGTCGCTGTGCCCGACCGCAGCCCAGTGCTCGCCAGCCTCGACGCGATACCGCTGATACCCGGCTCGAGCGGTGGCGACGGTGGCTCCGGCGGGAACGGCGGTCACGGCGGCCAAGATCCCTCCCAGCCAACCACTCCGAGGCCAATACCGAGCGAGAAGATCATCGGTCCCCATCCGGCATCGACGACCGAGCAGGCGATGAGCTTGGCGAGAGGCAAGGAGATCCAGGCGGCGCTCTGCATCTCTCCGCAAGACGGCGACTTCGGCGGAGCCGATGAAACCAAGCCGACCCGAATTCAGATTTCGTGGTACTATCAGGGAATAAACCGTGGGAAACACTCTTATATAGAGCAGGATGCCGACTCCACGGCCATTTCCAGTCTGGGCACGTGCTTCACCAATCCGCGGCGGTATCTCAATGCCTTCGAGCGTGCCAGATTTGGCTCGACTCCCGGCAAAAAGACTCTCCACAAGAGACTTCAAGTGTGGTTTGACAAAAACAAGACCAATCCGCAGATCGATCCTATATTCGCCGGCGCGGCATTCGGACAGAAAGAAGAGATCGACGAGCAGACGCGGGCCGCCATTAAGCTGGCCCAGAAACTCAACGGCACGACCGAAACGGGGGCGATGACGCCTGAATTCTTCGACTTACTGAAAGTTGATTAGCCGTATTCGACGTCGTTTTTATTCGCCGTTCAATGGGTGCCGATATGCCCCAGACTCAGATGTTCCAGATATTTGGCGGACCGAGGCTTCTTGAATTGGCCGGCTCTGGCGCAGTCCTCCTCGAGGAAATTCCGGACGGCGCGCGTGCCGTCCGCGAGGCGGAATCAGGCGAGTGGTCGAACGTCAAGCTGACCGAGCTTCCGGACCAGCCGCGCGGCTTTGTGCGGACGATTTTTCTGACGCCCGCCGACGACCAGGCGCAAAATCCGTTCCCTAACCTCGGGCCCAACGTGTTCGTGCTGCACGTCAAGCGCCTGCGCGAGGACAAGCGCGGCGGTGCGCGCCGCACCGTGGGCACCTACGCAGCCTACTACAACGGAAGCAAGCTTGCCGGCGCCGAGGGCCACATGGTCGAGCCGCGCGGCCCGGGCGACAATACCCGCACGGGGCAGGCCGCCGACTTGCGTATCAAGGCAGGGACGTATCGCCTGCAGGTTCAAGGCCGCGCACACGGCACCACTAACACCAATTATCG
Source organism: Hyphomicrobium album (assembly GCF_009708035.1). Taxonomy (NCBI): domain Bacteria; kingdom Pseudomonadati; phylum Pseudomonadota; class Alphaproteobacteria; order Hyphomicrobiales; family Hyphomicrobiaceae; genus Hyphomicrobium; species Hyphomicrobium album. The sequence continues at coordinate 1,988,933 of NZ_WMBQ01000001.1, forward strand.
GACGTTCGGCTACGAGCGCGATACGAGTTATCCGCGACCTGGGGTGCGCGTCAGGGACGCCGACACCTGGGTGCGGGAGGCGATCCTTTTTCATCCAGCCGGCGGCTTCAAATCGACCACGGGCTGCCTCAATGTCACCTCGGGCATTGCCGACGCCTCCGATGACATCAACCTGCAAGCCAGCGTCAATCGAACCATCGGCCTCATCGACCTCATGCGTGCTCATTTGGGCGAAGCAAGGATGCCAAAAGCAAACTCGGCGCTCATCGAGGACGCCTATCTCGTCGTCGATGGCGAGCCGCCCGCCAGCGGTAGGCGCAAGCTGTCGCCCTCCTGGTATACGGGACCGGTCGTGGCAACCGAGAAGCTCTCGCCCCTCGGCGGTGGGGCCAGCCTGCGCCATGACGCACCGGAGCGCATCGCGCCGACGCAGATCGAGCCCGACGAGGTCTACGATCTTGTGGTCGACGCTTCGCTGGAAGCGGCGAACTTCGGGGACGGCGGGCTATCCGTGTTAGAGACCATGGTCGAGCAGAACTACGACCGTTTGACGCGTATCGTCGGCGCCAACCAGCGAACGCTGTGGCATTTGTGGATCGTCTTCTGGGAAGCGGCGCAGGAGCTACCGAACTCTGAGGAGCGCGAAGCGCGCAGCCGCAGGCTCCTGGCGATCGCCGGGCGATTGAAGGCGGCCGGTGTTGATATCAACGGAGCGGCGAGCGACGTGCCGCCCATCGTGCTGGCAGCGCAGATGGACGCGGCGAAGGCGATAACGGTCCTGCACGAGCTCGGCGCCGACCTCAATCGAGTTGATCACTATGGGCGCAGCGCGTTGCATGTTGCGGCCATGCACGGAGCCGTCAACGCCTTTGCAGCCTTGCTCAAGCTCGGCGCCGATAAGACGCGCAACGTTGCCGCAACCAAAGCGGACGCAGCGGACAATCTAGTCGACGAGCTTCCCGCCGGCGCGACCGTAGCTGATGCCATTGGCACCGGCGAAGAGACCCTAACGTCGATGTCGGCACGAGGTAACTTCACAAGGATGCGGGAGCTATTGCAAGCGCGCTAGCCGGCACCAGCCGGCACGCATCGATCGAGTTCAAGACATACTGAGCGCATCGCGCACCGATGTTCACGGCGATTGTCAGAAGTGATTTTGCAACAGGAGGCCGCAGGATGTTGGCCCAAGCCGAAAGCGTCTTTCGCGTGTACGGCGCGCCACATTTGTACACGCAGATGAGCAGTTCATCGCCACCGGCACTCGCGGAGCCGATCGCGGATGGCACGCAGGTCAACATCCTGCAACGCCACGACAGCTGGTGCGAAGTAACACTCGTGGCGCCGGGGCGCCCCGAGAACGGACAGCGCGGCTTCGTGCGCACCATCTACATCAATGAAGAACCCGCGGCCCGCGAACCAGTCTTCGAGGAGAAGAACCCGCCAGGGCCACATCACATGACCGGTCTGATCCAGAGCATCCTCCACATAACAGCGGATTCGAAGTTCGGAACCTCCACGACTACAGCGGTACGAAGGTTTCAGCAGAGCAAGGGGCTTCCGCAAACCGGCAAGGTCGACCGGGCGACGGGCGAGGCGCTCGGTCTCACCAACTGGATGAACGGCAAGGATCGTGTGCTCGCAGCACCGTTCAGTGAAACTAGCCAGACCGCATGGCACTTCAAATCGCTGACCAAAGACGGGTTCTTCAGCCACTGGCCCGACGCCCCGCGTGTACTTTCCAATCCGCTGACGGCAAGGGCGTTGAGGACCAACAATCCAGGTGCGATCAATCGGGCATCGTGGCGCAAGTCATTCCCAGGCTTTGTCGGAAACACGCATTCCGACGGCTCAGACGACGATAACGTAACCATGGTCTTTTCGTCGCCGGAGTATGGCGTCGCCGCGTGGCGCTTCTGGTTCTGGAGGAACGTTCCGAACAAAATCTCCGCAACGGTCGCCCAGATCGTGGAGTTTTATCGCGGCGGTGGCCCCCCCGCCGAGCCGTATCTCAGAGACTACTACAAGTACAGCAATGGCCTCCTCGACCGGAATACAGTCGTGCAATTCAACGACAACGAGCAGATGTTCCTCCTCGCACGCTCCGTCTTCTCACACGAGGCCAGCTACTGGTTCCCTCTAAGTGACGAGCAATTCAGGACGGGCATCAGGATCGGTATGGAGCACATCGAAAGAGAGAAGAACGAGAGCATGCGCGAGCGCATCACGCGCAACGCCTATGAGTTCGGCGTCTCGGCTGCCGATGCAATGGCCGACTTCTTGCCCCGCTGAGCCACCGGGCTTAGTCGCGCGCCTGTGGGGACGGAATGTCGGACTGGGGCGTGACGGAGTTGCAGTCTCGGTGCGACGACGGTCCGTCTGGGCAAATCCTGTGCTGGCCCATCACGCCAAGCTATCGATTTTGGTGGTACCGCCTACCCGGGTTGAACGGGTGACCTCTAGATCCACAATCTAGCGCTCTAACCAACTGAGCTAAGGCGGCATACCAACAACATCAGCGACTTAGGTCAGCAACAGGCGGAAAGTCAATTCCGCGCCGCCGGCCAAATCGCATGCGGGCGGAGCTTTGCGCCGAGTGCCCAAGTCGCCACCCAGAGGGCCTAGTGGCCCCAGGACCGCTCAAATACAGCGCCGGCCGCTCCGAGGCAAGGTCGGCGGGCTGCTTCCCTAGCGCGGCTGGACCTTCTGGGCCGCCTCGCTGACAAGCCGACCCAGGACGTGCGCCTGATGGGCGAATGTCTGCATTTGCTTCTGCGCATAGCGCTGCTGGATCTCGATGTACTCCTTGAGATCGCGGGCGCGGGACAGCTCGCTGGCAAAGGAGAAGCTCGCCTGGATGTTCTGCTCGGCGAACTTGGCGATCTGCGTCTGCATCTCCGCGGCGCCGCTGGTCATCGCGCCCTGCGACGCTGAGAGCGTCTCCTGGACCTTGCGCGCCATGTCGATGAACTGATTGTAGGCGCTGCGAGCCTGCTCGACGTTGCGCTCGGCGAGTTCGCGGACGGCCTCCGGGAACTCGAATTGCGGCTTGTCGGACATCGGGGGATCTCCTCCTGGAGCCAGGATGATTGGCTGACCCGCTCCTGGTTTTCGGGCTGGGAGAGAATATAGCCCGATCTGCCGCCGAGGGGTCGTGAAATGAATGTGGATACCGGACGGCCCGACGTTCGGCTCGTGGACGGAAGCTGTTCGGCGCGCTAACAGATTTGAAGCCTTGGGGTTTCGCCCATGCCAGTAGACGGCCCGCGCGCATCGTTGCCATCGACCCGAGCCGGCCCCGAGAAGGCACTTGCGGGCTGTGTCGATCCCGCGTGGGTCATCGATCCCGCGAGAGGCCGCGTCCTCGCCGCCAATCCCGCCGGTGCCGCGCGCCTGGGCCTTCGACCCGATGCGGCCTCCGGAACGCTGGATGCCGCCATGCCCGGCCTCGTCCGCTTGCGCGCCATGCTGCGCGAGCCGCTCGACGGCGGCCGGCGCGAGCCACTCATCTTCTGGACGGCATACGGCGCGGAAAGCCTGGTCTGCGACGTCGAAGCCGTAGCTGACGCTGCCACTGTGGCCGCGCCTGAGCTCGTGCTCGTCAGTATTGCCTCGGGCGCCCCAAAGCGCGTCGCATCGCCCACCCCCGAGCCGGGGCCCGTGGCGCTGCCGCCCACGATCATCCCCACGGCCGACGACGCGGCGACGATGAGCAAGATCGCCTCGGCCATCCGCAATGGCTTCGCCGGCGGCCGCAGCCAGATGCCGGTGCTGGACGACGACGAGGATGAGCCGGCTCCCTCGACGGCCGCCGATACCGCCGCGCACGTCTCCAAGCTGGCACACGAGCTGCGCACGCCGTTGAGCGCCATCGCTGCCGCCGCGGAGATCATGAAGGATCAGCGCTTCGGCGACATCGGCAACGCGCGCTACCTCGGCTACACGTCCGATATTCACGACAATGCGCGCCACGCCTTGGCGCTCATCAATCGGCTGCTCGGCGGCGAGCCGGAGCTGGAGGACGGCGCCGGACTGCAACCGGCCGACCTCGACCTCAATGCGCTCGCCGACAGCTCGGTCTCGGCACTGCGGCCGCTTGCGGACGAGGCGGGCCTGAAACTCACGCACGAGTTCCACGGCCGTTTGCCGCACGTGACCGCCGACTCCACCACGGTGAAGCAGATCCTCTTCAACCTTCTGAGCAACGCCATCAAGTTCACGCCACGCGGGGGCGACGTACGGGTCGTGACGGGGCTCGGCTTCGATCGCTCGGTGTTCGTCGCCGTGCAGGACACGGGCACCGGCATGAGCGACGAGGCGATAGAGGCCGCTTTGAAGGCAGAAGTTCCCGCCAATCCGCAGCGCAAGGAGGCGGGCGGCCACGGCATCGGTCTGCCGCTCGCGCGTAACCTCGCCGAGGCCAATGGCGCGCGGCTCGAGATCGATAGTGCGCTGAGCGAAGGGACCGCTGTCGCTCTCGTCTTCCCGCGCGACCGTGTCGTGCGTGGAACCCCACTTTCAAATTAGACGATTTCTAATCTATTGGTGCGGCTTCCACTTTTGTTGACTGTGTCCACGCGCGCACGTTAGGGATGACCTATGTGTGGGGCACGCCACTCTCGCCCCGCGGGACAACAGCCGATACCGGGGCCTTGAACCCCGACTATTGGAGCCATCAATGCGGTCACTCAGCGCCATCTTGCGCAACGCGACGTGCGTCGCCGTGCTCGTTCTCGCGAGCACTCCCTTCGCCCAGCCCGCGCACGCCTCGGGCGAGGTCAACATCTACTCGTATCGTGAGCCGGGTCTGATCAATCCGCTGCTCTCGCAATTCTCCAAAGAGACCGGCATCAAGACCAACGTGGTGTTCTCCACCAACGGTCTCATCGAGCGCCTCGCCGCCGAGGGCAAGAACAGCCCCGCCGACCTCCTGCTGACCAACGAGTCAGGCCTCCTGCTGCAGGCGGTCAACGCCGGAGTGACGCAACCGGTGCATTCGGAGGTGCTCGCCAAGACGATCCCGGCCTCGCTGCGCGACGACAAGGACCAGTGGTTCGGCCTCACGCGGCGCGCCCGCGTCGTCTATGCCTCGAAGGATCGGGTGAAGCAGGACGCGATCACCTACGAGGAGCTCGCCGACCCGAAGTGGCGCGGCAAGATTTGCATCCGCTCCGGCCAGCACACCTACAACGTTGCGCTCGTCGCCTCGATGATCGCCCACCACGGCGAAGAGTACACTGAGAAGTGGCTCAACGGCGTGAAGGCCAACCTGGCGCGCCGGCCGGCCGGCGGCGACCGTGAGGCGGTGCGTGACGTGCAGGCCGGCCTTTGCGACATCGCCGTCGGCAACACTTACTATATGGCGGCGATGCTGAAGAACCCGGATCAGAACGCTTGGGCGGATGCCGTGCGCATCATCTTCCCCAACACTGCCGACCGTGGCTCGCACGTCAACGTCTCCGGCATGGCCATGACGGCCAATCCGCCGAACAAGGACAACGCGCTGCGGCTGATGGAATTCCTGGCCTCGCACGAAGCGCAGCAGATCTATGCGGAAGCCAACGGCGAATATCCCGTGGCCGACGACGTTCCCGCTTCGCCGCTCGTCGCGAGCTGGGGACCGCTGAAGGCCGATCGGCTGCCGCTCGCCAAGATTGCCGCTCTGCGCAAGCAGGCTTCCGAACTCATCGACCGTGTTCAATTCGATCAGGGGCCCACAAACTGATGTCTGAGATCGATAGATTCCAGAGAAGCCGCCTGTCCCGCGATTCCGCGATACCGGCGGCCGCCATGTTCCCCGCCGCCGAGCGCCTCGTCGGCGTCGGCTTCCGCTGCTGGCTGCAGGGCTTCCAGACGAGCGACATCGGCTGCTGGGAAGTCGCCTGGCAGGAGGTCTCGCGCGCCGTCGGACCGCGTGCCGCCAAGCCGCTCATGACCGAGCTCGCCTGCTGGGTCCGCGCCGTGCAGGATTCCGCGGAGCGCCGCATCGAAGTCTATCCGGCGCAGTGCCGCCGCTTCTGCCGCGACGAGTGCCTTGCCATCTCCATGGTCGCCGCTTGCCAGCACTCGAGCTGCCCGGCCTTCCGGGCCTGCGCCGTGGCGCTGCTGGGCTCCGACGAGGTCGACGAGGCGATCGAAGGTGCCGACAATTTCGCGCGCTGCCTGCGCGACGCCGGCCAGGTTTTGTCTCCCGGCACCGCGTTCATGGGCGCTGGTCTCGTCACCCCGACGCGCAACCTCTGCTGAGCGCGCGGGGCTAGCCACTGACGGAAGGCATCGCGGCCAATGATCGTCCAGGGCCCCGAGCCGGTATCCGCGGGCCCGCCGCGCCTCCGCGATAGACTGTACGGAATTCTCGGCCACGCGACTGCTTCACTCGTTGCCCACCGCCATACGCGCGCAGTGTCGCCGGCATGGACGGCCATCGTCGCTGCAATCCTCGCGGCCGTTGCACTACCCATCACCACAGTCGTTTGGCTGGCGCTCAATCCTGCCGACAACATCTGGCCGCACCTCGTCTCGACGGTGCTCCCCGGATCGGTGGCGCGGACGCTGCTGCTCTCGGGCGGCGTCGCGACGCTGGCGTTCTTCGTCGGCACGGCAACCGCATGGCTCGTCACCATGTACCGCTTTCCTGGCCGCGAAATCCTCGACCGCCTGCTCGTCCTACCCCTGGCGGTGCCGACCTACATCGTCGCCTACTGCTACGTGGAAATGCTCGATTACGCCGGCCCGGTGCAGACACACCTGCGCGCCGCGTTCGGCTTCACCAGCGTCGGCGACTATTGGTTCCCGCAGGTCCGCTCGCTTCCCGGCGCCATCCTGATACTGACCGCCGTGCTCTATCCTTATGTGTACCTCACGGCGCGGGCGAGCTTTGCTCAGCAGTCGGTGTGCGTGCTCGAGGTGGCGCGCACGCTGGGCCGGACGCCATTGGCGACGTTCGTCGATGTCGCGCTGCCGATCGCCCGCCCGGCCATCGCCGCTGGCGTCGCCATCGTCATCATGGAATGCCTCAACGATCTCGGGGCCGTGCAGTATCTCGGCGTCGATACGCTGTCGGCGAGCATCTATTCCACCTGGGTGCAGCGCTCCAATATCGGAGGCGCGGCGCAGATCGCTACGGTGATGCTGCTACTCGTCGCCGGCCTGTTCGCTGCCGAGCGGACGGCACGTGGTGGAGCACGCAGCCACCACACGACGGGCCGCTATCGCGCCATCCCCTTCCAGGAGATACCCGGCTGGAAAGGGGTAGCGGCGGCGACGCTGGCGGCGCTGCCGTTCGTGTTCGGCTTCGTCGTGCCGCTCATCGTGATCGCGCCCGACGCGGCGACGCATCTCAAGGGCGCGCTGTCGAGCGGCTTCCTCCCGGCAGCCGGCAACAGCCTGCTGCTCGCCACCCTCGCGGCAGCTGCGGCGGTCGCCGTGGCGCTAATCCTCGCCTACGCGCGGCGCGTTGCGCCTGGTCGCTTTGTGCGTAACGCCGGACGCGTTGCGGCACTGGGCTATGCGGTGCCGGGAACCGTGCTCGCCATCGGATTGCTCATCCCGCTCGCCGGCATCGACAACCAGGTCGATGCCCTCACGCGCTCCACTTTCGGGGTGTCGACGGGGCTTCTGCTATCCGGCTCACTCTTCGCCATCACGCTCGCCTACGTGATCCGATTCCTGGCCGTCGCCCTGGCGCCGATCGAAGCCGGCCTCGGCCGCGTGTCGACCAATCTCGACGCCGCTGCACGCACGCTCGGCGAAAGCGCGCTGTCGGTGCTGTGGCGCGTGCACCTACCGCTGCTGGTGCCGCCGCTCGGCGCGGCGGCACTTCTCGTCTTCGTCGACAGCATGAAGGAGCTGCCGGCGACGCTGCTGTTGCGGCCCTTCAACTTCGAGACACTGGCCACGCACGTCTACAGCCTCGCCTCCATCGAGCAGCTGGAGCAAGCTTCGCTCGGCGCGCTCACCATCGTGCTCGTCGGGCTGATCCCGGTGCTGCTGCTGCACGAGGCGATTGCCGGCGGCCGACCGGGAGGCAGCCGCACCAGCGGCTAGTCGATCGGCTCGTCCTCGTCCATCGGGTCGTCCAACACCTCCCGCTCGGGAGAGGCCCGATCAGGAAACTCTTCCGACCAGCCGATGTTGAACAGCGCGTCGCCCATGTTGACGATGGGCAGCGTCGTGCGCCCGATAATGATACCGCGGCGCGGAGAGCTGATCTCGACGGCCGTGTCCTCGTAGGGATTGGCGACGTGGCCGACCGTTTCGCCGACGCTCACTCCGTCGCCGATGCGCTTTGTCGTGCGGAACACGCCGCCTTCCGGCGCGCGCACCCAGCCGGAGGCGTTGATCAAGACCGGCGCCTTCTTATCCGCCGCCGGCATCTCCGCACCTTCGATCGTGTCGAGCATTTCCATCTTCAGCATGACGCCGGTGATGCCGTCGACCCCCGCTCGAATGGCGAACTCGTCGAACCGCAGTCCTTCACCGCCTTCGTAGCTCAGCACGTCGACGCCGGCTTCGCGGGCAGCCTCGCGCAGCGAGCCCGGCCGTTCCTGGCTTTCGAGCATGACCGCAGTTCCAAACGCGCGGCCGAGCTCTTGTACGCGCGGGCGCTTGCGGAAAACACAGCGGATCTGCGGCAGGTTGATGCGGTGGATGGCGGCCGTGTGCAGGTCGATCCCTACTTGCGAGCGCTTGACGATCTCGGTGAGGAAGAGATGCGCTAGGCGTGCGGCCAACGAGCCATTGGCGGAGCCGGGAAACGCGCGATTGAGATCGCGCCGGTCGGGCAGATAGCGCGAGCGGCTGATGAAGCCGAAAACGTTGACCACGGGCACGCACAGCAGCGTGCCGTTGATGCTCTGCGGATCGAGCGTGCGGAGCAGCCGGCGGATGATCTCAACCCCGTTGAGCTCGTCGCCATGGATGGCGGCGGAGACAAACATGGTCGGCCCGGGCTGGGCGCCGTGCAGCACGTGCACGGGCAACGTCACCGGTGCGTGATTAGAAAGCTTCGAAATCGGCAGATCGACCAGCCGCCGCTTGCCGGGTTCGACGGCCAGACCTTCGATGACGAACGGCTGCCTCAATGCGACGCTCCGCTGCTCCGTCCGGTCGATCCCGGCGGAAAGTGCACGAGGGAATCAGCCGGCGCAAGCTGAGCCCCAGTCATCGTGGAGCCTCCGACGAAGCGATGCACACGGATTCTCTTGCATGCTGTGTCCACACCAATCTGCTTGCGCCGCTTGCAAAAGCGTGGGCATCGCGACGCGCCCGTCTCGCCACGGCTCTGCCGCGGGTATAAGAATGGTCCGGCATTAAGAAATTTCGGCGCTAGACGTCGTCGGGGCGTGGTCGCGTCTTGCACCCCGACCGAGCCGCCTTTAAGACTAGAACCTCCGCCGAAGATACCAAGATCGCCCTCTGGTAGCTTTGCGAGTTGATGCTGGATGGCGCGTGCTGAGGCGGCAAGGTCTATGAAACGCCCGAAGCAATCCATGCGACGTTACACCTGGGCGCTTGCCGTACTGTGCTTCCTCGTCATCCTGCTCGCTGCCCCGCTCCTCTTCAGCGATCGCTATAGCCGCATCGCGCTCCAGAGCGGCGCGGTCTTCGCTGCCTCGAACAACTCCTACAGTTTGTCGTCGCCGGTTCGCCTGATGAGCGGTCCGACGATAGAGCTTGAATCCGGAACACTGTCGGTACCGCCGCACCGCACGGGGCTCGCCCGCGGCGGCCAGGTGATCGCCATGCTCATCACGGGCGGGCCGCCGATGACGCTGAATGCCGCCACCTTCACGGCCGACTTCTCCGCGCACGAGCCGACGCTCTCGCGTGACACCTCCGGCAACGACATCGCCCCACTCGTCAAGGCGCTGCAAAAGATGCAGTTCAATGGGCTCGTCGTGCGCGACAGCACGGTGCGGGTGAAGATGGCCGACGGATCGGTTGTCGAGCTGAACAACGTCAACGCCACCATCGATTCAAAACCAAACGGGGCAATCCTCGCATCGGGTTCGTTCGACTTCCACGGAGAGAACGTCAGCTTCGACACCGTGATCGGCGCAAGCCTCGATGCGCAAGGCATGTCGCGCCCTCTCAACGCGTCGTTCAGCGGCGCTCCGCTGACCGCTACGCTGGACGGTAGCTTGATGCTGGGAGAGAACCCGCAGCTGTTGGCGCCGCAAGCGGAGTTCAAGGCGGCAGATCTGCGCGCGGCGGCCCGCTGGCTCGGCGTGAACTGGCCGGGAGAAGAGGGCTTCGGCGCCTTCCGCGCCAAGGGCCAGGTGGAATGGGTCGGCCGCAACATCGCCTTCCAGAACGCTGTCCTCGACTTGGACGACAACAACGCCAACGGCACATTCTCGATCAATTTCGCGGGTGTGCGGCCGACGGTAGAAGGTACGCTCGGCCTCAAGGCGCTCGACCTCACGCAATATTGGAAGAGTGCGGACCCCGCATCGGGAACCGCCGACAGCCTGCTGGCGATGGTCAGGCGCGCGAGCGGCCTTGAGTTTCCGCTGATCCAGGCCATCGATGCCGACTTCCGCATCTCTTCCGACAGCCTGACGCTGCCGGCCACCACGATCGGACGCAGCGCCGCCACGGTCTCCTTGCGCGACGGCAAGATGCTCGCCGACATCGCTGAGCTCGAATTCGAGGACGGTACGCGCGGCGGCGGCCAGATCCGCATCGACATGAGCGGTGCTAATCCGAACTACGGCATGCAAGCCAAGTTCGAGGCAGCCGACGTGGCGCGACCAGCCCAACTCATCTTTGGTCATCCGACCATTCAGGGGCGCGGCGCCATCACCGTAGATCTAAACGCAACCGGCAACACCGGCGAAAGCCTGCTGCAGTCGCTCGACGGCAAGCTATATGTGACGCTGCTGGAGGCCGGTCGCGTCGGCCTCGACATCAACAAGCTCGCCGCACCCGAGAGCCAGCCGCTCACCATCGGAACATGGCAGGACGTGAGCACCAGCGCCATCTCCGTCGACAAGCTCGACGCCCGCTTCACGGTCAGCAAGGGCGTGCTCCGCACGCAAGCGGTCGAGGCGGTCTCGGGTGCACGGGCGCTGCGGGCCAGCGGTACGATCAGCTTGCCCGAGCGAAGCCTCGACATGCAGCTTGCCGTCGGCGACGTGACCAAGCCGGCCACTGAAAGCCCGGAAACGGGAACGACGGTCCTGAAACTGAAGCCGAGCGAGATCATCAGCGTACGCGGGCCGTGGTCGGCACCCGCTGTCAGCACCGGTCCGCCCCTCGACAAGGCCTCTCAGTACGGGCCGCCGAGCCCCGGCTAGGCCATCAGAGCAACCGCCCGATGGCCTCCGCCGCAGCGGCGCGCTCATCGGCGCTCATGTGCAATCCGCACTTCGTCCGCCGCCAGAGGATATCCTCCGGCTGTCGCGCCCATTCATTGTCGCGCAGGTAGACGACCTCGCGCTCGGTGAGGCCGCCGCCGAGCTGCGCGCCCAGCCCGGCAGGGCTCTCCGCCCCATCGAGAACGTCCTCGACAAGCGTGCCGTAGCGACGCGCTAGCCTCCCAAGGAACGCCGCGTCGAAGCCGCGATTGCGCCGGCACATCTCTTTGATGAACCCGGAAAGACCTGCCTGACCAAGATCTCCGCCGGGGAGCGGGGTCGATGCGGTCCACGCCGCCTTCATGCCGGGGAAGTAGGGTTTGAGTTTTGCCAGCGCCGCTTCGGCGAGACGCCGATAGGTGGTGAGCTTGCCGCCGAGTACGGTGAGCAGCGGAGCGCCGTCGGCCTCGCTCAGCTCGAAACGGTAGTCGCGCGACACGGCCGCCGCATGGGCCGACGAGTCGTCCTCGTAGAGAGGGCGCACGCCGGCAAACGTCCAGACGATATCGCCGCGGTTGGGCGGCTCGGCGAAGAACCGGCGCATTACGTCGAGCAGGTAGTCCTGCTCGTCGTCGCCGATCGCCGCGGCTGCCGGATCGCCCGCATACGTGATCTCCGTCGTCCCGATGAGCGTGAAGCGCTCCTCGTAGGGAATGGCGAAGACGACGCGGCCGTCGGGGCTTTGGCAAAGGTAGGCATCGTTGGCGCCGGCGATGCGCGGCACGACGATATGGCTGCCCTTGACCAGACGCAGCGGCGCAGGTTCGACCAGAGTGCCGATGGACCCGCTGACGGCGCGCACCCACGGTCCCGTCGCGTTGACGAGCGCGCGTCCGCGCACCGTCCGCACGCCGTTGTCGCCCTCGACCTCGACAATCCAGACGCTATCCTCGACGCGCGCCGAGCGGAGCTGCATGCGCGTCTTGATCACCGCGCCCCTGTCGGCGGCGGCGCGCGCATTGAGCGCCACGAGCCGCGCGTCGTCGACGCGGCAGTCCCAATAGGCGAAGCCTTGGGTGATATCGCGCGTGAGTGCGTAACCCGCCGGATCGGCGCGCAGGTTCATCGCCGCCGACGCGGGGATTTGCCGCCGTTGGCCGAGGTTGTCGTAAAGGAAGAGCCCGGCGCGCAGCATCAGCGAGGACCGGCCGCCTGCCGTTTGCGGCAGGATGAATCGCTGCGGCCAGATGATGTGACCGGCGTTGGCCAGCAGGACCTCGCGTTCCTGCAGTGCCTCGCGCACCAGCCGGAATTCCATGTGTTCCAGATAGCGCAGGCCGCCGTGGATGAGCTTCGAACTCGCCGAGGACGTTGCCCCCCCGAGATCGGCCTTTTCCACCAGGAGTACGGTGAGGCCGCGTCCGGCGGCATCGGCCGCGATGCCGGCACCATTGATGCCGCCACCGGCAACGACGAGGTCGTAGATCATGCGCGCGACCCTATCACGCCGGAGCTTACGGGGCCGTTTCCGCGGCGCGGCGTCCCGCAGGCGCCAGCAGCGACACGACGACGAGCGTCACGATACTTGCCGGCACGGCCACAAGCGCCGCCGCAAGCCCGCTGATGCCCCACCAGTCGGCTGAGGATCGCGCATATGCCTCCAGTGCCGTCCAGGCCGCGTCCTTCGCTGCTCCAGGCTCGGCGGCCGACCAAGCATCCTTCAGCTCACCGAGGTATTCGAGGCCCGACACACCGGCGTTCGAAAGCACGGCGGTAGCTTCGAAGAACGGCACCGGAAAAACCTGCGGGCCGATAAGGTAGACCAGGGCCACGGCAAGTCCGGCGAGCATCGCCGCAGCAGCACCGTAGCTGCTCGCGCGTCGCCACCAAAGCGCCGCAAACAGCGCCGGGAACAGCGAAGACGCCACAAGCGTGAAGCTCCAAGTTGCGACTTCGACGATGCCGCCGGGATGCGCAACGGCGGCGAACGCGGTCGCAGCGAGCGCCACGGCGGCAACGCCATAAGAGGCGAGGCGCGGCGTGCGCTGCTCGCTGTGCGCATCGGCGTGATTTCCAATGACGGCGCGCACGACCGACGTCAGTGGACCCAGCGCAGCCACCAGAGCCGTTGCCAGCGCCGCCGTCGCCATGACGCCGAGCCAGACACTATCGAGCCCGGTGATTTCGGGTAGCGCGAGCGTCACGATGTCGGGGTCGAGCGCAATGTCCTGCAGGCGCAAGGCAGCGCTCGTGTCGGGCAGTGCCGCGCAAGCCTGCGCAACCGCTGCAGCATCGGTCGCCGCCTGGCCGCAGACGTGCAACATCCCAAGCTTGCCGTAGGTGAACACCCAGGCGGGCAGGTTGGCGATGGGCGTGCGGTCGCCGATCAGCGTGGCGATCTGCAGTTTCGCGTACGCCGCCGCGACCGGCGCGAGCGTGAGCAGGAACGCGACGAAGACGAGCGCCCAAAAAGCCGACCAGCGCACGTCCCGGACCGTGCCGGCGGCCGCGCCCTGCCGGCGCAACAGGCTCGGCAGGGCGGCTACGCCCAGCGCGAGGCCGAGCACGATGCCGGCAAAGTTGAGAGGCGTCAGCGTCAGGAACGCCGTCATCATCGGCTTCATGTAGGCCGGGTCGGCAAGCTCCTGCTCGAGCAGGCTCTCCTCCAGACCCTGCAACTGGGCGAGGGCGTTGCCATAGGCGATCTGCGGCACCGGTAGCCCATACCAGGAAGCCGACAGCATCACGAGCGGCACGAGCACGGCGACAATCAGAATTGGAAAGAGAAGCCCGTCGAGCCCACCGCTGCCCCTGCCGCGCACGATGAAGCAGGCGAAGACGGCAAACGCGCCAACGACGATAGCCAATCCGTAGTCGACACCGAGCAGGCGCGAGCCGATGAGGCCGGTCGCCATCAGCTCGGCGACCAGCAGCGTCAGCATCGATATGCCGACGGCGAGCGCGCAGGCGATGCGGGCAGCACGCCCCGGATAGCGTAGGGCGAAGAGATCGGCGAGCGATTGCGCCCCCGTTTGGGCAAAGCGCGGCGCGACGACGAGTTGCAGCAGCAGGCAACCGGCGCCGAGCCCCAGCGCAAAGGCAAGACCGTCGAAACCCATCGAAAATATTGCGCCGGCGAGCGCCAGAAAGAATGCGCCGGTGACGGTGCCGACCGCGATCGTCAGGCCGCCTATCAGGCTGCCCCAATGCGCACGAACACGCGTTCCCGCGACCGCAAGCAGGGCGGCAATGCCGATGCCGAGCGCCCAGTAGCCGCCGTCGATCCACGTGGCAGCGGCCCCGGCCCTGCCGAAGATGACGAGCACCGCGACGCCGAGCAGGATCGAAACTCCCAAGCCTAGAAACACCGCCAGCGCACGCATGCGCGACGGCTCGGTGCTCGGGGCGTCGAGCGTCATCTCACGGACCCTTGGCGGCACGGCGATCCTGCCAACGCGCCGACAGAAGGCCGATAACGACGAAGGCGATCAGGATGCCCTGCGCCGCCATGAAGTAGCCGAGCGGAAACGCTAGCACATCGACGATGTTCAACGCCGGCACGAGCAACGGCACGACGAACGCGAACAACGCCCACAACGCCAGCGCCACGAACGGGAATCGCTTGGACTGCTCATCGCCAGAGATTGGGGTTGAGATTGGAGTTTCGCGCACTGCGCCCCCGACTCGCTCGTACCAGTGCATGAACCGCATGAACCCGGTACATGTCGCCAGCCTTTGCGACAGTCTCGTGACGCGGACGGCCGCGAGGGAATGGCGGCGTTGAAACTAGAAGGCGGGGCGATACGCTCCCGCATCCCCCCGCCTGGGATCCTCTCCCTAGACTTGGACCCTATTGTTTTTGCATGGCCGACTGAGTGGTCCGCGACTCGTCGGCCCGGGCACCATGGGTGAGACGTCCCCCTGCGTCAAGTGATACCGCCCGGTACAAATTCCTGATGCAGTGCAGCGATTTGCACAACAATCTTGAGCACGCCGCGCCGACTATGAAACCTCGGGCCGGCACTCGGAATCGGACGGCAGTGGATCGCATTGCTGGTTGCCGGTGCAGGTGCGCATGGCGTGCTCGACGCTCGTCGAATAGACGCCGTCGACGGCTCCGAAGTAGAGCCCCTGCGAGCGCAATCCGCACTGGTACATTTTCACGATTGGCGTACCGCCGGCGCGCATGGCCAGGTCGTAGTCGTCGAATGCCGCCTTGGCGTCGCCGAGCGCCTGGCGAATGTGGGCGCGGGTATCGAGCGCGTAGGGGCTGGCGGGAGAGATCTGCAGCGCCTTCTCCACGTCGGCGATGCCATCGCGCGGCCGGCCGAGCTTGTAGTAGGACCAGGCGCGGTTGTTCAGGGCCAGGGGATAGTCGGGGTTGATCTTGAGCGCCTCGTCGTAGTCCTGCAGGGCCTTGTCGAACAGCCCGAGCAGAGAATAGGCGAGCGCCCGCATCCCATGGGCGAGACTGCGCTGCTCCTGGGGCAGACCCGGCGTGTCGATCAGGGTCGAGCACCCGCTGATCCGCCGCTGGTTGTCCTCGCTGAGGCAGTCGAGCATCGGGTCGTCAACCGCCGCCAGCGCAGCGACGCCCAGGAAGCCGAGCATCGCGGCGGCGGCTGCAAAGGTCCGGGCGTAGGCCATTTACGTCCCTCGAAATCAGGCTGCTCTTTGAAACCACAGGAAACGGGGCCTTATCGAGGCGACGACCGAGCCGGTGGCTTCCGGCGGCGCAAAAGGTAATGCCGGGAACCCGCTTAACCCCTTGCCGCCGCCGTGTATGCTAGGGTTGGTCTACTGCAATCTTCGAGTGCGTCCCACGTGAAACAACAGCGCATTCTGCTCATCATCGGCGGCGGGATTGCCGCCTACAAGTGCCTCGACCTGATCCGCCGGCTGCGCGAAGCGGGGGCCAGCGTGCGCGCCGTCATGACGCGGGCGGGGACCCAATTCGTGACGCCGCTATCGGTCGGCGCGCTGACCAACGAGCGGGTGTTTACCGACCTGTTCGACCTCGACGACGAGCAGGAGATCGGCCATATCCGCCTGTCGCGCGACGCCGACCTGTTGATCGTCGCGCCGGCGACCGCCGACCTCATCGCCAAGATGGCCGGCGGCCACGCCGACGATCTCGCCTCGACGGTATTGCTGGCGACGGACAAGCCGGTGCTCGTGGTTCCGGCCATGAACCGGCGCATGTGGCTCAACCCCGCGACGCAGCGCAACGTCGCGCAGTTGCGCGCCGACGGCATGTATTTCGTCGGTCCCAACACCGGCGAGATGGCCGAACGCGACGAGGCCGGTCCCGGACGCCTCGCCGAGGTGCCGGAGATCATCGTCGCCGCCAACAAGATCCTCGCCGAGCGTCGCAGCACGCCGGTGGCGCGCCTCATCAAGCGACCGCTGCTCGGCCGGCATGTGCTCGTCACCAGCGGCCCGACGCATGAGCCTATTGATCCCGTGCGCTACATCGCCAACCGCTCGTCCGGCAAACAGGGCCACGCGATCGCCCGCGCCGCCGCCGGGCTTGGCGCCCGCGTGACGCTCGTCACCGGGCCGGTGGCGCTGCCCGATCCGCAGGGGGTCGACGTCGTGCATGTCGAGACGGCGCAGGAGATGTTCCGCGCCGTGGAGCGCAACCTGCCGGCCGACGTCGCGGTGTTCGCCGCGGCCGTCGCCGATTGGCGGACAGCTGCCGAGGCGCAGCAGAAGCTCAAGAAGTCGGGCGACAAACCCAGCCTCGACCTCGTCGAGAACCCGGACATCCTGGGCAACGTCGGCAAGCTGCGCTCCGGCCGGCCACTTCTCGTCATCGGCTTTGCCGCCGAGACGGCCAACGTCGCCGGCGAAGCCGCGAGGAAGCGCAAGTCGAAAGGCGCCGACTGGATCGTCGCCAACGACGTGTCGGCGCCCACAGGAACCTTCGGCGGCGATTCCAACACCGTGCGCCTCGTCACCGCGGATAGCGCCGAGGACTGGCCACCGCTGAGCAAGGACGAGGTGGCGCTGCGCCTCATGCAGCGCGCCGCCGAGCACCTGGGTCGCGGCGCGGCGGCTGCCGAATGACCACAGCGCGTCGACCGGGAAAAAGCGGCGCCGGCGTCCGCGTCGGTGTGGTGCGCCTTGCCCACGGCCGCAGCCTGCCGCTTCCCGCCTATCAGACGAAAGGCGCCGCCGGCCTCGACTTGCTCGCCGCCCTCGATGTGCAAGCTCCGATGACGCTGGCGCCCGGCGCACGGGTGCTCGTACCCACGGGACTGATCATCGAGCTGCCACCCGGCTACGAGGCGCAGGTGCGCCCGCGCTCGGGTCTTGCGCTGAACTACGGCGTCACCGTGCTCAACAGCCCGGGCACCATCGACTGCGACTACCGCGGTGAGGTGCGCGTCATCCTCGCCAACCTCGGGCAGGCGCCGTTCGAGATTCGCCGCGGCGAGCGCATCGCTCAGCTCGTCGTCAGTCCGGTCACGCACGCGGAGCTGATCGAGGTGATCGCGGTCACGGAAACCGCGCGTGGCGCGGGCGGATTCGGCTCGACCGGCAAGAGTGGCGCCAAAGAGAATGAGCGATCTCGCAAAGCGGTGCCGGAAAAGAAATCCATCCCATCGCCCGCCAGCGGCTCAAAAAAAACGCGTTCAGCAAAGGCGGGCGCCCGCAATCGCTGATCGCCAGGTCACCTTGACAGCGTCGGCCTTTCGCCCAACGTGCCATCGCAGCCGCCGATGAGACCATTGGCCGCGGCACTCGATCCCGCTCGGCCGCATGACACGAGGCACACCCCGATGAACGACACCCCGCAGATTAAGACGCTTGCCGCCACCCAGACCTGGGGCCGTGGCCGCGTCTACGATTCGATTGCCGAGACTATCGGGCACACGCCGCTCGTCCGCCTGTCGAAGATCGCGCACGCCGCCAAGGTGAAGGCCGACATTCTCCTGAAGCTCGAGTTCTTCAATCCGCTCTCGTCGGTGAAGGATCGTATCGGCGTCGCCATGATCGATGCCCTGGAAGCCGACGGGAAGATCACGCCGGGCCGCACGGTGCTCATCGAGCCGACGTCGGGCAACACCGGCATCGGCCTCGCCTTCGTCGCGGCGGCGCGCGGCTATCGGCTCATCCTGGTGATGCCGGAAACGATGTCGATGGAACGGCGCAAGATCCTCACCCATCTCGGCGCCGAGCTCGAGCTGACGCCCGGCCCCGGCGGCATGCCCACCGCGGTCGAGCGCGCCAACGAGCTCGCCAAAACCATCCCCGGTGCAGTGATCCCGGGCCAATTCGACAACCCGGCCAACCCGCTCGTGCACGAGAAAACCACGGCGGAAGAGATCTGGAACGACACGAAGGGTAAAGTCGACGCCATCGTCATCGGCGTCGGCACCGGCGGCACGCTCACCGGCGTCGCGCGCGTCCTGAAGCCGCGCAAGCCGGACCTGAAGATCATCGCGGTCGAACCGACGACGAGCCCGGTGCTCTCCGGCAAGCCGCGCGGCCCGCACAAAATCCAAGGCATCGGCGCCGGTTTTATTCCATCGATCCTCGACACCGGACTGATCGACGAGATCGTCACCGTGTCGAGCGAGCAGGCGTTCGAGGTGTCGCGCCTCGTCGCCAAGGTGGAAGGCATTCCCGGCGGCATCTCCACCGGCGCCAACGTTGCTGCCGCATTGTCGGTCGCGGAGCGACCGGAATACGTCGGCAAGACGATTGTCACCTTCGCGCCGTCGTCGGCCGAGCGCTATTACACCAGCGATCTCTTCCTCGATCCGAGCAAGCCGACTTGAGGTGAGCGTCGATAGCTTACGAGCCCGGCGTCGAAACGGCGGGCTCGTAAGCTCTCATCCGGATTCGCATCTCGATTTTGCAATCGCGTGATTCAATACAGGAAGTCTTTCACGCAGCGAATGCGCTGCCTGGTTCGCCGCCGACAATCTTTCAGACGATCAATTCGTCATAGCGAATGAAAGCGCACGCTGCGGCTAATTATTGCTTGCGACAGCGCTCTCGCAGAACCTAAATCCTTCCGCAGCGAGCAACTCGCAAACTTATTCCATTGATACGGGCGTGACGACAACGCCCGCCGATCAAACAGCGTGGCCATCGACGGCCGCGCGCGATGAGGCATGTTCAGGAGGGATCCGTTATGGCGGAGGAAGGCGAAGGTCGCGGCACGTTGGCCGAAGGCGCAGCAAGGCAATTAGCCAACGCTACGAAAACGAGAGCGCAATGGGGCGGCATCACCCCGCGCTGGCTCATTCCCTTCATGCCGTGGACCCCCGTCGAGGCCGGCATCTACCGTCTCAACAAGGTCAAGGAAACGCGCGGCGCGACCTCGGCCAAGTCTCTCGACGTGGAGTGCAGCCCGCCGCGCGACCGCGACGCCGACCTGCCCGAAACCTTCGTCGACTATGACGAGAACCCGCGCGAGTACTTCCTCAACGCGGTGACCACCGTGCTCGACGTGCAGACGCGCGTCTCGGACCTCTACAGCCACCCCTTCGACCAGATCCAGGAGCAGCTGCGTCTGCTCATCGAGAAGGTGAAGGAGCGGCAAGAGAGCGAGCTCATCAACAACAAAGAATACGGCCTGATCGCCAACACGGCGCCGTCGATGCGCATCTCGACGCGCTCGGGCGCGCCGACGCCGGACGATCTCGACGAGCTGATCGCCAAGGTGTGGAAGGAGCCGTCGTTCTTCCTCGCGCATCCGCGCGCCATCGCCGCGTTCGGCCGCGAGTGCACGCGCCGCGGCGTGCCGCCGCCGACGGTGACGCTGTTCGGCTCGCCGTTCCTGACCTGGCGCGGCCTGCCGCTGGTGCCGTCCGACAAGGTGCCGCTGACCAACAACGGCAAGTCGAAGATCCTCTTGCTGCGCACCGGCGAGAAGAAGCAGGGCGTTGTCGGCCTGTTCCAGCCGGGCGTTCCGGGCGAGGTTTCGCCCAGTCTGTCGGTGCGCTTCATGGGCATCGACCGGCGCGCCATCGCCTCCTACCTGATCTCGCTCTATTGCTCGCTCGCCGTCCATACGGAAGACGCACTCGGCGTGCTCGATGATGTTGAGGTGGGTAAGTACCATGACTATCCGGCAGCCAAGTAACGTGACGGACGCGCCAGCAGCCGCGGCACAAGCGGCAACCCCCGGAGCCGGCGAGGCGGCGCGCTATGCGCCGGCCGCCGACCTGCCGGACGCCGCCACCATCGCGCGCATGGCGAACGCGTTCTACGCATCGCCGCCGTCGGCGCCAGTGCCGGGACCGGGCGCGGCGCTGCCGTCGGCGCCTGTGTTCGCCGCCGAGCCGATGTATAACTCGGTGCCGGGCGTTCCGGCGCTGCAGTTGCCGCTGTCGCCGAACCTCAATCCCGGACTGCCGCCGATGCCGATCCCCGCATCGGGTGCGGCGCAACCGTCGGCGCCAGTGTTCGCGGGCGAGCCGATGCTGGTGCAGGCGCAGTCGGCGCCGACGCCGGGCATTGCCCCGCAACAGGGCGGCAAGCCGGAGCCGGCGATGACGCTTATGCCATCGGTAGGTCTGCCCGCCGCGCCGCTGCCGGTCGGCGGTGCGCCTGCGGTGCCAGCGCCTCCGCGCGGCATGGCGAGCGACCCCGATTTTGCCTCGCTGCCCTATTCGCTGGGGGGCGCACTGTCGCTCATTCCGAGCTTCGCGGATGCGCCGTCACCGTATGCTGCCAGCGCGCTGCACGGTCCGGCGATGGGCTCCGCCGTGCCCAGCGACAATTATTCGTTCCTCGATCGCAGCGCGGCACCTGCCTATGATCCGTCGCCACGCTCAGGCGTCGGCGCGACCCCCACCGCCGCGGCGCCGGTCGCCTCCAGCCCGGCCCTGCCGTTTGCGCTCGACGTGTCGGTGCTCGACTTGAGCGGGCTCGGCTATCAGCACAGCCCTAATCTCGGCACCCCGGCTGCCGGCATCACCGGCGTGCGCGCGTTCGATCCCTACGCGATCCGCCGCGACTTCCCCATCCTGCAGCAGAACGTCAACGGGCGCCCGCTCGTATGGCTCGACAACGGTGCCACGACGCAGAAGCCGCAGAGTGTGATCGATCGCCTCGTTTATTTCTACGAGAACGAGAACTCGAACATCCACCGCGGCGCGCACACTCTGGCGGCGCGGTCCACCGACGCCTACGAGGCGGCGCGCGCCAAGGTACGTGCGTTCATCAACGCGCCGTCACCGGACAGCATCATCTTCGTGCGCGGCACGACGGAGGGCATCAACCTCATCGCCAAGGCGTGGGGCGGACGCAACGTCAAGGAAGGCGACGAGATCGTCATCACGCATCTCGAGCACCACGCCAACATCGTGCCCTGGCAGCAGCTCGCCGCCGAAAAGGGCGCCGTGCTGAAGGTGGCGCCGGTGGACAACACCGGGCAGATCATCCTCGAGGAATACGAGAAGCTGTTCACGCCGCGCACGCGCATCGCCTCGCTGAGCCAGGTGTCGAATGCGCTCGGCACGATCACGCCGGTCGCCGAGATGGTGGCGATCGCGCATCGTCACGGGGCGATCGCCATCGTCGACGGCGCGCAGTCGGTCTCGCACATGCCGATCGACGTGCAGGCACTCGACGCCGACTTCTTCGTGTTCTCCGGGCACAAGATGTTCGCCCCGACCGGCATTGGCGCGGTGTATGGCCGTCCGAGCATCCTGGAAACGATGCCGCCGTGGCAGGGCGGCGGCAACATGATCCAGGACGTCACCTTCGAGAAGACGACGTTCCACGGGCCGCCGGCGCGCTTCGAGGCGGGCACGGGCAACATCGCCGACGCGGTGGGCCTCGGTGCGGCGATCGACTACCTGATGAGCATCGGGATGAGCAACATCGCCGCCTACGAGCACGAGCTGCTCGGCTACATGACGCAAGGGCTGCTCAGCGTGCCTGGCCTGCGCCTCATCGGCACGGCGCACGAGAAGGCAGGCGTCGCCTCGTTCGTGCTCGATGAATGCCGCTCCGAGGACGTGGGCAAGGCGCTGGCGCAGGAGGGCATCGCGGTCCGCTCCGGCCACCACTGCGCGCAGCCGATCCTGCGCCGCTTCGGGCTCGAGGCAACGGTGCGGCCGTCGCTGGCGCTTTACAATACGACGGACGACGTCGACGCGCTCATCGCCACGCTGTTGCGCATCCAGACCGGCCGCGGCCGGCGCGGCCTATAGGAATGCGACGCGGGCGAGCCATCGCCCGCGTCCCTCCGAACGAAAATAAGCAAAGCTGATTTTCTTCGTTCCCGCTTTCCAAGCGCGGTGGCTATCTACCGCGCCTTACTGGGATCGAGGGGAACCGACCGATGGCACTTGCCAGCACTTTCCTACGCACAATCGCGCCGCGCCGCATCGTGATCGCCACGCTGCTCATGACGGGCGGCGCCGGTGCTTCGCTCGCCGCCGAGCCGACGACGCTGCTCAACGCGTCTTACGATGTCTCGCGCGAGCTCTATAAGGACATCAACGACGCGTTTGCCGCCGACTGGAAGAAGAAAACCGGCGAGACGGTCACCATCAACCAGTCGCACGGCGGCTCGACGAAACAGGCGCTCGCCGTGGCCAATGGCCTGGAAGCCGACGTCGTAACCTTCAACCAGGCACCCGACGTCGAGGTGCTCGTGAAGCCCGGCCTCGTCTCGGCCGACTGGCGCAAGCAGTTTCCCAACAACGCCGCGCCTTACGCGTCGACCAGCATCTTCCTCGTCCGCAAGGGGAACCCCAAGGGCATCAAGGACTGGGACGATCTCGCCAAGCCGGGGATCGAGGTGATCGTTCCCAACCCAAAGACGTCGGGCAACGGCCGCTATACCTATCTCGCCGCCTGGGGCTATGCGCTCAAGAAGACGGGCAACGAGGCCGGTGCCAAGGAATTCGTCGGCAAGCTGTTCGCCAACGTGCCGGTGCTCGACGGCGGCGGCCGCGGCGCAACCACCACTTTCACGCAGCGGGACAAGGGCGACGTGCTCGTCACCTTCGAGAACGAGGCGGCGCTGATCGGCAAGGAGTTCGGCGCCGACAAGTTCGACGTCGTCTATCCGAAGGTCAGCATCATCGCCGAGCCGCCGGTCGCGGTCGTCAACACGGTTGCCGACAAGCGCGGCAGTCGCAAGCTGGCCGAGGCTTACCTGAACTTCCTCTACTCGCCGGAAGGCCAGGCGATCATCGCCAAGCACCACCTGCGTCCGCGCGACGAGGCGGTGCTGAAGGCGAACGCCGCACAGTTTCCCGCGATCGAGACGTTCTCTGTCGAGGATCTGCTGGGCGGCTGGGACGCCGTGCAGAAGCAGCACTTCGCCGACGGCGCCAACTACGATCAGATTGCGATCAAGCAGTAGCGCCACACGCGGCGACGCGTGGGGCTCCGAGGGCTTGTCCTCCTCGGGGCCCCTTTTTTGCGCCACGAAGCCGACACGGCGAAAGCCCGCGCGCGCCACGCGTGCATCGACCTCGGGCCGCAAATCACGCGTATGAGCACAGCCCTATTCGGTTATTTTCCGGAAAGGGTGTTGTCATGCAAATCGTTGCGATCACTGCAATAAGCCTCGCCACTCTCGGAATTGCCCTCGCTCTCCCGCGCGCCAGCTTGGCGGATTCCGAACCCGTGATCAGCGGCCCGCACGTCCACGACAATCTCGCCGTCTATTTCGTGCACGGTGAAAGCGCGCCCGGACCCGTGCCGCTCACCCTGCAGGAGGCGCTCGGTAAGGGCAGCGTGCGCGTCATCGAAACGGGCGAGGTCAACGAGCTGAAGGTCGAGAACACGGGCGACGAGGACGTGTTCATCCAGGCCGGCGACATCGTCAAAGGCGGCAAGCAGGACCGTGTGCTGACGCTGAGCTTCGTGCTGCCGCCGAAGTCGGGTGAGATCGGGCTTGCCGCATTCTGCGTCGAGCAGGGGCGCTGGTCGGCTCGCGGCATCGAGGACGTCAAGGCATTCGCCAGCGCCCGCGAGGCGATGCCGTCGCGCAAGGCCAAGCTGGTCATGGCGCGGCGTCCGACGGCAGCCGCGACGGAGGAATCGGCCGACGATGCCCGCGCCGCCGATACCTATGCGAGCCAGCGCGAGGTCTGGGCCTCCGTCGCCAGCACGCAGGAGAAGCTTTCGGGCCGCCTGAACGAGACGGTCACCGCGTCGGTTTCGGAGTCGAGCCTGCAATTATCGCTGGAGAACGAAAAGCTGCAGAAAGAGCGCGCCCGCTACGTCGACGCCCTGCAGAAGGCGGGCGAAACCAGCGGCGACATCGTCGGCTACGTGCTGGCGATCAACGGCCGCGTGGTCAGCGCCGACGTCTACCCGTCGAACGGCCTGTTCCGGAAGATGTGGGACAAGCAGCTCGCGGCCGGCGTGACGGAAGCGATCGGCGAGGCCGACGGCAAGACCGTTTCCGCTCCAGGCAAGGACGCAGCGGCTGCCTTCCTCACGACCGCCTCTTCGCCGCAAGCGCACGAGGAGGTCGTTAACGACTTGTCGCGCCGGGCGGTGCGGGAGGCCGACGAGGCCGTCTTCGTGGAGGCCAAGCGCGGCAACGGCAGCTGGGTGCACCGTAATTACCTTGCCAAGTAAATGACGCGTCCGGCGGCGGATAGCGGGTCCGCCGCCGCTGACGAGCCTCCCAAGTTGCGGTAGGCTCGGCCCATGCAGGACAAAGCCAAGCTGACGGCGCCGGAGATCGAGCGCTACAAGCGCCACCTCGTGCTGAAGGAAGTGGGCGGCCAGGGCCAGCAGCGGCTCAAGGGTGCCCGCGTTCTCGTCGTCGGCGCCGGCGGGCTTGGCTCGCCGCTGGTGCTGTATCTCGCCGCGGCCGGCGTCGGCACCATCGGGATCGTCGACGACGACCGGGTGTCACTCGACAATCTCCAGCGCCAGATCGCCCACGACACGCCGCATGTGGGCGAGCCGAAGGTGGCGAGCGCCAGCGACATGATCGGCCGCCTCAATCCCCACGTCACGGCCGAAGCCATCGAGGCCCGGTTGGACGCGGGGAACGCCGCCGAAATCATCGGCCGCTACGACATCGTCGCCGACGGCTCCGACAACGCCGAGACCCGCTACCTCGTCGCCGACGCCTGTTACTTCGCCCGGAAAACGCTGGTGTTCGGCGCGGTCGGGCCGTTCGACGGCTATGTTTCGACGTTCAAGCCGCATGAGAAGGACGCGGCCGGGACGCCCTACCCCAGCTACCGCTGCCTGTTCCCGGAGGCGCCGCCGCCCGGAACCGTTCCAAACTGCTCCGAGGTGGGCGTGCTCGGCGCCATCGTGGGCGTCATCGGCACCCTGCAGGCGACCGAAGTCCTCAAGGAAATCCTGGGTATTGGGCAGAGTCTCGCCGGCCGGCTCCTCATGTACGACGCGCTTGCCGCCCGGTTCGAGACCCTGTCCATCGCCTGGGATCCGGAAAATCCGATCAGTGGCCGCAACCCGTCGATAACCGACCTTTCAATCCATACGGTGTCGAAACACAACTCGACATGCGCGGCGTGAGAGGATAGCGCTTCCATGTTGCTCATTCGGACGTTGGTCGCCGTGCTCCTGTCGATTATCGCCGCTGCTCTTCTCCCGCTGCCCGGCTTCGAGGTGGACGCGCGCGCTCAGGATCCGGCGCCCCCGCAAGTGTCGATCTCGCCGGCAACCGAGCCCGAGAAGACGCCTGAGTTCGGCGCCATCGCCTTCGCACCCGACGGCTCATTCTTCTCTGTGTGGAAAATCGGATCGCGTCTCGAGGCGGAGGAAAAGGTTCGCAGCGAGTGCGCCGCCATCGGTCGCGGCACGTGCGAGGCGGTGAGCTTCCGCGGCGAGGTGTGCGCGGCGATCGCCTCGGGGCAGATCGCCAAGCAGCGCAAGATCACCTATTCGGGCGGCGGCCTGACACCCGGCGATGCCGAGCGCCTGGCATTGGGCCGGTGCAATGCCGACCGGCGCGCCCGCGGTACCTGTCAGCTGCGCACCACGGTCTGCGGCGACGGCCGGCTCGATTCCACCACCGCGCGGGCGCCCTAGAACATTGCCGGATGCACGCGATCGGGCGGGGCGTGTCCGTCGAGGAACGCCTTGATGTTGATGATCACCTTCTCGCCCATGTCGATGCGGCCCTCGATGGTGGCCGAGCTCATGTGCGGCAGCGCCACGACCCGATCGGAGCTCAAGATCTTCGGGTTCACGGCCGGCTCGTGCTCGAAAACGTCGAGGCCCGCGCCGGCGATGGCGCCCGCTTCGATCAGGCGCGCCAGCTCGTTCTCGTCGATGACCTCGCCGCGCGAGGTGTTGACGATGTAGGCTGAGGGCTTCAACAGGCGCAGGCGGCGCGCCGACAGCAGGTGATAGGTGCCGGGCGTGTGCGGGCAGTTGACCGACACGATGTCGACGCGGGTGAGCATCTGGTCGAGGCTCTCCCAGTAGGTCGCCTCCAGCTCCTTCTCGAGGTCCTGCGAGACGCGGCGCCGGTTGTGATAGTGGATCTGCAGGCCGAATGCCTTGGCGCGGCGGGCAACCGCCGAGCCGATGCGGCCCATGCCGATGATGCCGAGCCGCTTTCCATAAATGCGGTGGCCGAGCATCCAGGTCGGCGACCAGCCGCTCCAAGTGTTCTTCTTATCCTTGAGGTAGTCGGCACCCTCCACCAGGCGGCGGGGCGTGGCGAGGATCAGCGCCATGGTCATGTCGGCGGTATCCTCGGTGAGGACGCCCGGCGTATTGGTGACCGTGATGCCGCGGTTGCGAGCGGTGTCGAGGTCGATGTTGTCGACGCCCGTCCCGAAATTGGCGATCAAGCGAAGCTGCGGGCCGGCCTGGGCAATCACCGCCCGGTCGATGCGATCCGTAACGGTCGGCACCAGGACGTCGGCGATCTTCAGGGCCTCGGCGATCTGGCCTTGGGTGAGGGGGCTATCGTCGACATTCAGGCGCGCGTCGAAAAGCTCGCGCATGCGGGTTTCGACGACGTCGGGCAGCTTGCGCGTGACAATGACGATTGGCTTGCGGGCGCTGTTCGGCATCGGGGTTCGCTGTTGCCTCTTAGGGGTTGGGGTCGCGGGAGGGGGGCCCAGGGCGGATTCGACACTCGTTCAGGCAGGTCTAACAGAACGCCATTGCGATGACAAAGTGCGGGATTTTGTCTGCGCATCAACCGGAGCAGACTGGTAAGGCCTCATGAAGAATCGATCCATTGGTTGTCTGTGCCGGGGTAGCGACGAGGCCACAATGCGAATGCGGGGAACGGCAGCGCACAATCGGGTTCGCCTGGCGCTGGCTGCAACGATGTTTTTGGGTGCTACGGCGCTCGCCACCGGGCAGCCGCCCGGCGCCGGCACGAACGTTCCCGGCGGCAGTGGCCTGCCGGTGCCGCGCTTCGTCAGCCTCAAGTCGGATCGCGTCAACATGCGCAAGGGTCCGGGCACCGACTACCCGACCGCGTGGGTGTACCGGCGCGCCGGCCTGCCGCTCGAGGTGATCAAGGAGTTCGAGGGCTGGCGGCAGGTGCGCGACGCTGACGGCGCCGCGGGCTGGGTTCTGCAGTCTTTCCTGTCCGGCCGGCGCACGGCGCTGGTGTTGCCGTGGGAGATCAAGGAGGGCAAGACGCCTCCCAAAGTCGCGCTGCGGCACGATGACAGCGAACGCGCGCGACCCGTGGCGATGATCGAAGCGGGCGTCATCGCCAACCTATCGAACTGCGATGGCCGCTGGTGCCGGGTCAACATCGACCGCTTCCAGGGCTACATCGAGCAGAAGAAGCTCTGGGGCGTCTATGAAGGTGAAGTGATCAAGTAGTCGGCGAGGCCGGCGCGAGAGCGAGCGCCTAGTCCTTCTTGAGGCGGACCACCACGTCGATGTGGGTGATGCTCATGCCTTCAGGCGGCTCGGGAACACCATCGACGCGGATGGCATGGCCAGGGATGTCGCGCAGCTCGCCCTCGTCCTCGACGAAGAAGTGGTTGTGGTTCGACGTGTTGGTATCGAAGTAGGCCTTGGCGCCGTTGATCGCCAATTCACGCAAGAGACCCGCGCGCTTGAACTGGTGCAGCGTGTTGTAGACGGTCGCGAGCGACACGTGCTGTCCGGCGGCGGTCGCCTCGGCATGCAGCGACTCGGCCGTGACGTGACGATCCTCGCCCTCGAACAGGAGCGTGCCGAGCGCCATGCGCTGGCGCGTCGGCCGCAGCCCGGCTTTGCGCAGCAGCTGGGAGACGCCCCGAGAGGTCTTACCGTCTTTGAGTGAGCCGGGAGTGCTGTTGGTCATCCGCGTGCGCATCGCGCCATTGTTAGAGGGTGGCCCAACTTATCCGCCGCTAGTCGCGCTCAAGGCGCGTGCGGCCGACAAGCTGAAACAAGGAATATACTATAGGCAGACGGCTGTTAGCCTGCAACACGGGCCAGAACGCGGCGGGAGCGCACATCTGCGGCTCCGTGGCCGGTCTTACCCTTTTGAACGCCAAATGACTGTGTTAGTGAACCCCCGGCCACGGAAGTACCGGCCATCAGGCCGTCCGCCAGCGAGGGACCGAGCATCGACATCATGACAGAACGCCGCACGAGCTTCGAATACGACGACCTGCTTGCGTGTGGCCGCGGCGAGCTCTTTGGCGCAGGCAACGCCCAGTTGCCGCTGCCGCCGATGCTCATGTTCGACCGGATCTCGTCGGTCAGCGAAACAGGCGGCGAGCATGGTAAGGGGCAGATCGCCGCCGAGCTGAAAGTGGCCGGGAACAGCAGTCTCGACTGGTTTTTCAAGTGCCATTTCGAGGGCGATCCAGTGATGCCGGGCTGCCTCGGCCTCGACGCGCTGTGGCAGATGACGGGCTTCTTTCTCGGCTGGCTGGGCGCCCCTGGCCGCGGCCGCGCCCTGGGCGTCGGCGAGGTCAAATTCACCGGCATGGTGGTGCCGACCGTCGGGCGGGTCGAGTACATCGTCGACATGAAGCGGGTGATCCTGCGCAAGCTGAAGCTCGCCATCGCCGACGGTGTCATGAAGGCGGACGGACAGGTAATTTATACGGCGACCGATCTGCGCGTCGGGCTGTTCGAAAGCGGCGAGTCGGCGGCGGCCGTCAGTCCTTGATCTCGATGGCTTTTCGTGCTCGCTTCCGCCGGAGCCGAAGCGCAAGAGAAGCCGAAAGCTTCCCGGACTGACCGAGAGGATGGGCGGATGAGACGAGTGGTTGTCACGGGCATGGGCATTGTTTCCTCGATCGGAAACAACAGCCAGGAAGTGCTCGCGTCACTCCGCGAGGCCAAATCCGGCATCGTGCGCGCCGACAAGTACGTCGAGCTCGGCTTCCGCTGTCAGGTGCACGGCGCTCCCAACATCGACTGGGAGACGCAGGTGCCGCGCAAGCCGCGCCGCTTCATGGGCGACGGGGTCGGCTGGAATTACATCGCCATGGACCAGGCGATTCGCGACGCCGGCTTGCAGGAAAGCGACGTCATCAACGAGCGCACCGGCATCATCATGGGGGCGGGCGGTCCGTCGACCCGCGCTATCGTGGCCGCTGCCGACGTGACGCGCGAGAAGGACCCCAAGAAAGTCGGCCCCTTCGAGGTGCCAAAGGCGATGTGCTCCGGCCCCTCGGCCGCGCTCGCCACCAGCTTCCAGATCAAGGGCGTCAACTATTCGATCGCTTCGGCCTGCTCCACCTCGGCGCACTGCATCGGCAATGCCACCGAGCTGATCCAGTGGGGCAAGCAGGACGTGATGTTCGCCGGCGGCTGCGAGGAGCTCGACTGGACGCTGTCGGTGCTGTTCGACGCGATGGGTGCCATGTCGTCGAAGTTCAACGACACGCCAGCCAAGGCGAGCCGCGCCTACGACAAGGATAGAGATGGCTTCGTCATCGCCGGCGGCGCCGGCGTGGTGGTGCTCGAGGAATACGAGCGCGCCAAGGCCCGCGGGGCGCGGATTTACGGTGAGGTCGCCGGTTACGGCGCCACCTCGGACGGCTACGACATGGTCGCCCCCTCGGGCGAAGGCGCCGTGCGCTGCATGCAGCAGGCGCTCAAGGGCATGGACGGCAAGGGCGTCGGCAAGGTCGACTATATCAATCCGCACGGCACCGGCACACCGATCGGCGACCTGCGCGAGATCGAGGCGATCCGCAAGGTGTTCGACGGCGCCGACGTGCCGAAGATCGCCGCGACCAAGTCGCTGACCGGGCATTCGCTGGGCGCCGTGGGCGTACAGGAGGCGATCTTCTCGCTGCTGATGATGAACAACGGTTTCATCTGCGAAAGCGCCAACATCGACGAGATCGACCCGGCCTTGGCCGACATGCCAATCGTGCGCGAGCGCATTGATAATGTTAGTCTTAACTGCGTGATGTCGAACAGTTTCGGGTTCGGCGGAACTAATGCCACGCTCGTTTTTCGCCGCGTGAGCGGCTAGAAACGAGCCCGATCACAAGCCGTCACGCCGGGAACAGCGGGCCAGCGCGGATCGGCTAGAAACCGCCGGCGCCCATCCGGGCTTGCGTAAACATTCTAAGGAACGACAGGACCTCCCCATGACCGAAATCGACCTCGCCAAACCAGGTCCCATCATGGCTGGCAAGCGCGGGCTCATCATGGGCGTCGCCAACGAGCGCTCGATCGCCTGGGGCATCGCCCGCATCCTGGCCGGACAGGGCGCCGAGCTCGCCTTCACGTATCAGGACGGCGCCTTCGGCCGCCGCGCGCTCCCCCTTGCCAAGACCCTCGGCGCAGAGATCATCGAGCCTGCCAACGTGCTCGACCTCGACAGCATCGACCGCGTGTTCGCGCGCATCAAGGAGAGCTGGGGCAACCTCGACTTCGTCGTGCACGCGCTCGCCTTCTCCGACCCGCGCGAGCTGTCGGGCCGCTACGTCAACACCACGCGCGAGAACTTCACCAACACCATGGTGATCTCGTGCTTCTCGTTCACCGAAATCGCCAAGCGCGCCATCCCGCTGATGACGAACGGCGGCTCGCTGCTGACGCTCAGCTACGGCGGCGCCACTAAATCTGTTCCTTCCTACAACGTGATGGGTGTCGCCAAGGCGGCGCTGGAGGCTTCCGTGCGCTACCTCGCGGCGGACCTCGGCCCGCAGGGCATCCGCGTCAACGCGCTGTCGGCCGGCCCGATGCGCACGCTTTCCGGCGCCGGCGTCTCCGACGCGCGCGTCATCTTCAACTATCAGAAAGAGCATGCGCCGCTGAAGCGCACACCCAGCCTCAACGAGGTCGGTGGCTCGGCGCTGTACCTGTTGTCCGACATGTCGGGCGCGGTGACGGGCGAAGTCCACTTCGTCGACTGTGGATATTCCACGGTCGCCATGCCGAACCTCGAGGCACTGAAGCGGCTCGACACCGAAACCGGCGCCGCGCCGGGCGGCCGCTCGCCGTCGGAAGCTGCCGAATAGCGGACCTCTTGACGGGGTGACGATGCCGGCTCACACACGCGCATGATCGGCGTCTTCGATTCAGGCCTCGGGGGACTGACGGTGCTGCGCGCACTTGTCGACCGCTTTCCCGACAAGCCGTTTCTCTACCTCGGCGACCACGCGAACCTTCCCTACGGGAACCGCCCGTCGGCCGAGGTGATCGACCTCACGCGCGCCAGCGTCGAGGCGCTGTTCTCGCAAGGCTGCAAGCTCGTCCTGCTCGGCTGCAATACGGCGACGGCAGTTGCCGCGCGCCATCTGCAGCAGACATGGCTGCCTTCGAGCCAATGGCGCGGCCACAACGTGCTCGGCATCGTCGCGCCGACGGTCGAGGCGGCGACGCAGACGCCGTGGGCCGTGTCGAGCCCGCAGTACCCGCAAAAGTACAACACCGATCTGATCGCCGTTTTCGGGACGACGCGGACGATCAACTCCGACGCCTACCCGGAGGAAATCCGCAAGCGCTGTCCCCGCGTCACCGTCGTGCAGCAGATCTGCTCGCAGCTTGCCGGCGCCATCGAGGACGAGGCGCCGGAAGCCGAGCTGGAACGGCTGGTCGAGGAGGGCGTGCGCGGCGTCAACGCACAGACCAACGGCATGCCGCCGCATCGGGCGATATTGGGTTGTACGCACTTCCCGCTGGTGGAGCATCTGTTCCGCCGCCACCTGCCGCCGTTCACTCGCATCCTGTCGCAGCCGGAAGTGGTGGCCGACAGCCTCGAGGACTATCTGGCGCGGCATCCGCACTACATTGCGGGCGATCGCGGCCACTCGGTCACGCTGTTGACCACCGGCGACCCCGCCGAGATCAGCGCGCGCGCCCGGGTGTTCTGGCCCGAGGTTTCGTCCTTCGAGCTGCTCGCCGCCTAGCCATCAACGTTCGGCGCGGGCGAAGACTTCCATCAACTCGGCCACCTTGCGGCGCTGCTCCTCGGCATCGCCGCTCCTGATCGCGTGCTCGACGCAATGGCCGACGTGATCGCGCAGGACCTCATCCTCGACGCGGCGCAAAGCTGCGCGAATGGCCGAGAGCTGGGTCAACACATCAATGCAGTAACGATCCTCGGCGACCATGCGGGCGACGCCGCGCACCTGGCCCTCGATGCGGCCAAGGCGCTTCTGACATGAGGTTTTTGCTGCAGGCTGCATAATTGACCTATACCCCTGGGGGGTATACATAGTCAACGGGCAACCCGTTTTCTCCATGGAGCTTTCCATGACCGAGCACTCCCACCATCACGCGCAGGGCCACGGCGGCAAGGACGAGGGCTGCTGCTCGGGAGGGAAGAAGCAGGGCGCCGTAGGGCAAGCGGCCAAGGACCCGGTGTGCGGGATGGACGTCGATCCGCACACCGCCAAGTTCCGCGCCGAGCACGGGGGCCGCACCTACTATTTCTGCGCCGCCGGCTGCCGCACGAAGTTCATCGCCGATCCCGCCAAGTACCTGAGCAAAGACGAGCGGCCGCTCGAGCCGGTCCCCGAGGGCACGATCTACACCTGCCCGATGCATCCGGAGGTCCGCCAAATCGGGCCCGGCGCGTGCCCGATATGCGGCATGGCGTTGGAGCCGGAGCTGATATCCGCCGGCGATCACGGCCCGCATCCCGAGCTCGTCGACATGCAGCGCCGCTTCTGGGTCGCGCTGGCATTGGCGATACCGGTGTTCGTGCTGGAGATGGGCGGCCACCTGTTTCAATGGCACAACTACATCTCGCCGACGCTCTCCAACTGGCTGCAACTTCTGCTGGCGACTCCTGCCGTGCTGTGGGCCGGCTGGCCGTTCTTCGAGCGCGGCTGGCAGTCGCTCGTCACCCGCAACCTCAACATGTTCACGCTGATTGCCATGGGCACGGGCGTCGCCTGGGCCTACAGCGTGATCGCGACGCTCGCTCCGGGGATATTCCCAGCGGCCTTCCGCGGTCATGATGGCTCCGTCGCCGTCTATTTCGAAGCCGCCGCGGTCATCACCGTGCTGGTGCTGCTCGGGCAGGTGCTGGAGCTGCGCGCGCGCGAGCAGACTTCGGGCGCCATCCGCGCTCTGCTCGACCTTGCACCCAAGACGGCGCGACGCGTTAAGGACAACGGCGAGGACGAGGACGTCGGGCTCGA
This sequence comes from Hyphomicrobium album, assembly GCF_009708035.1. Classification (NCBI taxonomy): domain Bacteria; kingdom Pseudomonadati; phylum Pseudomonadota; class Alphaproteobacteria; order Hyphomicrobiales; family Hyphomicrobiaceae; genus Hyphomicrobium; species Hyphomicrobium album. The sequence continues at coordinate 2,022,732 of NZ_WMBQ01000001.1, forward strand.
CGAGGTTGTCGTCGGCCACCGGCTCCGCGTGCGGCCCGGCGACAAGGTGCCGGTCGACGGCACGATCCTCGACGGCCGCTCCTCGCTCGATGAATCGATGGTGACCGGCGAGTCGATGCCGGTGAGCAAGGACGTCGGCGCCAAGGTGATCGCCGGGACGCTCAACCAGTCGGGCTCCTTCGTCATGCGCGCCGACAAGGTCGGCCGCGACACCATGCTGGCGCAGATCGTGCAGATGGTGGCCCAGGCGCAGCGCTCGCGCGCGCCGATCCAGCGCCTCGCCGATCAGGTTTCCGGCTGGTTCGTTCCTCTGGTGATCCTCGTCGCCGTCATCGCCTTCATCGCCTGGGCGACGTTCGGGCCGGAGCCGCGCCTCGCCTACGGCCTCGTCGCTGCGGTGACGGTGCTCATCATCGCTTGTCCGTGCGCCCTCGGGCTCGCAACACCCATGTCGATCATGGTCGGCGTCGGGCGCGGCGCCCAAGCCGGCGTGCTGATCAAGAACGCGGAAGCCCTGGAGCGCATGGAGAAGGTCGACACATTGGTGGTCGACAAAACCGGCACGCTCACCGAAGGCAAGCCGAAGGTCGTCGCCGTGGTCCCGGCCGAAGGCTTCGACGAGACGGCGGTGCTGAAGCTCGCGGCCAGTGTCGAGGTGGCGAGCGAGCACCCGCTGGCGGCGGCGATCGTCGCCGCTGCCAAGGAGCGCAACATCGAGCTTGCCCGCGTCATGGGCTTCGACTCGCCGACCGGCAAGGGCGCCGTCGGCATGGTCGAGCGCCAGCGCGTTGCGCTCGGCAACCCGCGCTTTCTCGCTGAGCTGGGCATCGCCACCGCTCCCTTGGAGCCGCAGGCGGAGACGTTCCGCGGCGAAGGCGCCACGTCGATTTTCGTCGCCGTGGACGGCAGGGTCGCCGGCGTCATCGCCATCGCCGATCCGGTCAAGGCCTCGACCGCGGCGGCGCTTGCCCCGCTGCGCGCCGACGGTCTGCGCGTGGTCATGCTGACCGGCGACAACCGCACAACGGCCGAAGCCATCGGCCGCCGGCTCGGCATCGATGAGATCGCCGCCGAGGTGCTGCCCGATCAGAAGAGCGCGGTGGTCGAGAAGCTGCAGAAGGAAGGCCGCATCGTCGCCATGGCCGGCGACGGCGTCAACGATGCACCGGCGCTGGCTGCCGCCGACGTCGGCATCGCCATGGGCACGGGTACCGATGTCGCCATCGAGAGCGCCGGGATCACGCTGTTGAAGGGTGACCTGCAGGGTATCGTGCGGGCGCGGCATCTCTCCGAAGCGGTGATGCGCAACATCCGCCAAAACTTGTTCTTTGCGTTCGTCTACAACGCTGCCGGCGTGCCAATCGCAGCGGGCGTACTCTATCCGGCGTTCGGCATCCTGCTGTCGCCGGTGTTCGCGGCGGCCGCCATGGCGCTGTCGTCGGTGAGCGTCATCACCAACGCCCTGCGCCTGCGCTACGTAAAGCTCGACAGCTAAGCGAGAACGTCATCCCGGCGCAGGCCGGGACCCACGCCAGCTTCAGCGGGCGCTCGCGTTGAGGTGTGCACCGGACCTTCAATCGGGCAGGTGCGGGGACTTGCGTGGATCCCGGCCTGCGCCGGGATGACGGAAGAAGAACGAGCGGTCAGATACAAGCTGAGAAGTGACCTGGGTTCCCGCCGCGCGGGAATGACGGATTGGTTGAGGCTGCCCCTCACCCTGGCCCTCTCCCCATTTTTAGGGGAGAGGGGATCGCAGGCCTTACTGGCTCGGCATGGTGTTGAAGCGCGCCTTCTGCTCGTCGCTCAGCGAGTCGTAGAAGCCGGTCAGGGCCGGGCGCACCTCGTTCATCGCCGTCACCGTCGCCTTCAGGCGCTTGTCCATCGCGTCGAGGCGCGCCTCGGTCGATGACGGGACCTGCGCCGGGCAGGTTGCCTGCAGCATCGCGGCAGCCTTGGCCGAGACGCTGTCGAGCTGGTCGAGAGCCGCCTTCTGCTTCTCGTCCGGATCGACCGTGGCGATGATCTCCTGCGTCGGAACGTTGATGAACTCCTGGTTCTGCGTCGAGCAGAGCGCCGCGGGGTTCGATGCCTTGTCGCCGCCGAGCGCGTCGAGCTGCTGGCGCTGATCGGCGGACAGCGAGCCGTCGAACTTGGTGAGCGGCGCACGCACGAGGTCGAGGCCCTGCACCATCGCGCCGAGCCGCTTCTGCAGCGCATCAAGTCGGCTCACCGGGGTCAGCGGCGGCGAGCTGGGGCACGACGCCTTGAGGATGTCCTCCGCCTTGGTGGAGGCGGCCTTCAGCGCCTTCAGGTCGGCGAGTTGCGCGCCTTCGGGCTTCACGCTCGCCTGGATCTTGTCGATCGGGAAGCCCGACACGCCCGGCGCAAAGCCGCTGCACGTGGCGACATCCTGGTTCTGGCTGTCGTCAGCGACGGAGCCCTGGTTATTGCTGCCAGCTGCGCTGTTCGCCGGCCCGGCGGCGTAGATGTCCTGATGCGACTGACGGGCGTAGGTATAGTCGCTGTCGGTCTGCGTCCAGGCGGAGGCGCCGTAGCCGCCCGACGGCCAAGCATACGCGCCATTGGGCCAGAACAGGCCGCCCATGATGTAGTCGACGTTGTAGTTCCAGAACGGCGCGGTCGCCGCGTACGGCCACCAGGCGAACGACCACATGTCGCCCCAGGCGAACGGCCAGAAGACCGGTCCGACCCATCCGAAGCGGCAGTTGTAGCAGTTGAAATTGCGGGCGTTCCAATTGTTGTTCCAGAACGCGTTGTGGTCCCAGCGGCCGACGTTCACCGGCTGATGCCAGTTGTTCCAGTGATTGGCGAGATCGTCATGCCGATCGTCGCGACGGTCCTGGGCATCGTGGTGGTCATCGGCAGCGTGGTCGCGCATGTCATCAGCGCGATGGTCGTCGGCGTGGTCGCGGGCATCGTCGGCGCGATGGTCGTCTGCCTGGTGGTCATCGGCCGGCCGGCGATCGTCCGTGGCGCGGTGGTCCTCAGCCGGACGCCGGTCCTCCATGTGTTCGGGATGGAACGCCTCGGGGCGGAAATCGCGCATGCCGCCGCCGAAGTCGCGCATACCGCCGAAATGACCGCCACCGAAGCCGCCGCCAAAGCCGCCACCGAAGTGACCGCCGCCGAAACCGCCACCACGCGCGTCCGCGTCGCTTGCCAAACCGAGAACGCCGAGTGAAAGGCCTGCCGCCAGCGCCAGAGCCGAGCTACGACCCATGATGTTTCCTCCGGGAGAAATCCTGTCGCCGCCGCTGATCCGGCGAGCTGTGATTTGCTTACCCGGCAAGGTATGACGAGAGGCTCAGCACGGCCGGCCGACCTCCGGCTAGGGCAAACAAAACCTTCACGCGGACGAGGCAAATATTCGCGCACCGGCAATCCCGTGGCAGGAGTTGCAGCCGCGCTCGGTAGAGCCGAACGAGACCAAATTCCGCACGGATAGGGCGACGTGCCACTGGCGAAACGGGTCCATAGGCACGATATGAGCCTCCCCTTCGGGCCCTCGGCCCGCTATTCATCGGCGAACGAGCGCCACCGAGAGTGAAGATGCTGCCTGACGCGACCGAAACGACGACGATCACCGTGCCGCCCGAGTGGGCGCTGCTGAAAGCGGTGTGGACCGCCTGGCCGGCGGACGCCGACGAGTGGAACGGCGACCTCGAGGCGCCGCGCCGCGACGTGGCGGCGCTGGTCACGGCCCTGGCCGAAGCGAACAAGGTACGCCTCTTGGTCAACGGGCCGGAGGCGGAGGCTTCCGCGCGCGCGGCGCTCGGGGGCACCTGCGAATTCGTGCAGGCCCGGTACGGAGACATCTGGCTGCGCGACACGGGCCCCATCTTCGCGCGCACGCATTTGGGTCAAGTGGCACTGCGCTTCGCCACCAATAGCTGGGGTGGCAAGTACGATCTGCCCGACGACGCGACCGTCGGCGACGACATCGCGCGCGTCTCCGAGACGGATATCCGGCGCTTCGATTTCGTGCTGGAGGGCGGCGCCATCGACCACGACGGCGAGGGCACGATCCTCACCACGCGGCAGACCCTGCTGAACCCCAACCGCAACGGCTGGACGCGCGAGCAGGCGGAAGCGGCGCTCGCCGAGGCGTTCGGCGCCCGGAAGATCATCTGGATCGACGAGGGCCTGAAGAACGACCATACCGACGGGCACATCGACAACATCGCGCGCTTCGTCGGCCCGGGGCGCGTCGTCTGCCAGGCCGCGGCCGGCGACGACGACCCGAACAAGGAGACGCTCGACGCGATCGCGGCGACCCTCGCCGCGGCGACGGATGCGTCGGGTCGCAAGCTCCAGGTGGCGCGCATCCCCGGCGTCGGGCTCTATCGCAATGCGCATGGCGAGGTGTCGCCGGCCTCGCACATGAACTTCATCATCGCCAACGGCCTTGTCGTGGTGCCGGTGTACGGCACGGCGACGCAAGAACCGGCGCTGGCCGCGCTGCAGGCCGTGTTCCCCGATCACAAGGTGGTCGGCGTGCCCTCGCAAGGACTGCTCGGCGCCGGCACGGCGGGCGGTGGCTCGTTCCACTGCATCACCCAGCAGGAGCCGCGCTAGTGTGATGATCGAGAAATTCGCCTTCACAAGCGGCCTGGGATCGAGCGAATCTCTCGATCTGAATCACACTAGCAAGGCCATGATTCTAGTGTCCCTTATGACTCCGAAGTTCGCTCTGGACCCTAGCATCGAACTCTGGCGAACTTGGGAGTCGGGACACTAGATGGCCAACCGCACGCTCACCGTCGCCGCGATCCAGACCTGGTACGGCCACGACCTGCGCGACAACATCGCGAGGACGGAAGCCTTCGTGCGCGAGGTGGTGACGGGCGGTGCGCAGGTGGTGCTGCCGTCGGAGCTGTTCCAGGGCATCTATTTCTGCACCAAGCAGGACCCGAAGTGGTTCACCACCGCGCATCCAGTCGGCGAGCATCCGTGCGTGCTGGCGCTGCAGAAGCTCGCTGCGGAGCTGAAGATCGTCATCCCCATCTCGTTCTTCGAAAGGGACGGCCCGCGCTATTACAACAGCGTCGCCATCGCCGACACGGACGGCAAGATCCTCGGCGTCTACCGCAAGAGCCACATCCCCGACGGCCCGGGTTACCAGGAGAAGTACTATTTCCGCCCCGGCGACACCGGCTTCAAGACCTGGAACACGAAGGCGGGCCACATCGGCGTCGGCATCTGCTGGGACCAGTGGTTCCCCGAGACGGCGCGCGCCATGGCCGTGGCCGGCGCCGAGGTGCTGTTCTATCCGACCGCCATCGGGTCGGAGCCATACGACGCGGCGCTCGACACGCACCTGCAGTGGCAGCGGGCGATGCAGGGGCATGCCGTGTCGAACGCGGTGCCGATCGTCGCCGCCAATCGCATTGGGCTCGAAGACAACGACGGCGCGAAGCAGCGATTCTACGGCCACTCGTTCATTGCCGACCACCGCGGCGAGATCGTCGAGAGCTTCAACGCGACGGAGGAGGGCGTGCTGGTGCACACATTCGATCTCGACGAGATCGCGAGCTATCGCGCCGACTGGGGCTTCTTCCGCGACCGGCGCACCGACCTCTACGCCAAGAGCATCATCTGATCAGGGCGAGCCGGCGCTGGTCAGCAGCTTGGCGAAGTAGCTCGATAGCAACCGATTGCCGGGATCGCGCGCGCGCCGCGCCACCGCGAACTCGGCCCAGCGCTTGCCATAGGCCTTGCCGACCTGCTCGGGCGTCAGATGCTTCGTCTGGTTGAACAGCGGATGGCCGTTGTGCGCGCTGGCAAAGGCGTTGAATGCCTTGAGAAACTCGTCCCAGCCCGCACCGCCCGTCGACACCGGATCGATGCTGATCGCCGGCGCGTCGTGCGAGAACGAGAGCAACGCGTTCTTGTCCTGCACCATGCGGTAGCCGACCGCCGGCAGGTCGCAACGGAAGCCGGTGCGCTCGGCGTGCTCGCGGCAGAAGCGGCTGTACGCCTCGAACGTGTCGAAGAACTGCTTTTCGTCGAACGACCACATCGAGAAGACGAACTTGTAGAGGCCCGGCTTCTCCTGGTGGCGGATGATCTGCAGCTGCGGATACGTGGCCTTGCCGCCGACGAGCATGCTCGTCCACCGGCAGATCAGGAAATCGTAGACGGCGCGCACGCGGTGCTCGATCGGATGGCCGCGCGCACCCCGCGCGATCATGATCGTGAACATGGGACCGAGGTTGCGCCAGAAGGCATTACGCAGCCACCAGCGGCCTGACGACGTCGGCTTGACGCCCGGCAGCTCGCGCCGCTCCTCCACCATCACCTTTTGCGTGAAGGGGTAGAAGTACATCATCAAGGCGTTGCGCTGCGCGATCAGCTCGGGCATCGCCGTGCGGAACTCCTCGATCGTGTAGACCCGGTGCTTGGCGTAGACCGCCGTCATCGGCTTGACGCGCAGCGTCACCTCGACGAGCACGCCGAGCAGCCCGTAGCTCGAGCGGAGCAAACGCATCTCGTCGGGATCATCGGCCTCGTTGTAGCTCGCGACACTGCCGTCGGGCTTGACGATCTTGAGGCCCGAGACGAACGAGCTCACCTGTCCCCAGTGCGAGGTGCCGATGAGCGAGCTGTCCTTGGTCGCGGCGCAGGCAACCGCGCCGAGCGTGACGTTGCCGATCTCGGTGTTGATGTGAAACTGCTTGCCGTGACGCGCCAGCTCCTCGGCCACGTCGATGTAGAGCGCGCCGGCTTCGGCAGTGACGAAGTCGTGGCCGATCTCGATGATCCGCGACGTGCCGGTCATGTCCAGCATGGTGCCGCCGTCGTCGGCGGAGCAGGGTGCGGGTGAATGCAGCTTTCCGACCGCGCGCACGGGCGAGGGATATTTCACCGCGTCCTTCATCACCCGCACGACATCGTCGATCGTTTGCGGCCGGACGACGACTGCGGGCCGATAGGTGACGCCGCCTTCCCAATTGGTGATTTCGCCTGCCTCGGGTGCCGCAGGAGCCGCCGCGCGCGTCGCCACGAAGGCGGACGGCCCGGCAAGCTTGAGCAGCGCCGCGAAATGCGGCGCCATCGCTAGATGCGGCACGAGCGATTTCATGACTACCCCCCGCCACGACTAAACGCGTGCGGTTTCAATGGGTAGGCAGCCTATCCTGAGAATCCTTGTCTGCCCATACGCGCGGCCCCTCGATACTTAACCGGGCGTCTGAGATCGTTCGCGTTGCATCCGCCTCAGACGGACTTCGACATCCGCTGGCCAATGATGATCAGCCGCGCGGCCCGCTCGGCGGCATCCTGCAGGTACTGGCGCGATTTCTTGATCGCTACGTCGAGCGGCATCGCATTGGGCGTCGCCGTCTCCAGGCCGTCGATGCCGTGTTGGAACACGCCGCCGGCATCGTCCGCCAGGCCGCCGCCGATGGCGACGACGGGTACGCCATGTTTCTTCGCTGCGGCAGCGACACCCGATGGGGTCTTGCCGAAGGCGGTCTGGAAGTCGACGCGACCCTCACCCGTGATGGCGAGGTCGGCGCCCCGCATGTGCTCCTCAAGCCGCGTCGCCGCGACGACCAGCTCGACGCCGCGCTTCAGGGTGGCATTGGTGAACGCCATGAGACCGGCACCGATGCCGCCGCCGGCGCCGGCGCCGGGGCGGTCAATGACGTCCTGGCCGATCGAGCGCTTAATGACGTGGGCGAAGTGCGCGAGGTTCTTGTCGAGCTGCTCGACCATCTCCGGCGTGGCGCCCTTCTGGGGACCGTACACGCGCGAGGCGCCCTTCTCGCCGCACAGCGGATTGGTGACGTCGCAGGCGACGGAGATGTGGATCTTGGCCAGTCCCGGGTTCGCCATCGACATGTCGACGGCCTGCACCTTGTCGAGGTGGCCGCCGGCGATGAGGTCGGGGATCGGTGCGCCGCCGAAGTTCAGGAAACGCACGCCCAGAGCCTGGGCAAGACCGGCTCCCGCGTCGTTGGTCGCCGAACCGCCGATGCCGAGGATGATCTCGTGCACGCCGCGCTTGATCGCGTCGGCGATCAGCTCGCCGGTGCCGAACGTGGTGGCGATAAGCGGGTTGCGCTGCTCCTTGGGAACCAGCGGCAGGCCCGAAGCTTCGGCCATCTCGATGACCGCTGTCTTGCCGTCGCCGAGGAGGCCGTAGGAGGCCATGACCCTGGCGCCCATTGGGCCGGAGACCTCGACCTTGACGATCTGGCCGCCGGTTGCGTCGACGAGCGACTGCACTGTGCCTTCACCGCCGTCGGCCATCGGCACTTTCACATATGTCGCGTTGGGCCAGACCCGCTTCAGTCCGGTTTCCAGTTCGCCCGCCACTTCCAGAGAGGTCAGGTTTTCTTTGAAGGAGTCGGGGGCGATGACGATCTTCATATGGCCTTCTTCTCACGGACGCTCGCGCGCCAACGGCTAATCGGCGTTAGGATACGGGGAAAGGCTGCACTGTGTCGCGCGCCTGCTTAAAGTTGCTTTCTTGGACGGGGGTGGCCCGAAAGCCATCGCGGCTCTTGGTTAAGGATAGCCGAGAAATCGTTCGCCGCGAGGCGATCGACAAGGACCCGCGCTAACCCGCGCCGAGCGCCTGGATGACGTCCGACTCGACAATGTGGATGCCGGGAGCGGCACGCTCGGCACACACCAGCATCGCCTTGGCGACGGTTTTCGTGTGCACTGCCCGATACTTGCGTACCGGGCCGAGCATCAAGGGACCGATCACCGCCAGCGCCCGATTGCCGATCCTCTCGGCCAGGCGGAACTCGTCGCGCCCGCCGGCGAGCAGTGAGGGGCGGAGGATATAGGCCGAGCCGAGCCCGGCGCCGGCCACGCCGGCCTCCATCTGTCCCTTGGTCTTGAGATAGACGCTGCGGGCCGAGGCACTAGCATCGACCGAGCTGATGCCGACGAAGGTGGTGGCGCCGTTGGCGGCCGCCCAGCGCGCCAACGCGATAGGGATGTCGCGGTCCACGCGCTGGAAGGCCTCGGTCGAGCCGGCCTTCTTCTGGGTTGTGCCGATGCAGCAGAACACGGCTTCGATGTCCTCGCCGGCCGCGGGGGCCGGCAGGCGGGCGAAATCGACGATCCGCTCATCGACCCTCGGCGTCCGGGAGTAGGGTGTCGGCCGGTGATGCAGCACCACCAGTTTGTCGAAACGGGGCGAAGCCTCCAGCAACGGCATGAGTTGGCGCCCGATCGCACCGGTCGATCCGACGATCACCGCCGTCCTTTTCGACATTCATAAGCTCCCAATTCCCGGGCGGAGACTAGTTGCGCCTTCACGCCTCGTCCACGGGGCCACGAGGCATGGCAATATGTTGGTCCAACCGCCAACAAAGGAGACCCCATTGCCCAAATTTACCGTCAGGCGCGGTCGGCGCTATCAGGCCACGCTTTCTCTCGGATTGCTGGAAAGCTTCGCGAGCAACGACATGATTGCTGAGCGGCTCCGCACTGCCGGGTTCAGCGAGGTCGACGTCGAGGGGACAGGTGCCAGCCGGAGCGCCCAGGCCGTTTGGGCGAATGACGACGCAACAGCGGAAATGCCGTCACAGGTGTTGTCCGTAACCGAAATTGAACTCGCCTGAAGCCGGAATTCGGAGCCGATTTCGGTCGGGAAAAATGCCCCCGCGGCCAAACATGGGGCGTTTCGCCGGCATTGCTGCCGGAAAAGCGCCACTAATGCCGAGCGAGAGGCAAATTGCCGAACTACACCATGAGCATTCCACTCGCTCCGCGCGCTGACTTTCAACATACGCAAGACTTGTCTTGCGGTTGCATCGTGGCAAGATGCAACCATGAAGTTCAGAGTGTCTTATGAACTCGACCTATGGCCACTATAAGCGCGATCGATTTCTAGGGATGGGTAGTCGACGAGGAGTTCCGAGGAACCTGATTTCGGGCGGATGGCCATTCGGTTTCACGAGACGACTGTCTGGCGGGAGGGACAGTTGACATGCAGTTGGACGAACATCGCGCCAGGATGATCCTGGAGTCGTCGCATGCCGCTTGGAGCCGCGGGGATGTCGAGGGCGTGCTCAGTCACTACGCCGACGATCTCTCCTACTACTGCAATACGGGTGGCCCGGACGGCGGCCCGCTCGCGATCGAGGGCAAGCAGGCCCTGCGCCAAATGCTACGGGCGGTCGTCGACGTCGCCGAAAGTGTTTCGGTGCCTGAGTACTTCCGCTACAGCGACGGCGTCGGCCGCTCGATGATCGAATGTTACATTCGCCACAAGACGACGCACCACACGCTCGTCGGCTCCTATCGTCAGCTGGTCACCTACCGCGGCAACAGGATCGCGCGCATCGAGGAATTCCACGACGCGGCGAAGATGATGGCCTTCTGGAAGATGATCTCCGGCGAGGCGGCGATCGAGAAGGCGTTGCTGGCCGAGTGAGCAAGAGGCTGGGGCGGCATGGATGCCGCCCCCTATTCGCTCAGCTCACCAGCGGCGCCAGCGCCACCACCAGTTGCGGTGCCAACGCCAGCGGCGCCAGCCTGCCTGGTCGACGATCGTCGCGGCGTGCACCGAGTTACCGGGCACGCTCAGCCCTGCCGCCGGCATGGCCTGCGCCGGCGTGCCGAGCACCACGGCGCACAACGCCAGGGCGCCAGCAACGGCGCAGAGGGGAAGATAACGATGCATAGGGTATCTCCAGATCAAGTGTCTGGATAAGGATACCCATAGGCCACGAAAAACGCCTTAGGCGGAGCCGTCCAAGTTTCTTCAAACCCCGCGCATCGGCGTTGATGCAGCCTTACTTGCAGGCCTGGCGGCGCGCCGTGCACGTCGTGGTCAGCGTGTCGTCCGTGCACTTCAACTGCACCGGCCCGGAGGGGCGCTCGCCGTGGTCGGCGATGGAGTTCTTCAGCGCGGCGTTGGCCATGAAGACCGCCAGGTCCTTGGTGACCATCGTCGCCACGCCTCCGGCGCGCCGGCAACCGGCGTCGGCGGTGGACCAGGTCGCAACTCCGGCGAGCGCAACGGCGAGCGACAATCCGACAAAGCTCGTACGCATCATGGAAGTCTCTCCTGTCCTCGATGTCGTGGAGGTTCTGTCGTAGCCCAGGGCCCCGACTGCCGTAGTCACGCGCAGGGCACAGCGTGGTGAAAAGCACGCCAATGTACGGCGACGTGCGCCGCGCCGGCTACTTAACCACGTTAATCGACGCCGCCGCGATCCGCCGTGCCGCGTCACAGAGCGTCACCCGCAGGCCGCTGCCGCGCAGCTGCTAGTCAAATCGCAGCCGTCATACAATGTGGCGACGGACAAAACATGCCCGCAAAGCGAAGGTGGGCAGCAATTGCTTGTCGAGACAGCAGGGGTTCCATCTCCGGGCGGTGCAGACACCGCGCGCAAAAACAAAGACCGCCGGATTTCTCCGGCGGTCTGTTTGCTTTCCGAACTTGACGCTTAGCTGGCCTCGCGGTCGCGGCGCGGTCGGCGATCACGCCCACCGCCGCCACCGCCGCCTTCACGATCGCGACGCGGCGGCCGCGATGCGCTGAACTCCTGGTCCGGCTCCTCGCCCTCGGCGCGGGGGATTTCCTCACCGGTGGTCTGGTCGATGATCTTCATCGACAGACGCGTCTTGCCGCGCTCGTCGAAGCCCAGGAGCTTCACGTAGACCTCCTGGCCCTCCTTGACGACCTCGCCGACGGTGGCAGGCCGGCCCGGAGCGAGCTGCGAGATGTGAACGAGGCCGTCCTTGGCGCCGAAGAAGTTCACGAAGGCGCCGAAGTCCATGATCTTGACGACCTTGCCCTTGTAGATCGTGCCGACTTCCGGCTCGGAGGTGATCTCACGGATGCGCTTCAGTGCAGCGTCGATCGACTCGCGCTTCGAGGCGGCGACCTTCACCGTCCCGTCGTCCTCGATGTCGATCTTGGCCCCGGACTCAGCCACGATCTCGCGGATGACCGAGCCGCCCGAACCGATGACCTCACGGATCTTGTCGGTCGGGATCTTGATCGTCTCGATGCGCGGCGCGTGCTCACCGAGCTCGGTGCGAGACGTAGTCAGTGCCTTCGCCATCTCGCCGAGAATGTGCAAGCGGCCTTCACGCGCCTGGTCGAGCGCGATCCGCATGATCTCCTCGGTGATGCCGGTGATCTTGATGTCCATCTGCAGCGAGGTGACGCCCTTCTCGGTGCCGGCCACCTTGAAGTCCATGTCGCCGAGGTGATCCTCGTCGCCGAGGATGTCGGACAGCACGGCGAACTCCTCGCCTTCCTTGATGAGGCCCATGGCGATGCCTGCCACCGGCGCCTTGATCGGTACGCCGGCATCCATCAGCGCCAGCGAGCTGCCGCAGACGGTGGCCATCGACGAGGAGCCGTTCGACTCGGTGATCTCCGAGACGAGGCGGATGGTGTAGGGGAACTCTTCCTGCTCCGGCATCACGGGGCGCACGGCGCGCCAGGCGAGCTTGCCGTGGCCGATCTCGCGGCGGCCGGGCGAGCCCATGCGGCCCGTCTCGCCGACCGAGTAGGGCGGGAAGTTGTAGTGGAGCATGAAGCGCTCCTTGCGGGTACCCTCGAGCGCGTCGATGAACTGCTCGTCCTCGCCCGTGCCGAGCGTGGCGACGACGAGTGCCTGGGTCTCGCCGCGAGTGAAGAGCGCCGAGCCGTGCGTGCGCGGCAGGACGTGCACGTCGGAGACGATGGGACGGACCGTCTTCAGGTCGCGGCCGTCGATGCGGCGGCCGGTCTTCAAGATGTCGCCGCGAACGATGTCGCTCTTCAGCGCCTTGATGGTGTCGCCGAGCAGCACCTTCTCGGTCGGATCGTCGGGGATCTCGATGCCGGCCTTGAGCTTGGTCTCGGCTTCTTTCACCAGGTCGTAGCGCTTCTGCTTCTCCTTGGTGGCGAAGGCCTTGCGCAGATCGGCGTCGGCGATCTCTTTCACCTGCGCGGCGTACTTCTTAGCGTCGGGAAGCTTGATATCCCACGGCTCCTTGGCAGCTTTCTCGGCGAGCTTGATGATCGCCTGAATGACCGGCTGGAAGTGCTTGTGGCCGAACATGACGGCCTCGAGCATCTGCTTCTCGTCAAGCTCCTTGGCCTCGGATTCGACCATCATCACGGCGTCGGTGGTGCCGGCGATGACGAGGTCGAGAGAGCTTTCCGGCATCTCGTCGAGCATGGGGTTCAAGACGAACTCGCCGGCGATGAGGCCGACACGAGCGGCGGCGATCGGGCCAAGGAACGGCACGCCCGACAGCGTCAGCGCCGCCGAGGAAGCGACCAACGCCAGGATATCAGGGTCGTTCTCCATGTCGTGCGACAGCACGGTGACGACGACCTGCGTCTCGTTCTTGAAGCCCTCGACGAACAGCGGGCGAATGGGGCGGTCGATGAGGCGGGAGGTGAGCGTCTCCTTCTCGGAGGGACGGCCTTCGCGCTTGAAGAAGCCGCCGGGGATCTTGCCCGCAGCGAAGGTCTTCTCCTGGTAGTTCACGGTGAGGGGGAAGAAGTCGACGCCGGGCTTCGGGGCCTTAGCGGCGACAACGGTGGCGAGGAGGCTGGTCTCGCCGTATTGGGCGTAGACGGCCGCGTCGGCCTGGCGCGCCATGCGGCCGGTTTCCAGCATGAGCTTGCGCCCACCCCAGTCGATTTCAACTCGATGGATGTCGAACATGTTGGCTCTTTCTTTCTCTTGCTCGTAGCGATGCACATCGGCCGGATTGCCGGATGCGCGAGCTCTCGGTCACAGCCGAGGCGGCGAGGCTGAAAGCCTCGTAAGATGCGGGCGGAGGGCCTTGGTCACTGACGCTTCCGGCCTTCCGCGCGCCTGTCGTCAGCGGCGGATGCCGAGCTTCTCGATGATGCCCTGGTAGCGCTGCTCGTTCTTGCGCTTCACGTAGTCGAGCAACTGGCGGCGCTGGCTCACCATCTTGAGGAGGCCGCGGCGCGAGTGGTTGTCTTTCTTGTGGGTCTTGAAGTGCTCGGTGAGGTGATTGATGCGCTCCGTGAGGATGGCAATCTGGACCTCTGGCGAGCCGGTATCATTGGCCTTCGTAGCATTGTCTTTGATGAGCGCGGTCTTGCGCTCAGCGGAAATCGACATCGGGCATCCTTTCTGATGAGTGTGGGATAGGGCGTTGCCCTAGGGGGGCGGCCACGGCCGGGATGTCGTCCAGCAGGGTCGCCATATGGTGGGCGTCTTATACACGAGCCGCCCGCCGTCGCGAGCATAAATCGGCTCGCAAATGGCCCGGTAAAGTGTTAACGGCCGCCCATCAAGCCGCTCGCCCGTCCATTCAGCCGAAATTGAAGACGCGCGTGGGCCGGAAGGCGCCCTTTTCGAGCTCTCCGAGGGCCAGGATGCGGCCTTTGAAGTGCGCGTAGGCAGCACCGTTGAGCACCGGCGCGTCACGGCCGCGCACCAGGACTGCCTGCCCGCGGGCAAGGCTTACGGCATCACCCGGACCGACGCTCAACCCAGGAAGATCGTCCAGCGCCGCCTCGACCGGCTGCAGGAGACTGCCGAGGTCGCCGGCCTCGGCCGCATCGTGCAGGGCGGCGAGTTGCACGGACATTTGCTCGTCGAATGGACCTACGCGCGTCCGCCTGAGCGCGATGACGTGAGCGGCGCTGCCCAATGCCCGGCCGATGTCGCGCGCCAGGGCCCGCACGTAGGTGCCCTTGCCGCACTCGGCCTCCAGCACCGCCGTCGCCGCGTCCGGCATATCGACGAGGCGCAGGTCCTCGACGACGATCCAACGCGGCTCGAGCACCACGGCCTCGCCAGCGCGAGCAAGATCGTAGGCGCGCTCGCCATCAACCTTGATGGCCGAGAATGCCGGCGGCACCTGGCTGATCTCGCCGGTGAAGTCGGGAAGGACGCTCTCGATCTCCTCTAGCGTCGGCAGCACGCCTGAGGTGCGCACGACTTTACCCTCGGCGTCGTCGGTATCGGTCTCGACGCCGAAGCGCATAGTGAAGCGGTAGGCCTTCTCGCCGTCGACGGCGAACGGCACCGTTTTCGTCGCCTCGCCGAGGGCGATTGGCAGGATGCCCGTCGCCAGCGGGTCGAGGGTGCCGGCGTGGCCGGCCTTCTGCGCCTCGAACAGCCGGCGCACCGCGCCGACCGCTTGCGTCGACGTCATACCCATCGGTTTGTCGAGCACCACCCAGCCATGCACCGGGTTGCCCTTCTTGCGGCGTGTCACGCTTGGGCCCCAACTGTTCCAGTCAGCACCGGGCCGACATGCTTCTCGCTCCGCGCCCGCGCCGCTGCGCTCAGTCGTCCGAAGACGGCGCGCACGAACGCGTCGCGCTCATCGAGACTGGCGAAAGCGCCGTTGGGAACGAGGAAGAAGAGATTGCCGTGTGAGACGGCGACGCCGTCCTTCTCCATCAGCATCTGGCTGATGCCCTGCCACTTCAGATAATACTCGATGGCGTCGGTCGCAAAGCGAAGGCCGCCGTCGTCCTGGCGCATGCGCACAGTCGAGTCGTAGTTGGCGCGACCCTTCATCTGGCGCAGCGCATAGCGCCGCAATGCCCAGAGCGCGGAGACATAAACCACCACGATGATCACGAAGGCCGCGAACCAGGGCAGGCCAAACGACCTTTGCCAGTCCTGAACGGCCTCGTCGTAGACCATGATCAGGGCCAGCGCCGCACAGAACAGGCCGATCACCGCCCAATAACCGAACCATGACGTCGCGTGGGCCTTGCGTCCCGCAGACCTGCTGAGGCGCACGAGCCGCTCGAACGGCATCTGATACGTCAGCTCGCGATTCACGGCCTATCCCTTCTCCACGTCCTGGCGGACCTTGGCGCTCGCCAGCAGCGCATCGATGCGACTCGCTTCCTCGAAGGTCTCGTCGCGGCGGAAGCGGATGTCGGGCGCGAACTTCAGATTGACGGCTTGCGCCAGCTCGGCACGAATGTAGCGCTTGTTGCGCTCCAACGCCGCCAGCACCTCCTTGATGTCCGCGTCGCCGAGCGTGACGACAAAGGCGGTGGCGAGCTTGAGGTCGGGCGAAAGCCGCACCTCGGGTACGGTAATGACGTGCGAGGCGATGACGTCGTCATGGATCTCGCCGCGCGTCAGCATCTCCGCCAGCTTGTGGCGGATGAGCTCACCGATGCGGAGTTGCCGCTGCGATGGCGGTGCGGATTGCGATTTCTTGGATCGGGTCACTGGCTTGTTCTTCGGAATCCGCCGCGGGATCGGACCGCGGTCGGTTGCCTAAAATGTGGTGTCAGACCCTGCGGATCCGACACCCTGACTTATTGAACCTGGTCACTAGAGCGAGCGCGTCACCGTCTCGATGGTGAAGCACTCGATGTGATCCCCGGCGCGGATGTCCTGGTAGTTGGCAAACGCCATACCGCATTCCTGGCCGGCGGGCACTTCCTTCACCTCGTCCTTGAAGCGCTTCAGGGTCGAGAGCGTGCCCTCGTGGATCACGACGTCGTCGCGGATGAGGCGCACCTTGGCGCCACGCTCGACCTTGCCTTCCGTGACGCGGCAGCCGGCGACCTTGCCGGTCTTCGAGATGTTGAACACCTCGAGGATCTCCGCCTTGCCCAGGTAGATCTCGCGAATGGTCGGTGCGAGGAGGCCCGACATCGCCGCTTTCACGTCGTCGACCAGATCGTAGATGATGTTGTAATAGCGGATCTGGATGCCATCGCGCTCGGCGAGCGCTTTCGCCTGCGCGTTGGCGCGAACGTTGAAGCCGACGACGACGGCTTTCGACGCATTGGCCAGCGCCACGTCGGACTCGGTGATGCCGCCGACGCCCGAGTGGACGATCTGCGCGGCGACCTCGTCGGTGCCGAGCTTGCGGAGCGAGCCGGCGATGGCTTCGACCGAACCCTGCACGTCGCCTTTGACCAGCAGCGTGAAGTCCTTGCGGCCAGTCTCCTTCAGAGACTGCATCATCTGCTCGAGCGTACGCGGCGTTCCCGCGGAACCCATCGTGTCGCGGCGTTTGCGTACGCGGTAGTCGGTGATCTCGCGGGCGCGGCCCTCGTTCTCGACGACGGCGAACTGATCGCCGGCTTCGGGAGCGGAATCGAAGCCGAGGATCTCGACCGGAATGGATGGCCCGGCCTGCGGAACGTTGGCGCCCGTCTCGTCGATCAGGGCGCGCACGCGTCCCCACGCCATGCCGGCGACGACGATGTCGCCGACCTTCAGCGTGCCGCGCTGCACCAGCACCGTACCGACGGGACCGCGGCCACGCTCCAGCTTCGCCTCGACGACGATGCCTTCGGCCGACCGGTTCCGGTTGGCCTTGAGGTCGAGCATCTCGGCCTGCAGGTGGATGGCCTCGAGCAGCTTGTCGAGATTGGTGCGCTTCAGCGCCGATACCGGCACGTCCAGCGTTTCACCCGACATGCTCTCAACGACGATCTCGTGCTGCAGAAGTTCGGTGCGCACGCGGGTCGGATCGGCCTGCGGCTTGTCGATCTTGTTGATCGCTACGATGATCGGCACGCCGGCCGCCTTGGCGTGATTGATGGCCTCGACGGTCTGCGGCATGACGCCGTCGTCGGCGGCAACGACGAGCACGACGATGTCCGTCACCTTCGCACCGCGGGCCCGCATGGCGGTGAACGCCTCGTGGCCCGGCGTGTCGATGAACGTCACCTTATTGCCGGCGGGCGTCGTCACCTGGTAGGCGCCGATATGCTGCGTAATGCCGCCGGCCTCGCCCGAGACCACGTTGGTCTGGCGGATGGCGTCGAGCAGCGACGTCTTGCCGTGGTCGACGTGGCCCATGATCGTGACGATGGGAGCGCGGCTCTCCTGCACGCCTTCCTCGTCCTTCTCGCCGATGAAGCCGGTTTCGACGTCGGCCTCGGAAACGCGCTTGGGCGTATGGCCGAATTCCTGAACGATGAGCTCCGCCGTATCGACGTCGACCACATCGTTGATCTTGTGCATCGCGCCTTCTTTCATCAGGTACTTGATGACGTCGACGGCGCGTTCGGTCATGCGGTTGGCAAGCTCTTGGATGGTGATGACTTCCGGAATCACCACCTCGCGCACGATTTTCTCGCGCGACTGGGGAATGCCCATCGCCTTGAGCTTCTCGCGCTCGCGCTTGCGCTTCAAGGAAGCGAGCGAGCGTTCGCGCTGCTTCTCGTCGAAGGCGTTGTTGATCGTCAGCTTGACGCGCTCACGCTTCTCGTCGGGCTTGGGTGTCGGCGTGCGTGTGGCGCCGAGCTTGTTGCGCGGACCACCTTTGGGGCCGCCGCGACCCTCCTCTTCCTCGTTGACCATCGGCGCGCGCGCAACGCGCTTCGGAGGCTCGCCCTCCGGCTTGGCTCGTGAAGGGGTCGGAATGTCGATCTCGCGCGGCCGGCCGCCTTCGCGCGGCTGCAGCGCTGGATTGTAAGACGTGCGCGGGCGGGCACCGCCGTCGCCGCGCGGTCCGGCATCTCCGCTACGCTGCGGACGACCGGACTGATAGGGCGCGCGCGCTTCGGGCGCCCGTGCGGGCGGGGCGGCCGGCTCTTTCACTGGCGCCGACGTGGCAGCCTGCGGCGGAGGGGGAGGCGGAGCAGCGGCCGCGGCTTCCGCAGCGACAACTGCCGCGCGCTCGGCCCGTGCAATTTCCTCGATGCGCTCGACGTCGTTGCGTTCGCGCGCGGCGGCGAGAGCGCGTGCACGCGCATCGCGCTCCTCGGTGGAGAGACCGCGACCTGCCGGAGTGGACTCTTTGGCGGGGGCCGGCGCTTGCGGCTGCGCAGGCCGGCGCGCCACGGGCGCTTCGACGACAGGCGCTGCGGCCACAACCTCTGGCTCACCCGATCCGCCGAGCTTACGCGTTTTGCGCTTTTCGACGACAACCGACTTGGAACGGCCGTGGCTGAAATTCTGCCGGACATGGCCGCTCTCGACCGTCCGCTGCAGCGACAGCGGCTTGCGGCCGCCCCCGCGGAGGGTCTTGTCGGTGGTGTCCTTGGTTTCTGTCATGCTCTTCTCGTTGAACTCCGAAAACCTGCATTCCTGCACTCAGGATGCGCTCAAGCCCGACCGATAGCGCCTTAAGCGCTCGGCCTGGCTTAGAAACCGTATCGTGGCTCCGCCTTGTATGAGGCCAGCATGTACCACATTTGACCGGCCGATGGCCAAGCTCAATTCTTCGATGGTGAGCCAATCAACAATAGGCGCATCCCGACCCTTATCTCGTTGAATTGCCGCGAACTTAGCGTCGAGCTTGCGGCGCCCCTCGGGGCTTCCGTCAGTGCCGTGCAGAAGCGCCACAGCTCGCCCGCCGTCGAGAAGTTTCTCGACCTTCTCGGCTCCGGTTGAGAGGAGACCGGCCTTGTTGGCCAGCGACAATGCGTTGAGGAGACGCTCCACAAATAGTGCTTCGAGCGTCGCCGGCAAGTCCGGACTGACATTCACCTGCCGCTTGAGGCTCTTGGCGAAGGCGTTGCCCTTCACCGCCGCCTCGATCGCCGCCCGCTCGCTCGTCACCCAGACGCCGCGACCGGGAAGCTTGCGGTTGATGTCCGGAACGATCGTGCCGGACGGATCGGCGACGAAGCGGATCAGGTCGTCGGGCGGAAGCTCGCGGCGCGTGACGATGCAGCGGCGGAGCGGGCCCCGCACGTCACCGTCGTCCACGTCGTCAAGCGGCACTGCGCCCAATCCGATGTTCCTCTCGCCGATGGCATTTCCGTCTAACCTTGGGCGGCGGTATCGGTGCCGCCCTCGGCCGACGCCTCGCCGTCACCTGCCTCTTCGCCGACTTCCTCGCCAGCTTCTTCAGCCGCCGCCGGCTGCAGGTCTTCGGCCTTGATCCAACCGGCGAGCACGCGCGCCGACATGATCATCTCCTCGGCCTCCTTGCGGCCGATCTCGAAGCCTTCCAGCACGCCCTTGTGGCGCACCGGCTCGGCATCCTTTTCCTTTTTGCGCTCGGTCCAGCCGACGAGATCGTCAGTAGCGCAGTCGGCGAGATCCTCCAGCGTCTTCACGCCGTTCTCGCCCATCGCCACCATCATCGCGGTGGTGACGCCCTGAACTTTGGCAATCTCGTCCGCCACGCCGAGCTCGCGGCGCTTCGCGTCGCGATCGGCTTCCTGCTTCTCGAGATATTCGCGCGCACGCGTCTGGATCTCGTTCGCCGTGTGCTCATCGAAGCCCTCGATGTGGGCAATCTCCGACAGGTCGACAAAGGCGACTTCCTCGATCGAGGCGAAGCCTTCGGTGACTAGCAGCTGGGCGATGACCTCGTCGACGTCGAGAGCCTCCATGAGCATGTTGGAGCGCTCGGAGAACTCTTTCTGGCGGCGCTCGGACTCTTCCTGCTCGGTCAGGATGTCGATGTCCCAGCCGGTGAGCTGCGAGGCGAGGCGCACGTTCTGGCCGCGGCGGCCGATGGCCAGCGATAGCTGGCTCTCAGGCACGACGACCTCGATGCGGTTGGAATCCTCGTCGAGCACGACCTTGGTAACCTCGGCCGGCGCGAGTGCGTTGACGATGAAGCTCGCCGCATCCGGGTTCCACTGGATGATGTCGACCTTCTCGCCTTGCAGCTCGTTGACGACGGCCTGCACGCGGCTGCCGCGCATGCCGACGCAGGCGCCGACGGGATCAATCGAGGAATCCTTGGAAATAACGGCGATCTTGGCGCGGCTGCCGGGGTCACGGGCGACCGACTTGATCTCGACGACGCCGTCGTAGATCTCCGGCACTTCCTGCGCGAAGAGCTTCGACATGAACTCCGGCCGGGCGCGCGACAGGAAGATCTGCGGGCCGCGCGGCTCGCGGGAAACATTGTAGATGTAGGCGCGGATGCGATCGCCATAGCGCACGTTCTCGCGCGGGATCATCTCGTCGCGGCGGATGATGCCCTCGGCGCGGCCCAGGTCGACGATGACGTTGCCGTACTCGACACGCTTCACTGTGCCGTTGACGATCTCGCCGATGCGATCCTTGTACTCGCTATAGTGGCGCTCGCGCTCGGCCTCCCGCACCTTTTGCACGATGACCTGCTTGGCGTTCTGCGCGGCGACGCGGCCGAAATCCAAGGGCGGCAGCGGCTCGGCGATGAGGTCGCCAATCTTGGCGTCCTCGTTGCGGCGCTGCGCGTCTTCCAGCGTGATCTGCGTCGAATCGTTCTCGACGCTCTCGACCACTGCCAGCACGCGTGACAGGCGCGCCTCACCGGTCTTCGGGTCGATCTCGCAGCGGATGTCGTTTTCGGCTCCGTAGCGCGACTTCGCCGCCTTCTGGATCGCGTCCTCCATCGCCTCGATGACGATCTTGCGGTCGATCGCCTTCTCGCGCGCGACCGCCTCGGCGATCTGCAGGAGTTCCAATCTGTTTGCGCTGACGCCGGCCATTGCCATGGTACTTAGTCCTCCTCGCTGTCCGTCTCAGGAGCCTCGGCCCCGTCGGACAATTCATTGCTGTTCTTTCCGCGGCGCAGGGCCTCGCGGATCAATTCGTCGGTCAGCACCAGGCGCGCCTCGCCGACCAGTGCCATTGGAATACCGATGATGTTGCGTCCGGCTTCGCCGAGATCGACTTCGATGCGAACCTCGCCGTCCGCGAAGCCCTCGAGCATCCCCCGGAAACGCTTGCGGCCGTCGATCGGCTGCTTCACTTCGATTTTCGCCTCGTAGCCGGACCAGACCTCGAAGTCCGACGGGCGCACGAGCGGCCGGTCGATCCCCGGAGACGAAACCTCCAGGTGGTAGCTGCCGGCGATCGGATCGTGCACGTCCAAGAGCGGTGAAATCTCCTTCGAGATGGCTTCGCAGTCGGCAATCGTCAGAGTGCCGTCGGGGCGCTCGGCCATGATCTGCAGTGTCTTGCCCTCGCGTCCCGACACGGCGACGCGCACAAGGCGGAAACCGCTGCCGCTGAGAGCCGGCTCGATGAGCTCGGCAACCCGCGCGGCTGCGCCACTTTCCACGATGAAACGGTCGCCCAAGGCGCCGTCGTCGCCTGCGTGCATCTTAGAAGTGTTTCCGGCCAGTTTTGCCCGATCGGCTACGCCAATACAAAAAGAGCGGACCGCGAGGGCCCACTCCTGATAGTTGAGATGATCATGAGCAGCAGAATATTACGGGATCGTGACTAGGGTTTCAAGGGGGGATGGGTCCGGCTCAGGGGCGGTCCGTCCGCGCAAATCGTAAATAATAGCGCCGCCGGCCTTCGCGCTCGGCCTTCGCCTCATAGCGGGTGGGGGGCCAATCGGGCCCGCGCTCGCGCCAATCCTGCGGTCCAGCCGCCTGCCAGGCGAACGCCGCATGGCCACGAAACGCCAGCAAGATCGTACGCAGGTAGTCCCCGATGTCGGTGGCAATCCGGAGCTCCGCACCGGGCCGCATGACGCGTGCCAGCTCATCCAGGAGAGGGGGGTTGATCAGCCGCCGCTTCACGTGCCGTTTCTTCGGCCAGGGATCTGGGAACAGGATGAACGCCCGGGTGAGCGAGGCGGGCGGCAGCCAGCGCAACACGGCGCGCGCGTCCTCGCTGCTCACCCTCACATTGGCAAGCTGGCCCTCGTCGATCGCCGACAGCACCTTGACGACGCCGTCCGCGAACACCTCGCAGCCGATGATGCCGACGTCCGGGTTGGCGCGCGCCTGCCACACGAGATGCTCGCCGCCGCCGAAGCCGATCTCCAGCCACGTTTGCGCCGGCGCGGACGGAAATAGCGCCGCGAGGGCGGGCGGCGGCGGATCGGTGAGGGCCAGAGACAGCTTGGGCAGCACGTCGTCGAGCAAATGCTGCTGACGCGCGCTCAGCTTGCGGCCGCGGCGGCGTCCGAACGATCGCAACTCATGGGATGGCTCGGGCTGACGCTCGCCACCGGCCTCAGGCAGCGGCCTTCTTGATCGCATCGGCAAGGTCGGTTTTCTCCCAGGAGAAACCGCCGTCCGCATCGGGCGCGCGCCCGAAGTGGCCGTAGGCTGAGGTGCGCGCATAGATCGGCTTGTTGAGGTTCAAGTGCGTGCGGATCCCGCGCGGCGACAAATCCATCGCTTCGCCCAGCACCCTCTCGAGCGTCGCCTCGTCGACTTTGCCGGTGCCGTGCGTGTCGACGTAGATCGACAGCGGCTTGGCGACGCCGATGGCGTAGGAGAGCTGGATGGTGCAGCGGTCCGCGAGACCGGCCGCGACAACGTTCTTGGCGAGGTAGCGCGCCGCATAAGCGGCCGAGCGGTCGACCTTCGTCGGGTCCTTGCCTGAAAACGCGCCGCCGCCGTGCGGAGCCGCGCCGCCATATGTGTCGACGATGATCTTGCGGCCCGTGAGGCCCGTGTCACCGTCTGGGCCGCCGATGAAGAACTTGCCCGTCGGGTTGATGTGCCAGATCGTCTCCTTGCCGATCCAGCCGTCGGGCAGCGTCTTGCGGACGTACGGCTCGATGATGTCGCGCACCTGCTTCGACGACAGGTCCTCGACGATGTGCTGGTGCGAAACGACGATCTGCGTGACGCCGACCGGCTTGCCATCCTCGTATCGAACGGTGACCTGGCTCTTGGAATCCGGGCCGAGCTGGGCGGCGTCGCCGACCTTGTCCTTACGCGCCCGCGCCAAATTCTGAAGGATCTTGTGGCTGTAGTAGATGGGCGCCGGCATCAGCTCGGGCGTATCGCTGCAGGCATAACCGAACATGATGCCCTGGTCGCCTGCGCCTTCTTCCTTGTTGGTCGGCTGCTTGGCGTCGACACCGGCGGCGATATCCGCCGACTGACCGTGCAGGAGCACCTCGATGTTGCAGTTGGCCCAGTGGAAGCCATCTTGCTCATAGCCGATGTCCTTGATGGCCTTGCGGGCCACGTCCTGGATCATGGCTACGGTCACGGTCTTGGGGGTGTTCGAATACTCGCCCGCAATCACGACGCGCTGCGTCGTCGCCATTGTCTCGCAGGCGGCGCGGATCGCCCACGGATCGAGACCGGCGGCTAGACTTTCGCGGTAGAAGGTGTCGACCACCTCGTCGGAGATGCGATCGCACACCTTGTCCGGATGGCCCTCGGAGACGGACTCACTCGTGAACAAGTAGGATTTGCGTGCCACTCGAGGCCCCCGTGAGCTTCAGATCGCGAAAAACGCCGGGGTTGTCTCAAGCTTTGCCTATTGGGTCAAGGACGGTCTAGGCGCGGAGCGGACAACGGGGGTTCACCGGCTGCTGCGGCGCGTTGGCACGCTGGGATCGCCGGCCAACGCAGCCCTATTCGGTAACCGTATCGCCAGCAAAAGCACGCACGAGATCGACGATCGAGCGCCGTACCCGCGGATCGGTGATGCGGGCGAATGCCTTGTTGAGCTCCAGGCCTTCGCGGCTGCCGAGGAACTCGACCGCGTAGCTCTCGGCCGGACGCTCGGCGAAGCCGCCCGCCGCGGTGCCCGCGACCGCCAGCTCCTCGTAGAAGAACTGCACCGGCACGCCGAGGACCTGCGAAAGGTCAAACAGGCGGCTGGCGCCGATTCTGTTGATGCCTTTCTCGTACTTCTGGATCTGCTGGAAGGTGAGGCCGAGATGCTCACCCAGTTTTTCTTGGCTCATACCGAGCAGCATGCGGCGCAGCCGCACACGGGCGCCGACGTGTACATCGACGGGGTTTGCGCGGCGCGAGCTGCTGCTGCGCTCTTCGGTCTCTGACTCTTCCAGACCGCGATCTCTCGACATCCTTGTTACCTTAATCCCGCCGCTGATTTTGCACGTTTTGATTGCGGGTTTTTCCCCCACTCTCGCGGAGTTCTTGGAGGTCCCTACCCTCAGAGTGCTGCTTTATGACGGCTGACCTCGGCAAGAACAACAACCAAATTGTCTCTAATCGGTCCGGCGGTTGTAGAGCATAAACACTACACCCAGGAAGATCAGGAGTAGACCTACAAAAGTACAATCCCCCAGCTTAGCGTAAACGGGCGCCGCTATAGACGAAGGTACTCCACTGTCCAGATTGCCGCGGGCGTTAAGTGTGAGCATTGCGACAACTCGACCAGTGCCGTCGACAATTGCGGAAACGCCGTTATTTGCCGACCGAATAATCGGAAGTCCTTCTTCAACGGCACGAACTCGAGTTTGGTGGAAATGCTGCCAGGGTCCGGTCGTGTCGCCGAACCAGCCATCGTTGGTGACATTGATCAGAAGCCCGGGACGCTGTCCGCCCTGGACAATAGCGGCAGGGAAAACCGCCTCGTAGCAGATCAGCCCCAGCGCCGGGGGTAGTCCGGGGATCTTGAGCAAGGGCCGGGGCGTGGCGCCGATCGAGAACCCACCGCGCCAGCGGGTGAGCTGCTCCAGCCCAATACTCTCGAGCAGGCCCTGCATCGGCAGATACTCGCCGAAGGGGACGAGATGGATCTTGTCGTAGATTTGCTCGAGGTTGCCCTTGTCGCCGAAGACCATAAGGCTGTTGTAGCCCTCGCGAACTAGGTCCGGCTCGGGTGCTGGCCTGTGCTTCAACCGCAGCGCACCCGACAGGAGCTGCGTGCCGTCGGGTAGCAATTCGCCGATAGCCGCCAGCGCCTCGGGCTGCTCCAGCGGCAGGAACGGCATGGCGGCTTCCGGCCAGATGAGATGGGTGACGCCGGCCAGATTATCGACCCGGCCCGCGGGATCGCGGCGCGACAGCGAGAGCTGGTCCTCAAAGATCTGCCGCTGCAGCTCGGGACGCCACTTGTCGCGCTGCGGCACGCTCGCCTGGACGATGCGCACGCGCACGCCTTCCAGCATCGGGGCGTTGTTCTCCGCCAGGCGCCAGGTGCCGAGCGTATAGAGGGTGACCAACGGAACGACGGCGAGGAGACCGGCGCGCAGAACGCGCCTGCTAGGCGCGCCCTGGCCCACATCGGCCAGGATGACGAACGGGCCGGCGAAGATGGCGACGCAAAGCAACGTCAGTCCGTAGATGCCGAACACGGATGCGGACTGCATCAGCGGCAGCGGCCACGTCAGGGCGTAGCCGAGCACGCTCCAAGGGAAGCCGGTGAGCACGTGCCCGCGCAGCCACTCGGCAATCCCGAGGGTCACGGCGAGCACCAACGCGCGCCCCATACCCGGTACCCACGCAAGCCGCGCGGCGCCGGCGGCAAGCGCCGTGAACAGGGCAAGCCCCGCCGGCAGCAGCAGGACCGCGAAGGGCATCAGCCAGGCAAACTTGTCGGCTTCGACGAGAAAGGCCTCGCCGATCCAGAACAGACCGAGCAGGAAATAGCCGAAGCCGAACCACCACCCGGCACTGGCGGCCCGCAGGAAGAGCCCGCGGCGCGACGGACCCGCGGCAGCCGCGCCATCTATCAGCCAGACGAGTACGGGCAGCGTGACGAACAATACCGGCGACAGGAAGAACGGCGCCATCGCGGCGGCCGACACGCCGCCGGCCAGGAAGGCGACGCCCGCGCGCCGCCAACCGCGAAGCTGGGTGATCGTAACGGAGAGGCGTTCGACTGCATCTGCGAAACGCGTCGCGAAGGCTGAACCGGTTCGCCCTCGCTCCGCGGATGCCGCAGCCAGCGTCACGCTTTGCTCGCGCCGGCGGCCGACGGCTCCAGGGCGCGCGGCTGATGGATCTTCACCTTCTTGAGACGGCGCGCATCGGCATCGAGCACCTCGAGCTCCAGACCGCTCGGGTGGCGCACGAGCTCACCGCGGACCGGAACGCGGCCCAACAGCGAGAACATCAATCCGCCGAGCGTGTCGATGTCCTCTTCCTCTTCGGGCTTCAACAGCTTGATGCCGAGATGCTCTTCGAGCTGCTTGATGGGCGTGCGCGCCGAGGCGACGAGACCGACTTTCGGCTCGGTGACGATGTAAGCCGCCTCCGCCACGTCGTGCTCGTCCTCGATGTCGCCGACGATCTGCTCGACGAGATCCTCGATGGTGACGAGGCCGTCGGTGCCGCCGTACTCGTCGACGACCAGCGCCATGTGGATGCGCGTCGTCTGCATGCGAATGAGGAGGTTCGTCACCGGCATGGAGGGTGGCACGTAGAGCACGGGCCGGCGAATCTTCGCCGAGGTGATCGGACGGGAAAGATCGATGCGGCCAAACTCGAGGTGCGAAGGCAGCGGGGCCGCTGGCTTGCCGCTGCTCTCGATGTCGCCATCCTCAGGGCCGCCCGGAGCAACGGCGATGCGTGTGTTGACCGTGTCGTCGCCGGCCTCGCGCGTCAGCCAGCGGAACAGATCCTTCACGTGGATCATACCGCGCGGGTCGTCGAGGGTTTCGCTGAACAGCGGAATGCGCGAGACGCCGGCTTCGCCGAAGGTGCGCAGCAGCTCGCCGAGCGTGTCGCTCTCCTCCAGGGCGATGATGTCGGCACGCGGAACCATGATGTCGTCGACCCGCAGTCCACCGAAGCGCAGAAGCCGGCGCAGCATCTCTCGCTCTTCGGTCGAGAATGCGGCCTCTTCCGCCTCTGCCTCGCCGCGCAGATCCGCCTCGAGCATTTCGCGCAAGCTCGGTGAGCGCAGGCCAATGCGGCTCAGGAGTGCATTGAGAAGGCTCTGCGTCCCGGTGGCGAGCGGCTCTCCGCCTGCGGGAGCGCTGGTCTCGGTCGGTTCCTTGGGTACGTGTGCGTTGCTCATATTTCTTGCTGGATGTTTAGGGGGACTAGGAATTCTCGACTAGCTCGCCCGCCGCTGCATACGGATCGGGGATGCCGAGGCGCGCGAGGATGCGTATTTCCAGGCTTTCCATGACCTGCGCCTCTTCGCCAGTTTCATGGTCGTAGCCGAGCAAATGCAAAATTCCGTGCACGGCCAAATGTTGCATGTGATGCTCGACCGGCAGCTTGAGCTCGGCGGCCTCGCGCCGCATCGTTTCCAGCGCCAGCACGATATCGCCTAAAAACCTAGGCTCGCCGTCGACCGGCAGCATGGGCACGGCGGGGAACGAAAGGACATTTGTCGGTGCGGGCTTGCCGCGGTAGCTGCCGTTAAGCTCTGCCACCTGCGCGTCACTCGACAGCGCGACGCAGACCTCGCCCTCGATCGGCGCAAGCTCGGCCGCCAGCGCCGCGGCAGCCTCGCGCACGAGCGCATCGGCGCCGGCGACCGCAGCCCAGTCGCCGTCCTCGTGCACGACATCGATGTCGAGACTTATCGGAGGATCGGCGTCGGCTTGCGCGTCATCCGTGCCATTGGCAGGCGGCGCGTTCGTTACTGGAGCGACGGGGGACATGGCAGGAAGCTTACTTCTGCCGGTCGTAAGCTTCAACGATGCGCGCGACGAGGTCGCGGCGGACCACGTCGGAGCCCGTAAACCGGATCGCCTCGATACCATTAACGCCGTTGAGCAACGAAATCGCCTCCTCGAGACCGGACTTCATGCCATTCGGCAAATCGATCTGGCTCGGATCGCCCGTGACCACCATCTTCGAGCCCTCGCCCAGACGGGTGAGGAACATCTTCATCTGCATGCTGGTGGTGTTCTGCGCCTCGTCGAGAATGACGCAGGCGTTGGCCAGCGTGCGCCCGCGCATGAAGGCGAGCGGCGCGATCTCGATGACGCCGGTCTCGAGGTCACGCTCGACCTTCTCGGGCGGCAGGACGTCGTAGAGGGCGTCGTAGAGAGGACGAAGGTACGGGTCGACTTTCTCGCGCATGTCGCCGGGAAGGAAACCCAACCGCTCGCCGGCTTCGACGGCCGGGCGCGAAAGAATGATGCGCTCGACCATGCCACGTTCCAGACAATGCGCGGCATAGGCGACGGCGATGTAGGTCTTGCCGGTGCCGGCAGGGCCGACGCCGAACACCAGATCGGATTTTTCCAGCGCGCGAATGTAGGCGCTCTGCATTGGCGTGCGCGCCTTGACCACGCGGCGGCGGGTCGCGACTTGCGCCTGACCGTCCCCGGGAACGGACGCCTCGCGTGCGTGGCGGATGAGCCCGTCGAAATCGCCGGCGCCAATCGGCTCGCCGGCGGATGCCCGCTTATAGAGCTGCTCCAGCACGGAGCGGGCGATGTCGGTCGCCCCCTCCGGCCCGGTCAGCGTGACGACATTGCCGTGGGCATGAGCCTCGATGCCGAGGCGATCCTCGATGAGGGCCAGGTTGGCGTCGTATTCCCCGAGGAGACGGGTGAGATGACGGTTGTCCTCGAAGGGCACTACGAGGCGCTTGTTTGCGACCTGCGACTTGGGCGATCGCCCCGGTCCTGCGACCGGATTCCCGCGAAATGCTGCCAATCGGCGCTCCAGACGTTGGCTTCGAATCGTCACTTCCGACGATCAACTTAGCACATGCATTCGCCGCGGCTGCACACCGGGGCGGGATAACTCAGGCTAGGGGTTACCGGATGTTCACTCCGGCCGTATGACACCGGCCAGACTATTGGGCCCAAACGAAGAAATTTCAACCGGCACGAGCCGGCCGAGCATATTTGCGGGCGCTTCGGCATGCACGGACTGCAGATAAGGTGAGCGTCCGATGAGCTGCCCGGGGCGGCGGCCCTGCTTTTCGAACAGTACGGGCAGCGTGCGCCCGACGCAGCGCGCCGCGAATTCCTTCTGCTGGCGCTCGATCTGGCGTTGCAGGCGCGCGAGCCGTTCCGACTTCACGTCCTCCGCTATCTGGTCGCCGAGCTTTTCGGCCGGCGTTCCCGGACGCGGGCTGTATTTGAATGAGTAGGCGGCGGCGAAGCCGACCTCGGCGAACACGGCGAGCGTCTCTTCGAACTCTTCGTCAGTCTCGCCCGGGAAGCCGACGATGATGTCGGTCGACAGCGTCAAGTCGGGCTGCGCGGCGCGAATGCGGCTGACAAGGTCGACGTACTCGCGCGCCGTGTGCTTGCGGTTCATGGCGGCGAGGATGCGATCGGCGCCCGACTGGAACGGCAGATGCAGGTACGGCATCAGCTTCTTCTCGCCGGCGTGCGCGGCGATCAGGTCGTCGCTCATGTCGCGGGGATGGCTGGTCGTGTAGCGCAGGCGTTCCAGGCCATCGATCTGCGCGAGATGGCGGATGAGGTCGGCGAGCGAATAGGTGCGCCCGTCCGGCCCAACGCCGTGATAGCCGTTGACGTTCTGCCCAAGCAGTGTCAGCTCGCGCACGCCGCTCGCCACCAGAGAGCGCGCTTCGCGCTCGACGTCGGCGACGGCGCGCGAATATTCCATGCCGCGCGTGTACGGCACGACGCAAAACGTACAGAACTTGTCGCAGCCTTCCTGCACCGTGAGGAACGCGGTCACGCTGCGCGACGGTGCGCGGGCGGGAAGCTGCGCGAACTTTTCCTCCTCGGAGAACTCCGTCTCGACCAGCGGGCGGTTCTCCGCCCGCGTCCGTGCGATCAGCTCCGGCAGGCGATGATAGCTCTGCGGCCCGACCACGAGATCGACGGCCGGCGCGCGGCGCAAGATCTCGCTGCCCTCGGCTTGCGCGACACAGCCGACGACCGCGACGACGGTGTCGCTACCGGCTTCGGCACGCGCGTCCTTCACCTGGCGGATACGGCCGAGATCCGAATAGACCTTGTCCGCCGCCTTCTCGCGGATGTGGCAGGTGTTGAGAATGACGAGGTCGGCGTCCTCCAGCGCATCCGTGCCGGCGTAGCCCTGGGCCGACAGCGCTTCCGTCATGCGCTCGGAATCATAAACGTTCATCTGGCAGCCGAATGTACGCACGTAGACCTTGCGCGCCCTGGATGCGCCCGCGCCAGCGTGCGCGGCAACAGCCACGTCCTGGTCAGAAGTCGCGTCCGTCGTCAGCCGATCGTCCATGCCTTCGTGCATCCGCTGCCTGATCCGGCTAAGCAGCCCGAGGGCTGCGGCCTTGTCCAGTCCCTACAGTGGCCTATCCGTTACGTCCATTTCTGCCCCCGCTCCGCCGCCCGGGGGCGCACGCGGACGGGGGACGGCACGGGATCGGGCGCCGTTACGACAATGGCCGTACCCGGCGGCCTCGCCCGCAGGATGCGCACCACGTTCTCGCGCACCTGTGCTTCCGAATGCCGCGCCAGCGCCTTGCGGTCGGCGAAGCTCGCCAGCGGCACTGGATCGCCGACCTTGATGACCACGTCGAGGGGGCCAGACTTGAGCAGCGCCCAGGCGTGGCCGCGCATCTCCATGTCGCCGTACCACGCGACCGCTGGGCGCCCCGATCGTCCGAGCGGCAAACCGTGCAGGCGCGTGTAGACGACCGACAGTGTCTGCACCACCGCGTCGGGGGCCGCGTTCGCCTCCCCCGTCGCCGGCCTGGCGGCGGCGAACAGCGAGGTCATGAACGGCAGCACCCGGTTGCCGTCGCTCGACGTCCCTTCCGCGAAAAGGACGATCGCGTCGCCCTGCCCGAGACGCTCGCCGATCTCGCCCGTCGTCTGCCCGACGGCGGTGCGCCGGTTACGGTCGACAAAAACGGTGCGCTGCAGCCGTGCCAGCGAGGCGACGAACGGCCAGGAACCAACCTCCTTCTTGGCGACGAACGATACCGGCGCGACGGCCGACAGCACCGGGATGTCGAGCCACGTCGTGTGATTGGCGACGAGCAGCACGGGGCGATCGCGCATAACCGCGCCCTCGATGTGCAGGCGGATGCCGAGTAGCCGGCACACTTGGCGGTGGTACCAATGCGGGAAGTTGCGCGCGCCCTTGATGCTGGTTCGCACCAGCAGCGCCTGCACCGGCATCAACGGCACGGTCAGGGCGAAAAAGCCGGCGAGGACCGCGCCGCCGCGAATCGCACCCATTCTCGATTGCCGCGCGCCGCTCACGCCTTTTTCACCGGCTTAACGCGCAGGCCGTAGAGCTCGAGCCGGTGGCCGACGAGCTTGAAGCCCAGCTCGCGCGCGATCCTGTCCTGAAGTGCCTCTATGGCCTCGTTGCGGAACTCGATGACGCGGCCGGTCTCGACATCGATCAGGTGGTCGTGATGTCCGCGCGCGGCGTCCTCGTAGCGGCCGCGCTTGTGGCCGAAGTCGTGCCGCTCGAGGATGCCCTTCTCGGCGAACAGCTTCAGCGTGCGGTAGACGGTGGAGAGTGAGATGCCGCGATCGATCTCGTTAGCGCGCTGGTAGACCTCCTCGACGTCGGGGTGGTCCTTGGCGCTCGACAGAACGCGGGCGATGACACGGCGCTGTCCGGTCATGCGCAGCCCCTGCTCGGCGCACAGGAGCTCGATACGGCTCTGGTTGGAACTTGCAGATTCTGCCATGCGGCGGCTGTCGCTCCGCTCTCGCTCGGTGCTTGGCTTTATAGGAAAGCGGTCGCGGCCCGTCCACCGCTGGCATCGGCCTCGACACGCAGGCGGCAGCTAGAGGCCGAGCGCCAGAATGACGGCATCGGCCTTTTCACTGCCGGCGCGCTGGTAGTACCCGTTGCGCGTCCCGGCCTTCTTGAACCCGAGGCTCTTATAAAGGGCGACCGCCGCCGTATTGTCGGTGGCGACCTCGAGGAACAGACGCTTCACTTCGGCGCGGCGGGCGGCGCGCACGAGACCCTCGACCATCTGCCGGCCGACGCCGCGGCGCTGCCATTCCGGCGCGACGCCGATGGAGAGGATCTCCGCCTCGTCGGCGGCAATGCGGCCGATGATGAAGCCGGCGAGCGAGCGGGGGTCACGCACCTGCGCGATGAATGACGCGGATGCGGGATGCTCGATCGACTCCGTGATGCTAGAGGCATCCCACGCCGGATCGAACAACTGAGCGTGCAGGGCAGCGATCTCCTCGGCGCGATCAGGGCTCGCCCACAGCAGGCTCAGATTCTTCGGATTGAGCGGGGTATCGGCCGGGCACATGGCTCAAACTCTCGCGATCGCCTTGTCCTGCGGCTTGGCATCCGGAGGCCGCAGATAGAAGGGGGCTAGGGGCGCGTCCGACGCTTCGAGTCCCGCGGCAATGCTGGCCAGTGCTACCGCATCCGGCAGCAGATCGGGAAGCGCCGCGCGCGCGGCGCGGCCGTGGCGCACGGCGGCTTCCGCCACCGCGGCCGCACCTGACCCGACAAACACGATCGCTCCGCGACCGCCGAGCCGCGCCGCGTCATCGATCGGCAGGAGCAGCGGCTCGGAGTAGGCGTTTCGGCCGCCGCGCCCACTGAACAGCTGTGCATAGACCTCGCCACGGCGCGCATCCGTCACGACTGCCAGCATCTCGGCATCGATTGTTCGGCCCGCGACTTCGGCCATCACGGCGAGGCTGGACACACCCACGGTCGGCGCGCTTGTCGCCAGTGCCAGGCTGCGCGCGGCGGCGATGCCGATGCGCGTGCCGGTGAAAGTGCCAGGTCCGACCGTCACCGCGATGCGGTCGAGGTCACCGAAGGCGACGCGCGCCTCCTCCATCGTTTCGCCGATCATGGGAATGAGACGCTCGGCGTGACCGGTCTCGAAGCGCTCCATGCGGCTGCTCAGCGCGACAACTGAATTGTCGCGCAGTTCGGCAACGCAAACCGAGCAGCCGTCAAAACACGTATCGAAGGCCAGGATCTTCATGGCCGAACCCTATACGCAGGGCCCGGCACTTTCACCATACGAAAATGAAGCGCGGGAGCGCTCAGATGATCTCGGCGATTTCCGCGAAGTCGAAACGCGGCAGCCGCTGCTTGACGGCCGATGGGTCGCCGTAGCCGAGGTTGCAGAGGAAATTCGATCTGATGCTCGTGCCGGCGAAGAAGGACTTGTCCACTCCGGCATTGTCGAAGCCCGACATCGGGCCGCAGTCCAGCCCGAGAAGCCGCGCAGCGACAATGAGGTAGGCGCCCTGCAGGGTGCCGTTGCGAAACGCGGTCTCGTGGATCTTCTCCGGCTTGCGGGCGTAGGAGCTTTTCATGTCCTTGTGCGGAAAGAGCCGCGGCAGGTGCTCGTAGAACTCCAGGTCGTAGCCGATGATGGCGCAGACCGGCGCCTGCATCGTCTTGGCACGATTGCCGTCGCTCAGCAGCGGCGCGAGTTTCTCTTTCGCCTCCTTCGACTTCACGAAGACAAACCGGGCAGGCAGGCAATTGGCGCTCGTCGGTCCCATCTTCACGATGTCGATGAGCCTCTGCAGCACGTCGTCGGGACATCGCCGGGAAGCCACGCATTCTGGGTGCGCGCGTCGAGAAAGGCGCGGCGAAGCGCTTCATCGTTGGCTAGCTGCATGTCGCCCTCATCGCTATCGATACGTCGAAAATGAAAAACCCCACCGAGTCGGCGGGGTTTCCTTTGATCTGGGCTTCAGCCGGCGTCAAACGGCCTGGACCTGCTGAACCTCGGGGCAGAAATGCCGTAGCAGGTTCTCGATGCCGTGGCGAAGCGTGGCGGTCGAGCTGGGGCAGCCCGAGCAGGCGCCGCGCATGCGCAAATAGACGACACCGTCGCGGAAGCCCGAGAAGGTGATGTCGCCGCCGTCCTGCGCCACCGCCGGACGCACGCGTGTCTCCAGCAGTTCTTTGATCGTCGCCACGACGGCCTCGTCCTTGGGATCGAAGGAGCCCGTCTCGTCGTCGTTGGCAGTCTCGGCGACGACCGGCGAGCCCGACATGAAATGTTCCATGATCGCGCCGAGGATCATCGGCTTCAGGTGCTGCCATTCCTCTTCGCCCTTGGTCACCGAGATGAAGTCGGAGCCGAGGAAGACGCCGCGCACACCCTTGATGTCGAATAGGCGCGAGGCGAGCGGGGAGGCCAGCGCGTCGCTCTTGTCGGTGAAGTCGGCGGTGCCCTCGGACAAGACCGACTTGCCGGGAATGAACTTCAGCGTCGCCGGATTGGGGGTCGCTTCGGTCTGGATGAACATCGGCTGGCCTTTCAGCATTTCGTCGCCGGGGGGCCGGCGGAGTGATCTCTACTTTAGAACCACTCTAAGATAGGCGATAGGGGCTGGGATTTCGAGTGCCTTGGCAGCCTTTTACGCCATGGTGCGGACGTCCTCCAGACCCAGTGTCCCGGGCACAATGGTTATGGGGATCGGGAAGCTGCCCATCGAGGCCCCGGTAGCCAGGGTCGATACGAGCGGCCCAGGACCCGCCGCGTCCGCCGAGGCGCCCAGCACGAGGACGGCAATGTCCTCGTCCTCGTCGATCAACTTGCGGATTTCCTCGCCCTTGGCGCCCTCGCGGACGATCTCCTCGCAGGCGACGTTCTCGTAGCCGGCCACGTTCAGCTTGCGGCGCATGAGGCGGAACAGCGCTTTCGCCTTGGCCGTCTCCTCCTCGATCTGCTGCTGGCGCACGTTAATCCAGTGCTGAAACTCCTGCGGGACGATGACGTAGAGCATGACGAGCGTGCCCGCCGAGCGCTGCATGCGGCTCGCGGCGTAGTAGAGCGCACTTTCCATTTCCGGGCTCTCATCGATGACGATGAGGAACTTGCGGAAATGGTCGGCCTCGAAGGATCGGCGCTTCTTCGTCGTCATGAGCATATGCTGCCACGCCACCCGGGCGCTAACAACTCCGCCAGCATCAGGAGCGCACGAAACCGACGACGTCCTTCACCTCGGCATAGATCGGCCCGGCAATCGCCCTGGCGCGCTTGGAGCCGTCGGCGAGAATGCGATCGATCTCGGCCGGGTCGTTCATGAGGCGAATGATTTCGGCGCGGATCGGCCCGAGCCGCGCAACTGCGACCTCGGTCAGCGCGCGCTTCAGACCCGTGTAGATGCTCGGTCCCTCCGTGGCGGTCGAGATCAGCAGGTCCAAAGCCGCCTGCTTGGAGATACCGGCCAGCGCCGCGTAAATACCGACGAGGTTGTCGATTTCCGGGCGTGCCCCCAGCTCCTCGAGGCCGCTCGGCGGCGCAGGCTCCATGTCGGTCTTGGCGCGCTTGATCTTGTCGGCGATGGCGTCGGCGTCGTCCATCAGGTTGATGCGCGACATGTCGGAAGGCTCCGACTTCGACATCTTCTTGGTGCCGTCGCGCAGGCTCATGACGCGCGTCGCCGGACCGGTGATCACCGGATCGGGCGGCGGGAAGAAGATGCCGTCCGCGTAGCCCTTCTCGACGATGCCGTCGCGGAAGTCGTTGTTGAACTTCTGGGCGATGTCGCGGGCCAGCTCGAGGTGCTGCTTCTGGTCTTCGCCGACCGGCACGTGCGTGGCGCGGTAGGCGAGAATGTCGGCGGCCATCAGGTTCGGATAGGCATAGAGACCGACGGACGCGTTCTCGCGATCCTTGCCGGCCTTCTCCTTGAACTGCGTCATGCGGTTGAGCCAGCCGAGGCGGGCGACGCAGTTGAACACCCAGGCGAGCTCGGCGTGCTCGGGCACCTGGCTCTGGTTGAAGAGGATGCTCTTCTTGGGGTCGAGGCCGGACGCGATGTAGGCGGCCGTGACCTGCCGGATCGCGTTCTTGAGCTCCTTGGGGTCCTGCCAAACGGTGATCGCGTGCAGGTCGACGACGCAATAGATGCACTCGTGCGTCTTCTGCATCTCGATCCAGTTGACCATGGCGCCGAGGTAATTGCCGAGGTGCAGGCTGCCGGTCGGCTGCATGCCGGAGAACACGCGCTCTTTGAATGCCATGGTGGACCCTTGCTTCGATAGGCGCGGGTTTATGGCGCGCCCTTGTCGGACGCGCAAGGCGGACCGAATGGCTGGGAGTATTCCTCGGCCGCGAAGCGGCGGGGGCCCAAGGGGCTTAGCGGCTTAGGCGCGGCCATCAGCTCGATCAACGGTGGCCGCACTGAAAGCTTCTCTCTCCTCGTGTCACCAGTCAGAGTGCTCAGGTGGGGCCGGGCGGCGGAGTGCGGCGGGTCAGGAAGCGCTTGAGCTGCTTCCCATCGAGCGCCCCGGTGGCGAATACGGCGACCGCGTAGGCGAGGAAGCCGGCGCCCACGAGAACCGTCAGCGCGAGCGCGCGCTCCAGCTCCGGTGTCGGCGGCTCGAACTTCGAGCCGAGAAAGTCCGCGATGAGCCACAGGACGGCGCCCATGATGGCACTCGCCAAAAGGATGCGCGGCAAGTTCCGCTTCAGGCGGGTGTCGGCGACGAAGTGGCCATTCTTGGCCAGCGTTGCATAGAGCAGGCCGGCGTTGAGGTAGCCGCCGAGCGTGGTCGCCACGGCGATGCCGAGATGCGGCATCCACCCATAGGACCGGAACAGGAAGAAGAGCGCGATCGAGCCGATCGTGTTCGCCGTCAGGCTGATGGTGGCGTAGACCATCGGCGTGCGGGTGTCCTCGCGCGCGAAGTACGCCGGCGAGAACACTTTGATGAGCACGAAGCTCGGCAAGCCGATGGCGAAGATGCCGAGCGCCCAGGCGGTGGCCGGCGTGTCGGTCGCCGTGAAGGCGCCGCGCTCGAACAGGGCGGCGACGATCGGCGTCGGCACCACGGCGAGCGCCACGGCGGCCGGCAGCGTCAACAGGGCGGCGAACTCGAGCGAGCGGTTCTGGCTGTCCATCACCGCTTCGTGGTTCTCCGCGCGCAGGTGGCGGGCTACATCGGGGAGCAACACGACGCCGATGGCGATGCCGACAATGGCGAGCGGCAGCTCGTACAGCCGGTCCGCATAGTAGAGATAGGAGACGGCGCCATTCTGCATCGAGGCGATGACGGTGCCGATGACGATGTTGATCTGTGTCACGCCGCCGGCGATCACGCCGGGGATGCCGAGGCGGATCAGCCGGCGCATGCCTTCGGACATCCGCGGCCACCGCAGCTTCAGCCAGATGTTGTTGCGGCGCAGGCCGTCCATCAGCAGCGCGAGCTGCAGGATGCCGGCGACGAATACGCCCCACGCCTGGATGACGCCGGCCATCGGCTCGTTCTGGTAGCCGAGCGCCATGCCGATGAGCGTGGCGATCATCATCACGCCGTTGAGCACGATGGAGACGGACGAGCTCTCGACGAACTTGCCGAACGAGTTCAGCACGCCCGACATCAGTGCCACCAGCGACATGCACAGCAGGTACGGCATGGTGATGCGCGTCAGGAGCACGGCGAGATCGAACTTCTCCGGGTTCGCGCTGAAGCCCGGAGCCAGGCCGTACATGAGGAACGGCATGGTGATTTCGGCGATGATGGTGAGGATGAGGAGGATAAAGACGAGACCCGCCATCGCCTCCTCGGCGAACTGACGGGCAACCTCGCGCCCTTCGCCCTCTAGGCGCTTGGCAAACAGCGGCACAAACGCCGCATTGAATGCGCCTTCCCCGAACAAGCGCCTGAACAGATTGGGAAATCGAAACGCGACGAAAAACGCATCCGCCACCGCGCCGGAACCGAGGATGGCCGCGATGAGAATATCGCGCAAGAATCCGAACACGCGGCTCAGCAAGGTGAGGCCGCCGACGGTCGCGAATGAGCGGTAGAGCTTCATGGGCGCTGAGCGGTAGCGGAGCCTTGGCCGGAGAGCAAGCGGCCAGATGCAGCACGCCCCTTGTCGCCGCATAGGGCGTCGTTGACATCGGCAAGGTGAGCGCCGACAAGTTTTTCAAAGGACAGGTGGAGGACCAGCCCATGTTCCCGCTCGGCGATGACGATTCCACGCGGCGCTCAACGCCGTTCGTCACCTACGCGCTCATCGCCATCAACGTCGTCGTCTTCCTCCTCGAGCTGCAGAACGGTGATGAATTCATCCGGCAATGGTCGTTTGTGCCGGCACGCTTCGCGGCCGATCCCGCTGGCAACCTAGTGACCATTTTTACTGCCATGTTCATGCACGGCAGTTGGATGCACCTCGGCGGCAACATGCTCTATCTGTGGATCTTCGGCGACAACGTCGAGGACAACTTCGGACACGCCAAGTATCTGTTCTTCTACCTGCTCGCCGGCATCGCCGCGACTTTCGCGCAGTATCTGATCATGCCGGATGCCAACATTCCGAACCTCGGCGCATCGGGCGCGATTGCGGGTGTACTTGGCGCCTACCTGCTGATGTTCCCGCAGGGACGCGTGAACGTGCTGATGCGGGGCGGGGTGGTCGCGGTCCCGGCAATCATCGTCCTCGGCCTCTGGTTTGCCCTGCAGTTGTTCTCGAGCGTCGGCTCGATAGCCGACACGAGCGGCACGGAGGGCGGCGGCGTCGCGTTCATGGCGCACGTCGGCGGCTTCGTAGCCGGGTTCCTTATGGCCTTCCTGTTCCGCAGCGGCGGCGGCACTAATCCTCGCATTTCCGCTTAGCCGGAAACCACGTCTATAGGCGGCCATGCGATCGCCTTGAACGGCGCGCTGAGTTGCCCGAGAATGCCCTACCTGCCACGGCCGGGGGGCCTAGAGCTCGGGACGAATTGCTATGCTGCGCCTTGCCGGAACCCTGATCCTTCTCCTGCTGATGCTGTTCAGCGCGACCGTCTATCTGTTGGACATCGATCCCCGGAACCTCCAGCCATCAAAGCCGGCGGGGACCACCAAGCAAGAGGATGCAAAGGCGCCTGGCGAGTCGCCGAAGGGCGAGATCGAGGCCATGCAGGATGCCCTCGCTCCGGCCAAGCCCGGCGATGGCCAAGCGCCGGCATTCGACATCGCCCGCATCGATCCCAACGGCACGTCGGTGTTCGCGGGACGCGCCGAACCCAAGTCCTTCGTCACCATCACCGCCGACGGCAAGGAGATCGGCACGGCGGAGGCGGACGAGAACGGCGAATGGACGTTCACCACCGAAGCGAAGATTCCCAATCCGGACGCGAAGCTCGCGCTCTTCAAGGCGCCCCACGGCGCCAGGGTAGCGGAGGTGGCGCCGCCTGCTGCACGCACCGAATCCGCGGCACCGGGCACTCCAGGGAAGCCCCAGTCGGCCGGAACCGTTACCTCGAAATTGATCCAGAACCTCGAGGGCATGGTCGCCGATGCGCGCAAAGAGGACGGCAAGCAGGTGGCGACAGCGACGCCTCCCCCGGCGGCGTCGGGGGCACCCGTGCCGGAGCCGGCGCTGCCTTCGGCCGCCCCGGCGACGGCGCCTGCCACGCCTGCAAACCCCGCTGCACCGGCAGCACGCGGCGACGTACCGACGTCGCTGCCGCCCCGCGTCGAGACCGTGACCGTCCCGGTCCCGGTGACATTCGTCTTCAATGAGGCGACGCTCACCGGCGACGGCGAACGGGCAGCACGCCTCCTGCTCGAGTATCTCCAGCTGAAGCGCTTCCCCAAGGTGAAGCTCACCGGCCATGCCGACGAGCGCGGCACGGACGCCCTGAACCTCGCCCTGTCGGCGCAGCGGCTGCAGACGGTCGCCCGCTTCCTGCGCGACGGCGGCTTCAAGGGACAGCTCGACCTAGTACCGAAGGGCAAAGCCGAACCGTATTTAGGCGTCGTGCGGGCCGACTTCAGCCAGGAAGACCTTTGGCAGCTCGACCGGCGCGTCGAGCTCATGGTCTCGCGCTAGGAGGGCTACGCCGGCGGCGCCGTCTTCTCCAACTTGTCCTCGAGCACGGCGACAATGCGCTTGCGGATCGCCTCCTGCCGCGGCTCGCTGTCGATCTTCTTGCCGGTCAAGTCGGTGACATAGAACACGTCAACGGCCTTCTCGCCGAAGGTCGTGATGTGGGCCGAAGTGATGTCGAGCAGCAGGTTGGACAGCGTGCTGGTCAGCTCGTAGAGCAGGCCGGGCCGGTCGCGTCCCGCCACCTCGATGACGGTGAACTGGTCGGACAGCGCGTTGTTGATGATCACGTCCGGCTCGACCGTGAAAGCCATGACGCGGCGTGGCGGGGGGCCACGCTCGGCCAGTAGCGTATCGAGCCACGCATCGCCGCGCAGCAGGCGCCCGATCAGTTCGCCGATGCGCTTGCCGCGCCGCAGCTCGTCCTCGTCGTCCTTGAAAGCACGGTTGAGCAGGAAGGTGTCGAGCGCGTAGCCGTCGCGCGTCGTCATGATGTGGGCGCCGGCGATGTTGGCGCCCGTCGCAGCACAGGCACCGGCGAACAAAGCCAGCAGGCGCGGGTGGTTCGGCGCCACGACCGTCAGCTCGGTGATGGCGGTGAATGCATCCGTGCGCGTATCGGTGGCAACGTGCAGTCCATCGCGCTCCGCGCGGCGCAACAGCTTGGCGTGCTCGACCCGTCGCTCGGCGTCGGTGCGCAGCCAGTAGTCGGGATAGTGCCGGTCGACATAGCTGTCGATGTCGGCCGGCTTCCAGTCGGCAAGATCGAGGCGCAGCTGGTCCTGCGCCGCCGCCGTGCGCTGACTGCGCTTCACCTGCGTGTGGCCGCCGGCGACCAGCGGCTCGGTCTCGTAGTACAGCGTGCGCAGGAGCTGGCCCTTCCAACCGTTCCACACTCCGGGACCGACAGCGCGAATGTCGGCGACGGTGAGCAGCAGCAGCAGCTTCAGCCGCTCCGGGCTCTGCACGACGTCGGCGAAATCACGGATGGTCTTGGCATCGGACAGATCGCGGCTCTGGGCAATGTTGCTCATCGTCAAATGCTGCTCGATGAGCCAGACCGTCGTCTCCGTCTCGGCCGGCGTCAACCCTAGGCGCGGGCACAGCTCACGCGCGACGCGGGCACCGACGATCGAATGGTCCTCGGTTTGGCCCTTGCCGATGTCGTGCAGGAACGCGGCGACGTAGAGAGCGCGCCGGTTCCTGATGGTGCTGATGATCTCGGTCGACAGCGGCAGCTCGTTGCTCGCCCCGCCGCGCTCGATATCGGTGAGCATGCCGACGGTGCGCACCAGATGCTCGTCGACCGTGTAGCTGTGGTACATGTTGAACTGCGTCATGCCGACGACGCGCCCAAACTCGGGCACGAAGCGGCCGAGCACGCCCGCCTCGTTCATCCGCCGCAGCGACATTTCCGGATTGGTGTCGCCGGTGAGCAGCTCGACGAAGATGCGGTTGGCCTCCGGATTGTTGCGCAGGTCGTCGTCGATCAGCCGCTTCGACTGGCGCAACAGGCGGATCGCGTCCGGATGCAGGAACGAGTTGGAAAGATGCGCTTCGGCGAAGAAGCGGATGAGGTTCACCGGATCGCGCTTGAACACGTCCTGGTCGGCGACATTCAGCCGGTCGTTGTCGATGCGGAATTCCGTGCGCGTGCGCAGCTGCCGTCGCTGCTTCCAGCTGAGCGGCCGGAAATATCGGCTGATCCCCGGCGACGCCTTGAGCTGCTGCATCTCCAGCGCCGAGCATAGGATCGTCGTCAGATCGCCGACGTCCTTGGCGATGAGGAAGTAGTGCTTCATGAAGCGCTCGACGGCGAGCAGGCCGCCGCGGTCGTTGTAGCCGAGCTGGGCGGCGAGCCAGGGCTGCAGGTCGAACGTCAGCACCTCTTCCGCGCGACCGCTGGC
This sequence comes from Hyphomicrobium album, assembly GCF_009708035.1. Lineage (NCBI taxonomy): Bacteria > Pseudomonadati > Pseudomonadota > Alphaproteobacteria > Hyphomicrobiales > Hyphomicrobiaceae > Hyphomicrobium > Hyphomicrobium album. Next base: position 2,064,841 of record NZ_WMBQ01000001.1, read on the forward strand.
GAAATGCAGAAAGCAGCGAATGGTCCAGAGGAAATCCTCGCACCGGCGGAACGTCGCCACCTCCTCCGAACGGAAGATACCGGCCGCCACCGTCGCCGCGCCGACGCCCTGCCCGTAGAGGTACTTGGACAGCCAATGCAGCGTGTGCAGGTCGCGCAAGCCGCCCTTGCCGTCCTTGACGTTGGGCTCGACCTTGTAGCGGCTCTCGCCCGTCACGCGGTGCCGGGCATCGTGCTCGGCCATCTTCGCGTCGATGAAGGCACGCGCCGTACCGGCGACGACGTGGGTATGGAAGCGCTCCTCGAACTCGCCGTAGAGCTGCCCGTCACCGTGGATGAGGCGCGCGTCGAGGAGCGCAGTGCGCACCGTCACGTCCGTGCTCATCTTGACGCACTGATCGACGGTGCGCGTCGCGTGTCCGACTTTGAAGCCCAGATCCCAGAGGATGTAGAGCATGTATTCGGCGACGCTCTCGCCCCACGCCGTCTTCTTGTAAGGAAGCAGGAACAACAGGTCGATGTCGGAGCCCGGCGCCAGCAGGCCACGGCCGTAGCCGCCGGTGGCGACGATGGCCATGCGCTCGGCGTCGGACGGATTGGTCGCACGGTAGATGTGCGCGACGGTGTAGTCGAAAAGGACACGCGTCAGCTCGTCCTGGAAGTGCGACAGCCCGGCGGCGCAACGGCGACCGCTGTGGTCGGTCTGCAGCCCCAGGCGCGCCGCGGCGCGCGCCTCGGCGACGAGCACCTTGAGGCGCTCGACCATCGCCGGCCGCGCCTTGGCGGCGTCGTCGCCATTGGCACGGAAATTCGCCGTCAGCTCGGCGCGGAGCGCGCGCGAGTCGAAGTAAGGCGCGGTGTGTTGGATCGCTTTATCCATGCTGCACGTAGATGCGATGTCTCCAACAATTTAGCCGCGGCTGGCCAATTGCCAAACCGGCTTATGCGCCGCCCTGACGCAGCGCCTTCAGCCGATAGATGGCGTCGAGCGCGGCGCGCGGGGTGAGCTCGTCAGGCTTCAACTCGTCGACCGCGTTCTCGATCGGCGAGGGGCCGGCGGGTTCGGCGGGTCCGGGCCGGCTTACCGCAAATAGCGGCAGCTCGTCGAGGCCGCCGTTGCGGGCGTTCTTGCGGCTTTCGGTCTTCTCGAGCAGGGCGAGCACCTCGCGCGCCCGCCCGACGACCTCGGCCGGCAGGCCGGCAAGCTTGGCGACCTGGATGCCGTACGAGCGGTCGGCAGCGCCGGTCTTGACCTTGTGCAGGAAGACGATCTCGTCCTGCCATTCGCGCACGTCCATCGTCACGTTGGCGACGCCGCCCAGACGCCGGGCCAGCGCCGTCAGCTCGTGATAGTGGGTGGCGAACAGCGCTCGCGCCTTGAGAACGTCGTGCAGGAACTCGACCGTCGCCCAGGCAATGGACAGACCGTCGAAGGTTGCGGTGCCGCGCCCGATCTCGTCGAGGATGATGAGCGAGCGGTCGCTCGCCTGGTTGAGGATGGCAGCTGTCTCGACCATCTCCACCATGAAGGTCGAGCGTCCGCGCGCCAGGTCGTCCGAGGCGCCGACGCGGCTGAACAGGCGATCAAGGGCGCCGATCGTCGCCGCCCGCGCCGGAACGTAGGAGCCGACCTGGGCGAGGACGGCAATGAGCGCGTTCTGACGCAGGAAAGTCGACTTGCCTGCCATGTTAGGCCCGGTGACGAGCCAGATGCGATTGTCGGCGATCTCGTCGTCCGAGCCGGCACCGCCAGCGGCTCCTAACGCGCAATCGTTCTCGATGAAGGCGCCGGCTCTCGCCGCTTTCAGCGCCTGCTCGACCACCGGATGCCGACCGCCGCGTATGTCGAACGCCTGGCTGTCGTCCACCATCGGACGCGCGTATCCCTCGACCCGCGCCAGTTCCGCAAGAGACGCCGTCGCGTCGAGATCAGCCAGGGCGGCGGCGACCCGCCCCAACGCACCAGCCTCGCGCTCGATGGCGCTCGCCAATTCGGCGAAGATCTCCTGCTCCAGGCTCAATGCCCGCTCAGTCGCCGAGGCGATGCGCCCTTCGATGTCGATCAGCTCGGCGGTCGAGAAGCGCACCGCGTTGGCCATCGTCTGGCGATGGCGGAATTCGTCCGCCAGCGGCGGCTCGAGCAGCGGCTTGGCATTGACCTGCGTCACCTCGATGTAGAAGCCGAGAATATTGTTGTGGCGCACCTTCAGCGACTTGACCCCGGTGCGCTCGACGTACTTGGCCTCTAGCCCGGCCATGAACCCGCGGCCGTCCTCCTTCAGGCGCCGCGCCTCGTCCAGCTCACTGCGATATCCCTCCCGCACGAAGCCGCCATCGCGTTTCAGGTGCGGAGGATCATCGACGATCGCTGCCGCCAGGTCGGCGCGTAGCTTTCCACTCGCCGAGGCAAGCTCCCCGGCGATGCGTCCGAGCTCCAGCGGCAACCCCATTCCGGCCCCTTCACCGGCGAGCAGCGCTGCACCGCGTTCTGCTGTGGAGAGCCCCTCGCGCACCGCCGCCAGATCGCGCGGCGAGCCGCGGCCAAAGCCGAGACGGGAGATGGCGCGGGCGATGTCGGGCGCCGATTTGAGCGACGCGCGCAAGTCGCTGCGCAAATTCTCCTGGTCGACCAGAAAGCCTACAGCGTCGAGGCGCTCATTGATGCGGCCCACGTCGCGCAGCGGGCTCGACAGCCGGGCCGCCAATTCGCGCGCGCCGGCACCGGTGACGGTTCGATCGATTGCGGCGAGCAGGCTGCCTTGCTTGTCCCCGGCGACCGAGCGCACCAGCTCGAGGCTGGCCCGGCTCGCCGCGTCGATGAGGAGGATGGCGTTGGAGCCGGAGCGCTTCGGCGGCCTGATCGCCGGCATGCGCCCCAGCTGCGTCAGCTCCACATACTTGATCAGCGCGCCGAGGGCCGCGAGCTCTGGCCGCGTGAAACTGCCGAAGCCGCCAAGCTCGGCCACCTTCAATTGCTTCTTGAGCGCGGCTTCGCCCGCCAGGCTGTCGAAATAGGCGCCGGGAACCGGGGTGGTCGAGGCGCCGACGCGCGTCACGCAACCGCGCAGCTCCGCATCGGCGAGCATCATGTCCGAGGCGATCACCTCGCTCGGCGCCAACCGCGCCAGCTCGCCCGAGAGATCGGCGCCCGTGACCTCGCCGACCTCCACCTCGCCGGTAGAAATGTCGATCGAGGCGAGCGCGAGTGGAGCCTCCGCCTGCCCGCCGGCGCGGAACAGCGCCGTGAGATAGTTGCGCGCCTTGGCGTCGAGCAGCGTGTCCTCGGTGAGCGTGCCGGGCGTGACGACGCGCACGACGTCGCGCTTGACGACGGCCTTGGCGCCACGCTTGCGCGCCTCAGCCGGGTCTTCGAGCTGCTCGGCGACGGCGACCCGGTGCCCGGCCTTGATCAGGCGGTGCAGATATTCGTCGGCGCGATGGATGGGCACGCCGCACATCGGGATGTCCTGGCCGAGATGCTTGCCGCGCTTGGTCAGCACGATGCCGAGCGTGGCCGAGGCGGCGACCGCGTCTTCAAAGAACAGCTCGTAGAAGTCGCCCATCCGGTACCAGAGGAGGCAGTCGGGGTTTGCCGCCTTGATCTCCAGAAACTGGGCCATCGACGGAGTCGCGTCGGCCGCAGGGGACGGCGCCGGCGGAGGCTCGGCAGATGACGCCGCCTCCGCGCACGGCTTCTCGGCCGCCGCAACCTCCGGCGCGTCCTCAAGCGGCTCCACCAGCTTGCGTCGTGTCTGTTTGCCCGCCATCGGCGGCTTCCCCCGCTGCAAACGTCCGCCCTGAGCGGCCCGCCACGATAGCGACCCTCCCCCACGGGTCAAACGCACCTCAGGGGTTGTTCACCGCCACGGGCGCCAATCGATTGTTTCGCCGCGGCCACAAGCCTAATCTTCCACCAGTTTTTCAACTGGACAGTGCCCATGACCTCCCCGCGCAGTTCGAAGGCCGCACAAGCGCGGTTCACGGAACAGGAAGCGCTGCAGTTCCATGCGCAGGGCAAGCCTGGCAAGCTCGAGATCACGCCGACCAAGCCGCTGACGACCCAGCGCGATTTGTCGCTCGCCTATTCGCCGGGGGTCGCCGTGCCCGTGCACGCGATCGCAAACGACCCGGCGACCGTCTACGACTACACGAGCAAGGGCAACCTCGTGGCCGTTGTCTCCAACGGCACCGCGATCTTAGGTCTCGGCAATCTCGGCGCGCTCGCTGCCAAGCCGGTCATGGAGGGCAAGGCCGCGCTGTTCAAGCGCTTCGCCGACATCGACGCCATCGATCTGCTGGTCGACACCGAGGACACCGAGCAGTTCATCAACGCCGTTCGCTATCTCGGCCCGACGTTCGGCGGCATCAACCTGGAAGACATCCGCGCGCCCGACTGCTTCATCATCGAGCAGCGGCTGAAAGAGCTGCTCGACATCCCCGTATTCCATGACGACCAGCACGGCACGGCGATCATCGCCGCCGCCGGCCTGATCAACGCGTTGGAGTTGACCGGCCGCGATCTCGAGAGCTGTAAGCTGGTGGTCAACGGCGCCGGGGCCGCTGGCATCGCCTGTCTCGAGCTCGCGGTATCGATGGGCATTCCGAAGTCCAACGTCATCCTGTGCGACACCAAGGGCGTCGTCTATCAGGGCCGCAAGGAAGGCATGAACCAGTGGAAGTCGGCGTTCGCCGCCAAGACCAAGGCGCGCACGCTTGCCGAGGCATTGAAGGGCGCCGACGCCTTGTTCGGCCTATCGGTGAAGGGCGCCGTCACGCAGGACATGGTGCGCTCCATGGCGCCCAAGCCGATCATCTTCGCCATGGCCAACCCCGACCCGGAGATCACGCCCGAGGAGGTCTATGCGGTGCGCGACGATGCCATCGTTGCCACCGGCCGTTCCGACTACCCCAACCAGATCAACAACGTATTGGGCTTCCCGTTCATCTTCCGCGGCGCCCTCGACGTACAAGCCTCGACCATCAACGAGGCAATGAAGGTCGCTGCCGCCGAGGCGCTCGCCCAGCTCGCCCGCGCCGAAGTACCCGACCAGGTCGCCGCTGCGTTCCACGGCCGGCGCGCCACGTTCGGGCCGGAGTACATCATCCCGGCCCCGTTCGACCCGCGCCTCATCGTCAACATACCGACGGCAGTGGCCAAGGCCGCGATGGATTCCGGCGTCGCGCGCAAGCCGATCGTCGACATGGACGCCTACGTGGCGAAGCTCGAGGGGCGCCTCGATCCGCTGGCGGGCTGGCTGCAGTCGACGTTCAGCGCCGTGCGCGCCGATCCCAAGCGCGCCGTCTTCGCCGAGGGCGAAGAGCCGGCGGTGATCCGCGCCGCACACAGCTATTTCAGCCAAGGTTTCGGCGTGCCGATCCTCATCGGCTCGGCCGACGTGGTACGCGAGCAATTCCGTGCCCTCGGCATGGTGATCCGCCCCGAGTACGAGATCATCGACACGCATAAGAACGCGCACATCGAGGAGTTCTCCTCCTACCTCTATGCGCGGCTGCAGCGGCGCGGCTACCTGAAGCGCGACTGCCAGCGGCTCGTCGCCAACGAGCGTAACGTAGTGGGTGCGCTAATGGTGGCGCACGGCATGGCGGACGCGCTGGTCAGCGGCGTCACGCGCAACTGGACGAGCGTCTACGACGACGTACAGCGCGTGCTCGACCCGGAGCCTGGCCGCAATGTCATCGGCGTCTCGCTGGTGCTACTGCGTGGCCGCGCCGTGCTCGTCGCCGACACCAGCGTGCACGACATGCCAACGTCGACCGAGCTGGCCGACATCGCCACGGAAGCAGCTCGGTCGGCGCGCAACTTCGGCATCGAGCCGCGCGTGGCGCTGCTCGCCTACTCGACCTTCGGGCAGCCGCGCGGAGAACGCTCGGACGTGGTGCATGAGGCCGTCGCCATCCTGGACGAGCGCCAGGTCGACTTCGAATACGACGGCGACATGGCAGCGGACGTGGCCCTCAATCGCGACCTGATGCGGCACTATCCGTTCTGCCGGCTGTCGGACACTGCGAACGTACTGGTCATGCCGGCGTTTCACGCCGCCTCGATCTCCACCAAGATGCTGAAGGAGCTCGGCGGCGCGACGATCATCGGGCCGATCCTGGTGGGCCTGTCGCGCTCGGTGCAGATCTGCGGCTTCGGCGCCAAGGACAGCGACATCGTCAATATGGCCGCCATCGCCGCCTACGATGCGGGCCGGCGCGGCTAGCGATCAGTCGCTGGCAAGGATCATGTTGCGCACCAACGGATAGATCTGTCCTTCCCACTTGCGTCCGCTGAACACGCCGTAGTGCCCGACACCCGCCTGCATGTGGTGCCGCTTCATGTGCGGGCGCAGGCTGGTGCAGAGGTCGTGCGCGGAGGCCGTCTGCCCCAGCGCGCAGATGTCGTCGCGCTCGCCTTCGACCGTCAGCAGCGCCGTCTTGCGGATCGCCTTGAGATCGACCGGCGCGCCCCGGTAGGTCAGCTCGCCCTTTGGCAGACGCGCTTCCTGGAACACCCACTGCACCGTCTCGAGATAGAACTCGGCGGAGAGATCGAGCACGGCGAAATACTCGTCGTAGAACGTCTTGATGACCTGCGCCTTCTCGTGCTCGCCGTTGCGCAGGTGCTCGTAGAGTTCCTGGTGCGCGTTGTAGTGCCGATTGATGTTCATCGACACGAAGGCGGTGAGCTGCACGAAGCCCGGATAGACGCGGCGCCCGGCGCCCGGATATTTCCACGGGACGCGGGCGATGAGGTTGCGCTCAAACCAACTCATCGGCTTGCCCGTCGCCAGCTTGTTCACTTTGGTCGGGTTGACGCGCGTGTCGATAGGGCCGGCCATCAGCGTCATGCTGGCGGGCTGCGCGGCGTTGCCATCGGCCGCCATCACTGCCACGGCGGCGAGTGCCTGTACGCAGGGCTGGCAAACGGCGACGAGGTGCGCGCCGGGGCCTAACGCTTCGAGGAAGCGGATGACGTAGGCGATGTAGTCGTCGAAGCCGAACTGGCCGGCGTCGGCGCTCACGTCGCGCGCGTTGTGCCAATCGGTGATGTAGACGTCATGATCCGGAAGTAGCGTGCGCACCGTGTTGCGCAACAGCGTCGCGAAGTGGCCCGACAACGGCGCCACGACGAGGACGCGCGGCTGCTCGAGGTCGATGTCCTTCTTGAAGCGGAGGAGCGTGCCGAAGGGCAGCGCGAGCACCGGCTCCTCGGTGACCTCGACCTCGCGATTGCCGACCGTAACGGCCGGAATGGCGTATTCCGGCCTGGCGTGGGTCAGCCCGGCGCGGGCGATCAGCTCGTAGGCGGCCGACAAATTGCGGACGATCGGCACGTTCACCTGGCTACCCCAGGTGCCGAGCATGGCGAGCGATGAGCGCGCGAGCGTCTTGGCCGGCTCAACCAGGTCGGCGTGGGCTTGATAGGCGAGGTAGAGCATCTCGTCTCATTCGGCGGAGGGGCCACAACGCGGCTGAATCTTGCGATTGCCTATTGTGCGGCGCACAAACGCTAGTGCAATCTGGGTCCCGGTGCGAGAGCTTTTTTGCAACATGCGTGATGAAGCCCCCGCCGGGCCGTGATTAAAGGATAGGCACAATGGCAACAGCGGTGCTCACCATCAGCAGCAAGAACTACTCGTCGTGGTCGCTACGCGGCTGGCTGCTCTGCAAGATGGCGGGGCTCGAGTTCCACGAGGAGGTGATGTCGGCAGACGACCCGTCGACCCGCGCCGAGCTGTTGCTGCTGTCGCCGTCGTTTCTGGTCCCCTGCCTCGTGCACGAGGGGATCAAGGTCTGGGACACCCTGGCCATCGCCGAATACTTGGCCGAGCTCAGCCCCGAGGCGGGCCTGCTGCCCACGGACGCCGCCGCGCGGGCGCACTGCCGGGCCGTATCGGGCGAAATGCACTCGGGCTTCCACAATCTCCGCTCGGCGCTGCCGATGAACCTCAAGGCCCAGCACGAGGGTTATTCCGTGTGGTCAGGCGCCCGCGGCGACATCGAGCGCGTCTGCGCGATTTGGCGCGAATGCCTCGACACCTATGGCGGTCCGTATCTCTTCGGGGGCGCGCCCACCATGGCCGACGCGATGTATGCGCCGGTGTGCACGCGTTTCCTAACATACGATGTGAAGCTAGATAGCGATTGTGCCGGATATTGCAGGACAATTTCAGATTGGCCGGCGATGATCGAATGGACCGAGGCGGCGCGACTGGAGCCTGACGAGCTCGAGGAACTCGATGTTGAGTTTTGAGCCCTAAAGCGGCTTGCATTTCTCACATTCCGCAACAGGCAGCCTCAACAAGCCACTGAATTTACTGGCATTAATAAATTGCAAAACGTTCGGCAATTTCGGCCGGAATTCTTCCCCCGTGCCCCATTGATGCTTTTCGCCGCAGCGACGCGATCACAAATTGCGTCGTGGCAAACGTTAATGGTTTCTTAACGCCAGCCCCACTTCCGAGCGATTTAGCGGCTAAGGTGCAAATGCAAGCCATTCCGCTATCGGTTAGCTGAATTGGGGTTGAATTAACCTTTTCTTTTCCTTAATTAAGGTCCCATTACCAGTGGGGGTCTTGAGTGCTGTTTCGCGTCACAAATAAGCGGCCTGCTTTACGGCCAAAAGAGCTCGCTGGGCCGGTAATCCCGCGGGAGCCGGAATTCCTCCGTGCTCGCGTTGACGATTACCACGTTCGCCGGAAAGTCGACCTTTGGCAGGGGTGCCATCCCCTGCAGGGCCGGACACCGCGTCCTGGCGACATCAAGGTCCGCAGCAACGACTATCTTTGTCTTGCCGACCATCCCCACGTCATCGAAAGCGAGATCGCCGCGCTGCGCACCGGCGGTCATGGCGATGCCGTCTCCCGCGTTTGGGTGCATCACGAGCGCGATGTCATTTGCGAGTTCGAGCAGCGCGTCGCCCAGCTGATGCGCGCCGAGGACTGCGTCGTTTGCGCGTCGGGCTATACGGCGAACGTCGGCCTCATCCAGTCGTTCGCGACCCGGGGCGCCCCCGTCTATCTCGACATGAAGGCGCACATCTCGCTGCACGAAGGCGTGGTGAGCGCCGGCGCGCGGCCCGTATTGTTCCGCCACAACGACCCGCAATCGCTCGATCGCATGCTGGCGCAGAACGGCCCCGGCCTCGTCTGCGTCGATGCCCTGTACAGCACCGACGGAGACCTCGCACCGCTCAAGGAGTTCGTCGAGGTTTGCGAGCGCCACGGCGGCGCCCTCGTGGTCGACGAAACGCACTCTTTCGGTGCCCAGGGACCCGGCGGAGCCGGTCTCGTCGTCGCTGCTGGCCTCGCTGAGCGCGTTCACTTCCGGACGGTAGGACTTTCCAAGGCCGTCGCGAGCCGTGGCGGCCTCGTGGTGTCATCGCGCCGCAACATCGAATACTTCCGCTACGAGTCCCTGCCGACGATCTTCAGCACCTCCGTGATGCAGCACGAGGTTGCTGGATTCGATGCCGTGCTCGACATCTTGCAGCGCGAGGATTGGCGCCGCGACAAGCTGCATGCCAACCACACGTACCTCCGCCAGGGGCTCGACGCGCTCGGCTACAACGTGGCGGCGTCGAAGACGCAGATCATCGCCCTCGAGCCGGGCGACATCCGCCAGACGACCGTCTTGCGTGATGCGCTCGAGAAGCGCGGAGTCTTCGGCGCGATCTTCTTTCCGCCGGCGACACCGGACAAGCGGTGCATCATCCGCTTCACGGTGAACTGCGGACTGAGCCGGCACGAGCTCGATCGCATCATCGAGGTTTGCGGCGAGATCCGCGAGGAAGTGGGGATGGCCGAGTGGCGCTCCACGAAGCGCAAGTTCGCGGGCGGTGCGGGCACGGTACAAGCGACCAAGCAGCGCGAGAAAGCGGCAGCCTCTCGCCTAGGCCGCAGCCGCGTTCTCAATAGCTGGCTGAACAACCGGAAGCTCAATCGTGAAGGAGGTTCCGACGTTGACCTTGGAACGACACGAGATCGTGCCTCCGGCCCCCTCGACAATCATCCGGCAAAATGACAAGCCGAGACCGGTGCCGACACCCGGACGCTGGGCCGACACGAAGGGGATGAACACGTAGTTCAAGATTTCCGGCGGAATGCCGTCGCCCGTATCGGAGATGACGATCGTGTTGGCGTGGCCGCCGCGCCGAAGCTCGATCGACAGATGATTCTCGTCGCCGTCGCGCGCCTCGATTGCCCGCAGGCCGTTCTTCAACAGGTTGAACAGCACGTGGGTCATCAGAAGATCCGACCCGCGGAACTCGAAGTCCTCCTCGAGACTGGTGCGCACGAGGTCGCGCTGGTTGGGTTTGAAGCTGTACCGCTCCAGCGCCAGCGAGACGATCTTGCTCATGCTGTGCAGTTCGGCGGTCGGGGCGCCGCGGTGATGCTGCGCCACGTTGGTGAGCAATAGATCGATGACTGAGTTTGCCGCGGTGATGTGCTGACGCACGCGCCGGTGCGAGGCGGTCAGCTTGTCGCGAATTGGCGAGTCCGGCAGGCGTGCCAAGAGACGCTCGCAGCCGTCTGCCTCGAACCGAATACCGGTGAGCGGAGTACGGCATTCGTGAGCAACCTGGCTCGCCAGCGACGCCGCCGCCTTGAGCTTCTCCCGCGCGATGAGGTTGTCGCTGTAGGCAAGGCCGAGGAAGCCGGTCAGTGCGAAGATCAGGATCGGCAACGTCATCCAGTAGCCCGCCGGGATTGGGGCGCCCCCGGTCACCATGAGGTAGGCAACGAGCGCCGCGACGGAACCCAAGATCAGCACGACGATCGCGTTGACGAGGTCATAGAGCAGGACGACGTAAATCAATGCCGCGAGTGTCGACATCTCCCACGCGTTGCTGTCGTTCAGGAGCAGCATCAGCGTGAAGAAGAACGGCAGGCAGTAGAGGAAGGTGAAGTACGAGAACGGCACGGTGTAGGCCCGCCAGGCGTACGGCCACCACTGGGTCAGGGCCAAGGCGAGGCAGAGGCCAGTGCCAATGCCACGCAGCCACATGCTTTCGTACGGCTGAGGTAGGACGTACGTCCACACCAAGTAGAAAACCGGAAAGCCGATGACGCCGATGATCGCCGCGGCTTGAATCTTGCGCTGAGCGTGCGCGTGATACTCGACGTATCGGCGGGAAAGATCGTGAATCAGACGCGTCAAAATGGACGGCCGCGGCTTCGGCTCGTTAAGGCCGCCGATGCCTCTCGCACCAGACTTTAGCGAAAGTCGTTCTGACAATTGAAACATTTAAACTTTTAACCGTCGCCGTACCGGATCCGATACGAAACCGTAGTACGAAAGGTCCTTACGGAAAGTGCATTCACCCGGCTAGGGCTTAAGCTTCCATGACGCCGTTCTACCACCCGACTTCGATCCTCGTTCTCGATGATGATCCGCTTTTTCTAGAAAGCCTGGATTTTCAGTTTAGCGAGGAAGTGTCGTGTCAAACGTTTACTCGTCCCGACGCCGCCCTCGAGCATCTGCGCGCCCAGTCGACGCAGCATCCGAATTTTGCCCGTTACTTCAAAGACGTCTCGGACATGGACCTGGGATCTGAGACGCGATTCGGCGACCGCCTTCTGCGCCTACAGCTTTCGGAGTTGCGCTCGGTGATCGAGGACAGAGCGCGCCAGCAGCGCGTCTCGGTCGCCGTCGTCGATTATGACATGCCGAAAATGACGGGCGTCGAGTTCTGCCGCGCCATTCGCGACTTGCCGGTGAGAACCATCCTGCTGACCGGCAAGGCCGGTCTGGAGACCGCGATCTCGGCCTTCAACGAGGGCGTCATCGATTGCTTCCTGCAGAAGCAGGACTCTGGCGTCACGGTTGCCCTACGCCGCGAGATCAAACGCCTCCAGGAGGAGTACTTCGCCGACATCTCGGCGCCCATCGCCAGCGCGTTGGCCCTGCAGCGGCCTTGCTTCTTCTCCGACCCGAGCTTCGTCGCGCTCCTCAAGGAGGTCATGGAGAAAAACAGTATCGTCGAGCACTACGTATGCGCGGGGCCACCCGGCGTGATGATGCGCGACGCTGACGGCAACGAGTCGTTCCTCTTGGTCTCGGACGGCGAGCGGGTGAACAACCAGTGCGAGGCAGCGGAGACCCAGCAGGCGCCCGCCGACATGGTTCAGCTGCTGCGCACACGCAAGGCACAGGCTTGGTTTCCGACGCAAGAGGGCCTCTACCATCCGGATTACGAAAAGAACTGGGCCCGCTTCATCTGGCCGGCACAGTTGCTGCCGGGATCGGGGGCATGGAGCTACAGCGTCATCCGCCACGGCCAGACGGTTGAAGAACCGCTGAGTCGCACGGCCTGAGCGAAATTCGCTACTATTGAACAGGAATAACTCTGCCGGACCGCAACTTCGTGCTCCTCGGCGAGCGTCCGATTCTGCGTAATTGCTTGAGGTGATTCGGGCGCGCGCGGGGGAACGATGCTTGCACGGTCGGCATGGCGAGGCGGTATTGCTGCCGCGCTGACGGGTTTTGTGTTGAGCGCACAACCGGCCTGTGCCCTGGAAGGATACTTCCAGCACGCCTATGGCGCGCGCCACAAAGGACTTGCCGGTGCCGGTGCCGCCGACGGCCGCGACGCCACGATCGCCATCATCAACCCGGCTGGCCTCGTACACGCTGGCAACGAGCTCGACCTCGCCTTCGGCCTGTTCAGCCCTACCCGCGAGATGGAAGGATCGGGCACTCTCGGCCTGACACCCATCGGCAAGTACGAGAGCAACACGCTCGAGTTCTTCATCCCGAATCTCGCGGCCGCCTATCGCGTCACGGGCAACCCCTATGTCGACGTTGTCGGCGTCGCCGTGTGGGGCAACGGCGCGGGCACGAACTACCGCAACTTCGATCGTACGGCGTCTCCGTGCGCCAATGGCGGCACGGGCATGTATTGCGGCGGCGCTGCGGGCGTCGACCTGCAGCAGACGTTTCTCACGCTGTCGCTGGCCAAGAACATCACACCGGACTTCGCCGTCGGCATCGGCCCGACACTCGCCCGCCAGCAATTCCGCGCGAAAGGCTTGTCGTTGTTCGCCCCCGTGTCGAACAGCATCGACGCGGAATGGGGTTATGGCATCAGCGGTGGCGTCGACTGGCACATCGCCCGACATCTGCGCTTCGGCGCCGCGATCGCGTCACGCACCTACATGGGCTCGTTCGAGAAGTACGCAGATCTCCTCGCCGACCACGGCGATTGCGATGTGCCCGCCTACGGACAAGCCGGCATCGCCTACGACGTGCTGGCCAATCTGACGCTCATGCTCGACTATCAACACATCGCCTATGGTTCGGTACCGTGCGTCGCCAATCCGGCGACCAACATGCTGACCGCCCCCTTCGGCGCCGCCAACGGACCGGCTTTCGGGTGGCGCGACGTCAATGCGGTGAAGCTCGGTGCGGAATGGTGGTATCGCCCCGACGTGGCGCTGCGCGCTGGCTATGCCTACAACACACCCCTGTTCGGCTCACGCGATGTGCAGCTCGACATTCTCGCACCTGCGACAACGCAGCATCACCTGACGGTGGGCGGCGAGTGGCGCTATGACAAGGACTGGTCGTTCGAGTTCGCGGGGATGTATGCGCCGGAAGCCACTGTCATCGGCGTCGAGATCATTCCGGGCCCCGGGCACGGCGTCGCGGTCTCGTCAGAACAGTACGAGATTACACTCGGCGTTAAGTACTTCTACGACGATGCGCAATGAAACCGACGCGCCGACGATCCTAAACTCGCTGCGTGCCCCTCAACTCTCGGCAATGGGCATCCATTCAGCCGCAGGACGGATTAGGAATGTAGAGACCATCGCTGGTCTAGAATTGCTTAACTGCTGCGGCGACAGGAAGGCCACACGTGAGTCAAAGTGCGCTCAAGCTTGCCCGAGGCGCTCGGCGGCAAGACAGCCCACGTCGTGATGAGGATCCCGCGACCTTCTCGACCGAGGAGGTCGCCGACCTGCAGTTTTCGCTCGAGCAGCAGCTTGATGCGGTGCTCCAGCGCAACGAGAAACTCGAACAGCTCAACTCTTGCTTTGAAGCCGCCCTCAATCATATGGGCCGCGGCTTGTCGATGTTCGACAGCGAGCAGCGTCTGGTCGTCTGCAACAAAGCCTACGCCGACGTCTATGAGCTACCGCCCGAGCTGACGCGCGCGGGGACGCCGCTCGTCGAGATCGTGCGATATCATATGAGCCGCAGCGCCGGACAGGAGCCGGCCGGAGACGCCCCAGTAGAGTGGATCAAGCAACAGGTCGCTCGTCTGCAGCAGGGCGGGCATTTGGAGCAAATTCAAAGCCTACCCGACGGGCGCATCATCCGCGTCACCTACGAGCCGCTCGCCGGCGGCGGCTGGGTCGACATGCAGGAGGACATCACCGCGCAGCGCCAGGCCGACGAAAAGATCGAATGGCTGGCGCACCACGATACCCTCACCGAAATTCCCAACCGCTTTCACTTCCGCGAGCGGCTCGAGCATCAGTTTGAGACCTACGATCCGCGGCAGGGCTTCGCATTGCTGTGGATCGACCTCGACCACTTCAAGGAAACTAACGATCGGCTCGGCCATCTCGTGGGCGACGGATTGCTGAAGAGCGTCGCCGCTCGATTGAAGAACTCGCTGCGTGCCGGCGACGTCGTCGGGCGGCTCGGCGGCGACGAGTTCGCTATTTTGCAGGTGGGCGTCGATCGCGAGGAGCTGGCGGCCAACCTCGCGCGCCGGGTCCTGCAAAACATCCGCCGGCCGCACGAGGTCTATGGCCATTCTCTGCACACCGAGGCGAGCATCGGCGTCGCACTCGCTCCGCATCACGGGCAGACGCCGGAGCAGCTTTTTGCCTGCGCCGACATGGCCCTCTATCGCGCCAAGTCGGCAGGACGCGGCGTGCATGCCGTCTATTCGCCCGGCACGGTCGACTCGGCGTCCGCAACACAGAACCCGCTGCGCGCCGAGCTGAAGAAGGCCGTGGAGCGATCCGAGCTGGCGCTGCACTATCAGCCGATCGTCGACCTGCGCGAAGGCAGGGTTTCGAGCTTCGAGGCGCTGATGCGCTGGAAGCACCCGAGTCGCGGCATGATCCCGCCTTCGGAGTTCATTCCGATCGCCGAGGAGACACGCCTGATCGTGCCGATGGGCACCTGGGCGCTGAAGCAGGCCTGCACCGACGCCAAGGACTGGCCGGACTCGACCAAGGTCGCGGTGAACCTTTCGGCCGTGCAGATCGAATGCTGCGACATGTTCGAGATTGTGACCGAAGCGCTGCACGAGACGGGACTGGAGCCGGAACGGCTGCAGCTGGAAATCACCGAGACCGTCCTCATGCGAGACCAAGCGCGGACGCAGGAGGTGCTGCGCAAGCTGCACGATCTCGGTGTCCTAATCACTCTCGATGACTTCGGAAGCTGCTTCGCCACCCTCAACTATCTCCGCAGCTTCCCGTTCCGGAAGATCAAGATCGACCGCAGCTTCGTGCGCGACATTCCCGAGCACCACGACTGCGTCGCGATCGTCAAGTCGGTGGCCGATCTCGCGCGCGAACTCAACATGCGCTCGGTTGCCGAAGGCGTAGAGACGGCCGCCAGCCTCCTCGCTGTGCGCAATGCGGGCTATACCGAGGCGCAGGGCTTCTATTTCAGCCCGCCGGTGCGCGCGAGCGGCATCAAGCGCGCAGTCAAGCAGTGCGCGCTACGCCTGGCGGCGCTCGATACCGCGATCGCCGAGGACAAGGCGGGCAAGGGCAAGGCGCCCCCCGCCTAGCCTCCGCGTCTAGGCGTCGACGGCAACGCGGCTTTTCACTTCGTTGGGCGTCCCGAAGTGCTCGAAGTAGCGCGGATCGATCTTTTCCACCGGCAGGATGATCAGCACGTCGGTCGTGCCGAACTGCCGGTCGATGACCGCGCCATCGCCCACGAAGGCGCCGAGCCGCAGATACCCTTTGATCAGCGGCGGCAGCGTCTTTAGCGCGGCTTTCGCATCCACTTTCTCGCGTGGCAGACGGTCCATGCTGACATGCAGATTGCTGTGAGCCCGGCAGCGCCACTCGATAGGCGCCAATGCATTGTGATGCAGGAAGCTCAGCGCCATCGCGTGCTGGTCAGGATCGGTGCCGGGGAGGCTGGCGCAGCCGATCATGACGTCGACTTTGTGCTCGCGCACGTAGGTCCACAGCCCGTGCCAAAGCAGCTCGACGGTGCGCTTGTTGCGGTAGGGTTCGAGCACGCAGGAGCGACCCAACTCCATGAAGTTGTAGCGAGACCTCGCAGCGACAAGCGGCGCGATGTCGTATTCGCTCTGCGTATAGAAGCCGAGTGTGCGCTCGGCCACCTCCTGACGCAGCACGCGATAAGTGCCAACTACTTTCTGCCGGCGCAGGCCGCCCCAGGGCTCACTGGCCGGAACTGCCGCCTCGTCGACGACGAGGAGATGGTCGCAGACGGCGTCGTAGGGATCCTCGTCGCGACGGCGCAACTCGGCCCGCAGCGACGGCACGGCTGACATCTCTTCGTAGAAGACTTGGTAGCGCAAACGCTGAGCGCGCTTGATGTCGCGCCAGCGCCGCGTCAGACGTACCTCGAGATTGCCGATCTTGCCGTAGACTTTGTCCGGCTTGCGCAGCGGGAAAACATCGCCGCTCGCGTCGCTCAGAGTGCGAAGCGCCAGAAGACCACCGGGGACCGACTGCAACTTGGGACTGCGAGCCAATCGGCTGGCCATGCGCCGCGCGGCATATCTCATTTGCTCAGCCTCTCCCCTACCCTGTCCGCCATCATACGGCGCCCGCGGCTCGCCTTGAAGCGGCTCGCGCCGCCCCCACACACCGGCTTCGACTCGGCTGATTTTCCCAACGGCCGCGGGTGGATACCACGCTTCCATGACAGACTTTTTACCGCCGGCCAATGGGCTGCGAACAACTTTACACTCACTAAACCGACACGGAATTGCGGGCTCCCGATGGCAAGCCCTCAGGCCGCCGCGTCGGTATTGCCGCCGGGGCGCCGCCCGAACCAACGGACGAGCACGGTTTCAAGGCTCGCCTTGTCGAACGGCTTGGCCAGGTAGTCATCCATCCCGGCGTCGAGATACCGCTGCCGGTCCTCGGCAAAGGCATTGGCGGTGAGCGCGACGATCGGAGGCGAGGCGCCCAGGGCACTGCCAGCAAAGAGTTGCTTGATGGCACGCGCCGCCTCGACGCCATCGAGCTGCGGCATGAAGATGTCCATAAGGATCAGGTCGACGTCGGGCGACTGGCCTTCAAGGATGCGGCGAACGGCGGCAACGGCCTCGGCGCCGTTGGTAACCGCAGTGTAGTCGCAGCCGCATTTCTCGAGAACGCGTTTGGCGAGCAGCGAATTTATCTCGTTGTCTTCCGCCAGTAGTACGCGTCGCCTAGCTGCGACGCCCGGCGTAGCTTGCAACGTGTGGTCGACATGTTGAGCACAATCGGGTGGAGGCGGCCCCGGCGAGCGACGCAGACCAAGCTGCAACAGCAAGGAGGCCGGGCGCACTGGGCGCACCAGATACGCGTCGAACCCGGCGGCGCGAAACTCCGAGAGACTGGCGCGCTCCAGCACATTGACAAGCACGATGCAGCGAACCTTGCCGAGCTGATTGAGCGCCCGCGCCTTGGCAACAAGATCGCCGGCAGTGGCTGGGCCCACTGCTCCATCGACGATCAGCCGGTCGAACGGCGACCCATCCTTGGCGGCAGATTCCAATGCGCTGGTCGCCAGCGCGAATTCGCATTCGACGGTGCCTACGCCAGCCGAGCACAACGCCTCGCGCAGGGCACGCCGCTCGAGAGGCCGGTCGAAAGCGAGGAGCACGCGGGCGGAGCTTGGGGCGATCGTCGGCCCGTTGTCGTCGGCGAGCGCGACCGGAGCCAGAACGAGCTCCGCCGTGAACGTCGATCCCTTGCCGGGCTGGCTTACAACGCGTATCTCGCCGCCCATGGCGCGCGCCAGCTGCCTCGAGATGGCGAGCCCCAGGCCGGTGCCGCCGTTGCGCCTGCGGATCGCCGGCTCGGCCTGCTCGAACTCCGTGAAAAGCCCGCGCATGTCCTCCGGCGTAAGGCCGATACCCGTGTCCTCCACGGCGATGATGATTCGCGTTTCATCGGTCGGCGACGGCGCATCCGTGGTGGCGACTTTCACGCTCACGCCGCCGACATCGGTGAATTTCACCGCGTTGGACAGAAGATTGAGCAGGATCTGACGAACGCGCGCCTCGTCGCCGAGCACAACGTGCGGCAGCTGCGAACTGACTGACCAGGCGATCTCCAGACCTTTCTCATGCGCGCGCGGCGCGAGCAGCTCCACCACCCCCTGGACGCACGTCTCCAGTTCGAACGGCGCCTCCATCAACTCGAGCTTCCCGGCTTCGATCTTGGAGAAGTCGAGAATCTCGTCGATGAGCGCCAACAACGTGCGCGCCGATTGATCGATGGCGCGAACGTACGTCTGCTGCTCGGGCGTCTGCTGCGTGTCCGATAGCAGGCTCGCCATACCGAGGATGCCGTTCATCGGCGTCCGTATCTCGTGGCTCATGGCAGCGAGGAAGCGGCCCTTGGCGCGGTTGGCGGCCTCTGCCTGATCCCGCGCCTCGGCCAGCTGGGTCTCGCCCCGCCGCTGCTCGGTCACGTCCCGGCCGACACTCTGCACCTCGAACCGGCCGGCGGCCGGCGCGGGCACCAGCTGTTCCTCCCACTCGATCCAACGCGACCCAGAAGCGGTGAAGATGTGCTGCATGAAGCGCTGGTGGCGGATCTCGTCATTGACGGAAAGCGGAACGACGTCGCTCGCCTCGCACAGCTCGACGGCAAATGGCTTGCCGAGCACCTCATCCGCCGCAACGGCAAACATGTCGAGGAACGCCTTGTTGGCGAAAGTCAGATGGTTGTTCTCGTCGCGCCGGACGATCGCATCCTCCTGCGTGTCGAGCAGGGCGCGATAGCGCGACTCGTTCTCGCTGAGCTCCCATTGGGCGTCCTGCAGCCGCTCGAGGCGACGCTCGATGCGAGAGCCCAAACGTTCCAACTGGTCTGCTCCCGAGCGAGCGGGAGTCATGACAGCGAGAAAGACGGCGATGAGGATGAACCCGAAACCCAGCGCCAGAAATACCTCCAGGGTCTTCACCGGGCCGGGCAGGATGACGAAGGCTGCGACGAGAAACGCTAGGCCCGCGAAGAGGGCGCCGAGCGACACGCCATTGAGCGAGCCGGGCGCACGGGCCGCGCGCACACGCTCAAAGCTCGCTTGCAGCTCGGCGAGGCGCCGCGCCACGGCGGCCGGCGCGGGGTGCGGCCCCTCCTTGCCAGCGTGCTCGGCACCCGGCGGAACCGAGAAATGCGAACCCTTGTCGCTCACGCCGAAAGCACCCGCTACGCAACACTCAATTGTTCGAGTGTGAAGCAACCATAGGGGCGTTTCGAAACGCTGAAGCAGCTTGGTTAACGCGGAGCGCGCGGCCGCTGCGGACCTTCGTCCAGCTGCCGCGCATCCTCTAGACGCATGCGCGGTATGCCGTCGCGAATGGGAAAAGCCAGACTTGCCGCCCGGCTGATGAGCTCTTGGGCCGCAGCGTCGTATTCCAAGGTCGACTTCGTCAGCGGGCAGACGAGGATCTCGAGCAACTTGGGATCGACCTTGTCTGGGGACGCATCGGCCATCGGACTACCTACCTATTGCAGGGTCGTGCCGCTGCTGCCGCTGGAGGCGAGCTCCATCTCGGCCAGAGCGACCAGCACGTCCGCCCGGCACTTGAGGTCCTCCGCCTCGAGTAGGGCCTGCTTCTCCTCGGGCCCATACGGGCACATGACGCATAGCGCATTGATGAGGAACTCGCTCGATGCGCGTTGTATGGCGGCCCAGTCGGCCTCGAGCTTGTTGGCATCGAGATACGAGCGTAGCACCCGCAAGAGGTTGGTTCGGTCGACCTGCTCCTCACCGAGCCCCTCGTTCAAATCGGTTGCGTAGCGGTCGTAGCTGACGCTCATCGTGCGATAGGGCAGATCGGTGACGGCCTCGTCGAGGATGTCGTAGCGCATCACCCCCGTCAGGGTAATCATACGCCGCGCGTGGTCGACCTCTTGATAGCTCGTCACGCGACCGACACAGCCGACGTTGCGCAATCCCACCGGACCGCGCGGGCTTTCCTCTTCGTCGGAAGGGTCGTTGATAGCGGGCTGAACGATGCCGATGAGCCGGTCGCCCGACATCACGTCGTCGAGCATTTCGAGATAGCGCGGCTCAAACACGTTGAGCGGCAGGGTTGCGCGCGGCAGCAGGATGGCGCCGCGCAGCGGAAATACGGGAATGCGTGGCGGAAGATCTGCCGGACGCCGGTAGCGATCGGTAGGGGACACGTTCCGTAAATCCTTCCGTCTCGGGCGAGCCCGCGTCACGCCTATGAGAAGAGTATGGACGACAAGCGCCGCCGCCCGTCGATGGCCGCCGGGTCCTTGAAGCCCCAGGCCTCGAACAGCTGAACCAACTGCTTGCGCGCCGCCTCATCGTTCCACTTGCGGTCGCGCCGCACAAGTTCGAGAAGATGGTCGACCGCTTCGGCTTTCTGCCCGCGGGCGGCCAACGCCACCGCCAGATCGAAGCGCGCCTGCAAATCCGCCGGATTGGCCTTGAGCTTCTGCTCGAGCTCGCCGCGGTTGTCGGCCGGGCCCGCCTTGCGGGCCAATTCCAGGGCCGCCTTCACCTGCTCGACAGCCGCGATTTTCTTTTCCTCGGGGGGAACGAGGGCGATCATTTGTTCGGCCCGATCGAGGTCGCCGGTCTGCAAATAGCAACGGGCGAGGCCGGCGAGCGCGATGGGGTTGTGCTTATGCTCCTGCAGCACCGCCGCGAAGACCTCGGCCGCGGTCTGCACGTCGCCTTCCTCCAGCGCCTCTTCCGCCGTGGCGAGCACGCTGGCGATGTCGGCTTCGGCATCCTCGCCGACCAGGCGGTCGACAAATGCGCGTACGGCGCTTTCGGGTTGCGCGCCCGTGAACCCGTCGAGGGGACGGCCATCGCGGAAGGCATAGACGGTCGGCAGCGACTGTACGCGCAGCTGCCCGGCAATGCCCGGATGCTCATCGACGTTGACTTTGACGAGGCGAACCTTGCCCCCGTGGCTCTTGACGACCTTCTCGAGCAGGGGAGTGAGCTGTTTGCACGGCCCGCACCAGGTGGCCCAGAAGTCGACGATCACCGGGACCGTACGTGACGCTTCGAGCACGTCCTTGGCGAAGCTCGCCGTCGTCGAATCCTTGATGATGTCGGCGTCGCCAGCCCCGCCCGGCGATGCCTTCAACCCGATGTCCATGCCTCTTCTCCTCGCGCGCGAGCCAGTAAGCCTAACGCCGGCGCGCACTCAATAGCAAAAAACGCAAAAGCCGGCCCAAATCAGGGCGTAACGGGGCCACCGCCCCCACATCGTGACGCCTCACCGCGAGTGCAAGTCACGCCATGGTCAGATTTTTTGCCCGCTCAACCAGTCTCGGGGCGCGTCGGCGCGGCAGGGCCCAGTGCGACAATTCTCGGCTCGTGACCGCAGGCGCGGACGAAGCGCAGCAGGGCCTCGCGTCCAATGCTAGTTGTCGCGGTGTTCTCAAGCGGATGACAATTGATTGTATCGTGCTGCATCAGGTCCGTATCGACGATAAGGCTCACCCGCTGCGCTGTGTCGTTGATGACCGCGAACGCCGTCACCGATCCCGGCGGCACACCGAGGGTGTCCAGTAGCAGCTCGGGCTTGCCGAAGCTCAGCCGCCCCGCGTCAAGCTTGCGCGCCAGCCCTTTGAGGTCGACGCGCGTCGATGACATGGCGACGACGAGGAACAGCAAGCCGTCCTCGTCCTTGAGGAATAGGTTCTTCGTGTGGGCGCCGGATAGTTGGCGTTCGAGCTCGGCGCTTTCCGCCACCGTAAACACCGGCGGATGCTCCAGCGTAGTGGTCTCGATGCCGAGGCCGGCGAGCAGGTCGAAGAGGTCTTGGCGCGATGCGGGCATTTGTGACGAATGGGAGAGGATTCGGGGTTGGCGACCTACTTAAGCGACCAGCCAGCTGTCGCCAATCGGCAATCCCTCCCGCGCATTCCCGCTGCCCCCGCTTGCTGGCGGCGGGGGCCAAGGGTAGCATCGAACGAGCCCGACCGCAGGAGATCCGATGCTCACGAGAGCCTTCGCCCCACTGACGTTTGTCGCCCTGGCACTGCTGACCATCACGACCATGTCGCGTGAAGCGGCAGCCCAGGATCGGTGGGCCGCTATCGCCCCGAACCTCGAAAACTCGTCGACGGTCGTTTGGGCGACCAGCAAGGACCAGGCGAAGAAGCTCGCCGTACTTGCGTGCAAGCAGGTCTCCTCGACCTGCGCCGATACCCCGGCCAGCACCAACGGCATGGACCACGTATTCGCCGTCATGTGCTGCACCGACCCCAAGAGCGGCTGCGCCGCTGCCGTCGGCTCGACGCGAGAGATTGCGCTGAAAGAGGTCAAGCGGCTGTTCAACGAGGGCGGCTACGCGCAGTGCAGCCTGAAGAGCTACTTCAAGGCCGGAACCGGCGAAAAGGGCTGAAAAGCGGCGCCATAAGTGGGCCGACGGGAGCCCTCTTTGGAGCGCTTGCAAAGGCCGCGTAGTTGCGCCATAAGGCGGGTCCGCCGCGCATAGCGGCGCCAATACCCTAATGGATGCGGGCGTAGCTCAGGGGTAGAGCATCACGTTGCCAACGTGAGGGTCGACGGTTCAAATCCGTTCGCCCGCTCCAATTTGCAAACTCGAACTGCCTTTTGATACGCGCCGGCGCAGCCTTTGCGACGAAGGCGCTTGCGCGGAGAGTCCAGGCGTTGATCCGACCTGAGGCCGCTGGTACGACAAGCGCGTCGCCAGGCGCATTGGTGCAGGGGCTGAGGTTGGCCGCGGACATCGAGACAGTTGTCGTCGGCGGGGGCGTCGTCGGGCTGTCTATTGCGCGGGCGCTGACGCTCGCCGGCCAAGAAGTGCTGCTCATCGAGCGGCACGGCCGCCTCGGCACCGAGACAAGCTCGCGCAATTCCGAAGTGATCCACGCCGGTATCTACTACAAACCGGGCAGCTTGCGCGCGCGGTTGTGCGTCGCCGGCAAGGAGATGCTCTATCGGTTCTGCGCGGAAAACGGCGTAGCGCATCAGCGCTATGGCAAGCTGCTTGTCGCGACGCAGGAGGCCGAGGTTCCCGCGCTAGAGGCGATCGCCGATAACGCGGCAAAAAACGGCGTCGGCGACTTGCAACGCCTCACCGCCGCAGGGGCGCGGGCATTAGAGCCGGAGGTCGCCTGCGTTGCGGCCTACCTGTCGCCGTCAACCGGCGTCATCGACAGTCACGGACTCATGCAGGCGCTCGACGGACACTTGACGGCGCAAGGCGGCAGCGTCGTGCTCAATACGGCGGTGACAGGCATCGCGGCGAGCACCGACTGCTTCACGCTGCAAACGCAGAGTAGCGGCGAGGAGGGCTCGCTCACCGCGCGCAATCTGGTGCTCGCCGCCGGGCTTAGCGCAACCCTCGTTGGCCGGATGCTGAGCTACCGCGCCGGCTACACCGTGCCGGAGACCTACCCCGCGCGCGGGCACTATTTTGCGCTGTCGGGCAAGTCCCCTTTCCGACATCTCGTCTATCCGATGCCGGCGGGTGCCTGGCTCGGCGTGCATGTCACGCTGGATGTCGCCGGGCGCGCACGCTTCGGCCCCGACATCGAGTGGAGTGACAGTGTCGACTACAGCTTCGATGAGGCGAACGGTAGCCGCCTCGCAAACTTCGAAAGCGAGATCCGCCGCTACTGGCCGGGACTCCCTGCCGGAGCGCTGCACCCCGACAGCGTCGGCGTGCGGCCGAAGATCTACCGCGCAGGCGAGCCGACCCCCGACTTCGCCATTCACGGTCCGCGCGACCACGGCATCGATCGACTGGTCGCACTGTACGGGCTGGAAAGCCCAGGCCTCACGTCGTCACTCGCTATCGGCGATTTCGTCACCGAACTGTTGGGGGCAAAAGAGGATTGAACAGCGGTTGGGCCGGCTGGTGTAACCTTACCGCCACTATCCTCCGCCAAACCCGCACGGGGCGCGTTCTCCTCGCTAACGACGGGAGCTATTCTTCGTCCCTAGCTAGGGGGATGACAAAGCATGGTGAAGGGCTGGGAATTCCGCGAGGCATCCTGTCGGTACTTCGTCGGCGCCCCCGATGCCGCGACGGCAAAGCACTATCTCGGCAGAATTTTCCCTGAGGTCGAGAGCGCCGAGCCGGCCGAAATCACGTCCCAACTTGTTCTTGCCTACGCGGAGCTCGGCAACGGCACCGTTCGAAAAGTCGAATCCCTTTCCGGTGTTGAGGGCCAGTGAGCTCGTAGGCTACTAGCGCCACGCGACGCCCATCATCGTCCCTTAAGTTTTGATTGCCGCGCGCACCGGAGCGCCCTGGCGGGAGGTTTCGGGAACTCTTCCCTAGGCGATCGGGGGCCACTTGCAGCCCAAAATGAGTGAAGAAAGAGGGTACGGCTCGCGGCTTGCCTCCCACGAAATGATGACTTGCCGTATAGCTCAATCCTTGCCTATCTGCCGCGAAGCGGCCCGATGGACCAGCCAAAGGCGCAACGCTCCGCTTACCTAAAATTTGCCCCTAACTTGCATAAGGTGGAGCCGCTCCACTATTGGCATTCGTCTGAGTGTACCCAGGACCCCATGCATCCATTCCTGCTCCGCTGTGCCGCGTGCGCCTCTCTTGTCGCGCTTCCGATACTTTCGTGGTTGCCCGCCGAGGATATGGTGCGGACCGGGGTCCTTACACCGGGCCAGGAGCACTTCCTCGCCTACATGGCCAGCGCCTTGCTTCTGGCGATGGCGGTTCCACGCTACCGCTTCGTACAAGTCGCCTGCTTTTACGCCCTCGTCGCCGGTGTGCTCGAGGCGGGACAAATGTATTCGCCCGGTCGTAGCCCCGAAGTGGTGACGGCGGTGGTGAGCATGGCAGGCGCGGTGATGGGCGAGATCGTCGCGCGGTTGGCGACGGGCGTATGGCGCAAAAAGTATGGCTTCCCCGGCTCGTTTGTATCAGCACAGCTGCCGAGCCTTCCGAGCGAAGCGCCACAGCCTGCTGCCGACTGAGCTAGTGCGTGCTGCGGACTGACGACGTCAGAGCACCGGAAGATGCCCCACGCAGTTCGCTGAGGTAGGTCGAACCCTGCACCGCCCCGTCGGGACGGCTCAGTCTTGTGCCCGGGCGAAGATTATCCCCCAAGGCACCATGAGCTCCGACCTCTTGCTCTCCCAGCAAGCCACACGGGCGCGGTGTCGTGCACGATATAAGGGAGGCACTGCCCATCTGCCTCATGCTGCAGGTTCTGGATGCGAGCTAGGGGCCTCGGTGTCACCTCTCCGAACTTGTAACTGCTCCTTACTTTGTGGATACCAACTCTTGTTTTGCACGATCGAGATTCCGAGGGGCGGGGATGCCTACTGGCCTCAATGGCATTGGGCAAGCTGAGGTTCCGTTTTGGTGGGCGTTGGCGCTGTTTTGCGCTTTCGTGGCGTCGATCAATCTCATCCCTCACGGCAACGGCGTAGCCATCGTCACCTTTGCCGCGGCGTGGTGCACCATCGTCCTTCGAAATAGGGACGCGGCCAGCATGGACGCTGCTGCGGCATTGCTTCTAGCTGCATTTGCCGTTCGAACGGTGTTGCCGCCCTACGGCACAGAACCGGACGCCTTTGCAATCAAAGGGGTTGGCAACGTTTTGTTCCTCGTGGGACTCTACGGGCTGGTGCGAGTCGCAGCCCTACACTTGACCTTCCCGACCATATTGCGCGTACTCGGCATCGCCGCGTTCTTGTGCGCGGTTGCGTCCTTGACGTACTACTTCTGGGGTCACCAACCGAGACTGGAGTTCATCGGACGGAGCGGCAATCCGATTCTCGGCGCTGGTGGCGTGGTACCCGGACTTGCAGGACTGTGGGTGCTAGGGATGCAAAGTTCGCATCCTCGAGAGCGGGTCCTCGCCTGGAGCATGTCGGTCCCGATCCTACTCTCTCTCTATTGTGCTGGGAGTCGGGGGCCACTGTTGGCGATGATCGTGGCCGCCTGCGCAACTCCCCTAGTCCTCCGGATGCGCGGAGGTTGGCCGATCGTTCTTGCGGCCGGTGTCGCTTGGGTGATCGTTAGCAGTGCAGTCCTTTTGGATGGTCCAATCTCACGCTCGTTGTGCGAGGCGGTGCCGTTGGCGTGCCGAGGATCGCATCGAATGCAAGCCTGGACAGAAGCCTTTCAATCTATCAAGGACCATCCGTGGCTTGGGGTCGGGATCCACTATCGGTTCGATAGCGACGTGGCCGTGCACGCTCACAACGGTCTCATCGGTCTCGCAATGCTCTACGGACTTCCACTGCTGTTGGTATTTTTGGCGTTTCTTATGGTAGTCGCGCGGTCGATTTCACGAGAGCGCTCACGAGCGGAGCGCACGTGGCTTACGTTTATGGTCGTATTTGCGTTCGGCTACATGGGATCGGACCTTAGCGACCCACTAAGATTCGTGAACACGCACTACCTTTTCCTATGGCTTCCGTTGTTCATGGCACGCAACACCAGCATGGTCGAGGGCCGATTCGAATCGATGCAATCAAAGCTGACAGGGCCCGCAGAATCGCGGAGCGACACGCTGCCGGTCTACTTTATCAATATGGATCGTGCCACAGACCGGCGCGCCCACATTGAGCAAGCGCTCAGCCAACCCGGGCTCCTCCCAGCACGGATCGCGTCTGTGACCTGCCCAGACGATATCGCAGGCATTTCGTTCGCTAAGGTCTCGACCGCTGAGGCATCATGCTATGCAAGCCACATCACAGCATGGCGTGCACTTCTTGCAGGGACCCATCCATATTGCTTGGTAGTCGAGGATGACGCCAAGCTGCCGCTCGAGCTGGCATCAATCATTGGGGCTATCGTTGCCTCACTCCCCCCCGGTTGGGGTATCGTCCACCTGTACAGTGACGAGCGTCGAGCTGTTCGGCCCCTGCGGTCAATCGAGGGAAGACATACGCTCGTCCGGTATTCGCGTGTCCCCAGCGGGGCCGTGGGTTATCTAATTAGCCGCGAGGGCGCCAAGCGCATGAGCGTTCCCGGGACGCGAACATGGCCAGTCGACACAGACACCCGGCGGCCGTGGGTTTGGGGGTTGGAGAGCTACGGGGTGGTTCCACCGATTATCTCGCACTCGGGCATATTCACCGGCAGCATCGTGGAGCGGTCCCGTCGCCGACGCGGTTTGCGACTTGGCAGCCCATTGAGAACGCCCGTGAGCGCGCTGTGGAATGTGCGGCGACTCGGTTTCGGCTGGTGGCTCTACTGTCTCTGGGCTAATTCCACGCTTCGCCTGAGCACTGGGCCAAATTCACGCTCTTCAATGACCACTCAGCCTTCACTCGAATCGACTCGAGATTGACTCTCTGCTCCGCTCATAGACGGTTCGTGATCTGATCGTTGCCCCTCCGGACAACGCGGCCGGGTCTCACCGAGAGATAGACGCTCGTGGGGTGCAGCGACTACAACGGGAATCCTCACGCCTACGAGGCAGCAAGGAGGTTCAAATCGAACGCCCCTCAGCTACGAGTACCTTCCGAGTGAAACCTCAAGGCGCGAGCCACATCTTCACCCACCTTTTCACTGGCGAGCAAGGTACCTGCGAGCTATCCACCAGTGGCTCGTTGCACCGGTAGACCGATATTGCTTGTAGTCGCCCCTCATTTTAAGGCAAAGCCGTCGATGCTCAATCCGACATTTCACAAGCTGGGCCAAAAGCAACCGCTAAGGGGGTCTCGCGCATCGAGTTGCGGACTATGCGTTGTCAGCTAATGCGACCCAATGTGAGAGCGGTCGTTGGCCACTGCGTACGAGGTCTACGCCTTTTGGGCTTCACTGCCGTCGCAGTGCTACTCGCACGTTTTCTCTCCCTTGCGCTTTTTGCTTTGTCAGCGCGCGCGCTTTCTCAAACTGAGAACGCTGGGTTCATCTACATAACTGGCGTATCGGGATTGGTCGTGCACCTGGGCACGCTCGGTTGGCTCGCCTTGTGTCGAAAGATGGCATCCAGCTTCGATTTTATCGGCCCGGAACTCGCGAAGGGATTTTTGCTTCGGTCAATTCAGATTCCCGTCGTTTCGGTGCTGTCAATTTGCTTCGGCCTCCTCATCCTGGCTGCATCGGGCGTGTTAGGCCCAAGCCTAACAGAGCCGATTGCATACACGGCGGTGGCAAGCGTACCGCTTCTCGCCAATTACATGCTCAAGGAATACCTATCGGGCCTCGGTCGGCCTGCGCTGAGCGTCTTCTCAAGTGAAACCGTACCGCTGGCTCTGGCTGTTGTGCTCATGCTGGTCTTCGGCGTCACCTCGCTGCCAGAGGCGGTGCTCTGTGTGATTGCGGGTTCCGTAGCCGGTGCGATTCTTCAGCTGGTGGTAGCCAGCAAGCTGCTCGAGGACGTTCTTGCCTCACCGGTTCGAACCTACCAAACGGCGGCATGGTCGAGAATGGCCGCATTCACTTTCGTCGGAGTTGGCGGAAAGCTCTTGATGGATCGACTTGACAGCCTGCTCCTGGCGCCCCTTGCCGGGCTCGAACAATTGGCCCAATACAATTCCGCCGTCCGAACCGCAAACCTTCTGCTGCTAATGCCGGTGATCCTGCTCCCCGTTTTCGCTCCGCGCGTCAGTCGCGCGTTTCTACAGGGAGACGTGCGTCGGCTACGATTCGAGATTCTCGTGCAGCTTGCGATCATAGCGGCCGTGCTAGTGCCAGCGGCAATCGCCCTTATCGCCTTTCCGTCCTTTTTCCTGAGCACCCTTTTCGGCGAGCCGTATGCGCGGGCAAGCTCGTACATGTGGCTCGTGGTTCTGTCGCAAGTGATTTTTGCGGCCACTTTGCCTCTCAGCAATATGTTGGTCATGACCGACGGTGAGTACCCCTACGCCGCAGCCAGCGTTGTCGGACTGCTGGTGAATGTCGTCGCCGGTGTCCTCCTGATCCCGCACCTATCTGCGACCGGAGCTGCTATTGCTTCGTTCATTGCTATGGCAGCAATGGCGGCAATTCTCACCTCTGCAGCTGCCCGGCGACTCGGTCTGGCGCGGTCGATTTGATGCCGATCCGGTCCGGACCTGCCAACCCTGATCGCGATACCCAGACCCGCACAATGATCGTTCTGCGGTCTCTCGCCGTTGCGATCTCCATCTCCGCATCTGCGATTGTTGTCATCATTTTCGGTGCGCTTGGCATCACCAGCAATCCCCTATTGACTGCTGTCGTGCTCGCTGCGCCTCTGGCATTCCTGGTGGCGACGTCGCCCAGAGTAAAGCTTGTGCCGGCAGACTTCGTCTTCGCCGCCTTTGTCGGACTTGCTATGGTCTCGATCGCGGTGAACGGAATGACGGCCAGCGGCAAAGCTTTTGTCCTCTTCTTGCTCTCGCTCGCCGCATACCCCGCTTTTCGTGGCATCAGACGCGAGTTTGACCTTGTCACGTTCGTCGCGACAACCGGCGCCGTCGTCGCGATCGGAACCATCGCTACGGCCCTCGCCATAGGTCCCCAGGACGTACTTAGCCATCCCGCTGTGTTCGGCTTTGAAGAGGCGGCGATCTACTTTTCGATTTCGTTCGGTCTGCTAGTGCTCGCGTTCGTTTCATCCGGCACGTCGGCCGTTGCACTCTTCACCCTGGCTATCCCTTGTATCGTCTACGCCGCGGCGATGGTTCGCCATCCCATTATTGCACTGCTCGCGGGGCTCGCATCGATGCTCTCGGTTCCCGGTCGCAGAGTCTGGGCCGTGGCAGCTATCGCGACTATTGTTGTCGCCTACGCGCTTGGCTCGCTTATTCACCCGGAGAAATCGCAACGGCTTATCAGGTATGCGGTCTCGTCGATTTCAACGGGTGCTTCCCCCGAGAAGCTGAAGCTCGACCCGCAAGCGTCCGTTTCCCCCCATGCACCGGCCTGCGGAGCGATCAATTGGCGAAACTCCATCGCGTTGAGGATGGTGCTCACTCGCGAAGCCATCGAGATGATTCCGCATGTCGGTCCGGTGGGGAGCGGCCTAAACAGCTTCGCGACGGCCTCGTGCATGAAAATGTATCCGCATAACATCTTTCTTCAAGCGGCAGTCGAGCTTGGAGCGACCGCCACTGTTCTGCTCGTCGTTTTACTCATGCTCGCGCTACGCGCTGCGTTCCTTGCGGGCGATTCCTTTGTGCTCGCCGGGCTCGTCTTCGCTTGTGTCGAGGCAATCTTTTCCGGCGCGTTGACGGGCGCGATACTTCCTTTCGCGTTTATCGGCTGGGCAGCTGGCTTACCGGGACGCGCGGCAGGCGCCGCACGGAACACTATCTGATCGGCTGCTTCGGCGGCAGGCGTGGTCGAACGCCGATGGCGCGGCTGAGCTAGTAACCCTTTTTCCCCCGGCGCAGTTGACGTTCATCGTGTGAACACGCTAGAACGTCCTCTCATTTCAGGGGGTGGAGACGTGGCGCGCAAACTACCCACACTCGATGGCGAAATCGTACGCGGATTGCTCGATGCATTGGCCGAGGATCGCGCCAAATCGCAACGCGGCTTGGCGTCCGAGCTAAATGTGGCCCTCGGTCTTGTGAACGCCTACCTGAAGCGATGTGTGACTAAGGGCCTAGTTAAAGTCTCTGCGGTCCCCGCGCGACGCTACGCCTACTATCTGACGGCCAAAGGCTTCTCCGAGAAAGCGCGGCTAACGACAGTCTATCTGAGCAACAGCTTCGCCTTTTTCCGCGAAGCTCGGGCCGACTTCGAAGCCATTTTTTCCACGTTGGCCGCCAAGCAGTCGACACGCGTGACACTGGTCGGCAGATCAGAACTGGCCGAAATTGCCGTGATCTGCGCCTTGGACAAGAATATCCAGGTCGTAGCGATTGTCGATAAGGAGCATGCCGGCGGCGCCGTGGCTGGCGTGCCTGTGTTCGCCGACTTTGCGCGCTGTCCACAGCATATCGATGCCGCGGTCATCACCGGTCTACTCGACCCCGACGCTCTGTATTTGCAGGCCTGCAACCGCTTCGGGAAGGATCAGGTCTTCATTCCGAAAATGCTCGCGGCGACCTTGGTGAGGACGCTCCGATGAAGTCCGACTGGTACGTCGTGCAGACGCTAGTCCGCTCCGAGGTCAAAGCCTGCGCCAATCTGGAGCGCCAAGGGTTCACTACATATTTTCCGAGGTATTCAAAGCGGCGCCGACATGCGCGCCGCACCGAGATCGTCACCGCGCCGCTGTTTCCGCGCTACCTGTTCGTCAAGGCCGAGACCGGCTTGCACAGGTGGCGCTCCATAAACGGTACGTTCGGGGTATCGCGCATCGTCGAGTTTGGCGGCGAGCCAGCTTGTATCGACAGCGACATCGTCAATGGAATTAGAAGTCGCGAATGCGAAGGGCTCGTGGTGCTGGCACCGCAAGTAAGAACTGGCGCGGCCGTTCGCTTCCGCGACGGAGCCTTCTACGAAAGTATCGGGCTCGTCGAGGAGGCGGACGATGAGCGACGGGTGCTGGTGCTGTTGGATATTCTCGGCCGCAAGGTACGAGTAAACGTCGACGTTGCCGCCTTGGAAGCGATCTGAGCGGAAGTGCCTCCAGCGCCACTGTTGTTCCGAGTGATTTTCACCCGGAGGGCGGTAGCTTTGGTAGAATCCCAGTTGGACGGCTGCGCGGGTTGCGCACGTGAGACCCGGATAAGCGAATTGCTCCCCACCTCAAGTTGCCACGTTTGTAATCGACGGTAGATCAATGCTCCTTGTCACCGGCGGCGCCGGATTTATCGGTACCAACTTCATTCACAGCTGGCTGCGTACGCGGGACGAGCCGATCCTCAATTTGGACTCGCTCACTTATGCGGGCAACCTGGAGAATCTCGCGGCTCTGTCCGGCGATCGCCGCTACATATTTGCGCATGGCGACATAGGTGACGCAAACCTGGTCGGCGAATTGCTGCAAAGCTACAAGCCGCGCGCCGTGCTGAACTTCGCGGCAGAGTCGCATGTGGACCGCAGCATCGCCGGTCCCGAAAGCTTCATTCAGACAAACGTGGTGGGAACGTTCCGTCTCTTAGACTGCGTGCGCGCGTACTGGGGGGGTATGGATGGCGGCCGTCGCGAGAGCTTCCGCTTCCTGCACGTGTCCACGGATGAGGTCTACGGGTCATTGGGGAGCGACGACCCGGCCTTCACGGAGGCCAATGCATACTGTCCCAATAGCCCCTATGCGGCGAGCAAGGCGTCGAGCGATCACTTGGTCAGGGCCTATAGGCATACCTACGGTTTGCCAGTGGTGACGACAAACTGTTCCAACAACTACGGGCCGTATCAGTTCCCGGAAAAGCTCATCCCGCTATTGGTGCACAATGCGCTGACGGGGAAGGCCCTGCCCATCTACGGCGATGGTCAGAATGTGCGCGATTGGCTCTATGTTGAGGATCACTGCACCGCCATCCAGCGTGTCCTGGAGGAAGGCACGATCGGCGACACGTATAACATTGGCGGCGGCAACGAGAAGACGAACCTGGAAGTGGCGCAGACGCTGTGTGCAATCCTTGACGAGATCAGGCCGCATGCGCAGGGCAAGTCATACCGTGAGCAGATTGTTTTCGTCGCTGATCGCCCCGGCCACGACCGCAGGTATGCCATAGACGCAAGCAAGATTGCCGCCGAGCTCGGTTGGCGCCCGGCCGAATCGTTCGAGAGCGGGATACGAAAGACGGTCCTGTGGTACGTAGAAAACAGCGCCTGGGTGAGCGGCGTCACGAGCGGTGCCTATCGCCAGTGGATCAGGCAGCAATATGGAGTAGCGCTGTGAAGCCAAGGAAGGGAATCATCCTGGCCGGCGGCTCAGGCACACGGCTTTACCCAGCGAGCCGGGCGATCTCGAAGCAGCTGATGCCGGTCTACGACAAGCCCATGATCTACTACCCCCTCAGCACGCTGATGCTGGCGGGGATCAGGGACGTGCTGCTTGTTTCCACGCCAGCCGATACGCCGCGCTTCACCGACCTGCTGGGCGACGGCAGCCAATGGGGGGTCAACTTTTCCTATGCGGTTCAGCCATCTCCCGATGGACTGGCTCAGGCGTTCCTGATCGGGCGCGATTTCATCGGTGGTCATCCGAGCACGCTCATCCTCGGCGACAACATATTTTATGGTAACGAGCTCATCGCGCAGCTGCAGTTCGCCAGTGCCCGCGCCGATGGCGCGACTGTGTTCAGCTATCACGTGACGGATCCTGAACGCTACGGGGTGGTCGCCTTCGATCACATGCAGCGTGCCATAAGCATCGAGGAGAAGCCGGCCACTCCGAAAAGCAACTTCGCGGTCACCGGCCTCTACTTTTACGATGCCCAGGTCTGCGACATGGCAAGGGAAGTGAAGCCGTCGGCGCGGGGCGAGCTCGAGATCACCGATATCAACCAGCGATACCTGGATTTGGGTCAGCTGTATGTCGAGCTGTTGGGCCGCGGCCACGCCTGGCTCGATACGGGAACGCACGACAGCATGCTCGAGGCATCGAGCTTCATCGCGACCCTGCAAAGGCGGCAGGGGCTCATGGTGTCGTGTCCCGAGGAAATCGCGTACACGAATGGTTGGATCGACGCCGAACAGCTCCTGAGGCTAGCGTCGGATCTGCAAAAGAACGCGTATGGCAAGTATCTCTTGAGCATTCTCGAGCGTTCGCAGAAGACGCGATTTGCGGCGCCGGCCACAGGCGCTTTGGACGCGCAGTCAACGACCGCCGCGGCTCGAGCGTGAGGGCCGAGAAAGACCAGCGCAACGTGGTCCTTGGCTTGTAGTATCGATTGGCGCGAGCCTAGGAACGGCAGATGCACTTCCCGATCTTGAGCTTGCCCACCTTCGCGGACGCGCGCGGCGCGCTGACCGTGCTCGAAGGCGCACTACCTTTCGCAATCGCCCGCATCTACTGGATCCACGCCGCCGATGGACAGACCCGCGGCGGCCATCGCCACAAGGAGACCAGACAGGCTCTGGTTGCGGTGCACGGCTCGGTCAGCGTCTACATGAACGACGGCGTGAGGGAGGAGACGATTAAGCTCCAGAGACCGAGCGATTGCCTTTTGGTGGAGCCGAAAGATTGGCATACGTTTACCCTAGCCGACGATGCGGTCGTACTCGTACTGGCCTCGCATCCCTACGACCGGGCCGACTATATCGACGAGCCCTATGTCGACGCGCCGCATGATTGAGTACGAGAGCCTCGTCGCATCGAATGCGGCGCTCATGTCGGAATTGGAGGCGGCCGCCAGCCGGGTCATTCGCAGCGGATGGTACGTCCTGGGACAGGAAGTCGCCGCGTTCGAGAATGAGTTTGCGGCGTACGTGGGAGCTAAGCACTGCATCGGAGTCGCCAACGGCCTCGACGCTCTTATTCTCTCCATCGAGGCTCTCGATCTTCCGCGCGGCAGCGACATTCTCGTTGCCTCGAACACGTACATTGCGACGATCCTTGCAATTGTGCGCACTGGCCATAGGCCCGTCTTGGTTGAGCCAGACCGGGAGACGTTCAACATCGATCCCGCACTCTTGGCTCACGCGATCACGCCGGGGACGAAGGCTGTGTGCGTGACGCATCTCTTCGGTAAGCCGTGCCGCATGGACGCGATCGGCTCATTCGTTCGCGAGCACGGTCTGAAGCTGATCGAGGACTGCGCCCAGTCGCACGGAGCCAGACTCGCCGGGCAGATGACTGGGACATTCGGCGATGCGGGTTGCTTCAGTTTCTATCCGACCAAGAACCTGGGCGCGCTCGGCGACGGCGGAGCAGTTGTCACGGACAGTGACGACCTGGCTGAGCGGCTTCGCCATCTGCGCAACTACGGTTCGAAGCAGAAGTACGTAAACCGCTACATCGGCACGAACTCCCGGCTCGACGAACTACAGGCCGCTCTCCTGCGCATCAAGCTAAGTCACTTGGACCAGATCACCGCCCACAAACGGCAACTCGCCGAAATCTACTTTGAGCGTCTTCCGGACTGGCTGTCATTGCCGCGGCGGCGCGATGACGAGTTCGATGTCTTCCACATCTTCGCCGTGCGCCACGCCGCACGTGACGCACTACGCCAACTGCTCCTTGAGCGCGGCGTCAAAACAGAGATCCATTATCCGATCGCGCCCCATCGTCAGGAAGCGATGGAGGGCATCTTGCAGGGAAACTTCCCCATCGCAGACGACCTGCACGACACCGAGCTTAGCCTGCCGATCTCGGCCGGCCATTCGCCGACAGAGATCATCGAAGTGTGTGACGCTGTTGCGAGCATCAATGCAGGAAGCCTGCGTGGACAAGGCTAAATCATCTGCGATCGCAACTGCCGCGGGGCGTAGAAGAGCCCGCTATCGGCCGGTGAAAGGCCGCCCGTGACAAGCAAGATGTCGGCGAACGGAAGTCTGGGACAGGGCGCGCAGTGTCCCGTCTGCGGGGAGTCCAAGCATCGCTCTGTTGCGGACGTGATTGACGACCGCTACGGCTGCCCGGACCTCTTCCAGCTCGTACGCTGCGAAGGCTGCGGCCACCTCATGACCGCACCCCGCCTCGCGGAGGGACAGCTCGGCCAACTCTACAGCACGTACTATCCTCGCAAGGAGGTGAGCACGCCGAGCCTTGTTGAAGAGGCTGATGCGGTGCAGCGCGCCGGCGCCAAATGGCGCCGGTGGCTGGAGGGCACCGACAATCAGGGACAATACCTAGCCAAGCCGAACGATACTGTGCTGGACATCGGTGCCGGTAGCTGTCTATCGCTGCTCGAAGCCCAGAACCTGGGCGCCAAGGCCTACGGTATTGAAGCTGATCCGAGCGTCCGTCGCATTGCCGACGAGTTGGGGCTCAACGTCCACATCGGCAGCCTGCACGACGACCCCTTCCCGGGGATCAAGTTCGACCTGATCGTGCTCAATCAGGTTATCGAGCACATACCCGAGCCGCATCTCGCACTCGACGTGCTCAAGTCCAGGTTGAAGCCGAACGGTCGCATCGTTCTCGCCTTCCCAAACCAAAATTCGTTGTCGCGCCGCCTTTTCGGAACGCGCTGGATCCACTGGCACATCCCATTTCATTTGCATCACTTCGACCTCGCACACTTCCGTCGCCTGGCCGATAGGCTTGAGTTCGACGTCATCGGCCATCGCACGGTCACGCCCAATATCTGGACCATCCTTCAAATACTCACCTTGCGCCATAAGCCGCGTCGCGGCGTCCCGAGCCCCCTCTGGATCAGCCGGTCGGTCCGCGAAGGCGCGATCGGCGACGGGACAACGGGCGCAAAGGTACTTTCCGGCACAGGTCGTGGAGCCGGCCTGAAAAAGATCGTGCGCACGGCGCTAACGTGGTCGATCGCATTTTGGAATCGCGCCATCGACCTGGCAGGTCAAGGCGACAGCATTCTGATCGAGTTGCGCACACGAGGACGCACGTGACGGTTTACGTCCTGGTTCCGGTGTTCAACCGACTGGCGATGACGCAAACCGTCATCGGCTGCCTGCGGCGTCAGGTGCTGGACGATCCTCTGAGTATCGTCGTGATCGACGACGGGTCCACGGACGGAACGGCCGAGTACTTCGCGGCTCAGCCCGACGTGAAAGTTCTCAGTGGCGATGGGAACCTGTGGTGGGGCGGTTCCATCGACTTGGGAATGCGCGCAGTTCTCAGGGAAGCAGGAGCCTCCGACTGGGTGGCGCTGGTCAACAACGATACGCGGTTCGGGCCTGACTTTCTCCAGAGCCTGCTCGACACCGCAAGGAGCGCTGCGCCAGCCGCCACCGGCAGCGCTCTATGCGATGAGGACGCTCCCGAAACGCTTCTCTCCATCGGACCCGTTTTCAACAGCTGGTATTCCAAGATTCAAGACAAGCTGGCCGCGCCACGCCCCGTCGATCCGCAAAACCCGCCGCATCAGGTCGATGCCCTGAGCGGTCGCGGCACGCTCTATCCGGTCGCAGCCATCAGGGCAGTGCACGGCATGCGCCCCAAGGTGCTCCCGCACTACCTGGCCGACTACGAGCTTGCTGCGCGCGTGCGCCGCGCGGGCTACCAGCTGCTCGTCAGTGAAAGGGCCATCACCTACTCCGGCAACGACTACGGCAACGCGCGCAGGCCGAAGAATCTCTGGCGCCGATACTTCTCTCGCAGCTCGCCGCAGTTTCTGCCGGCGCTCATTTGCTTCTGGTGGAGTGCCGCTCCGATCGCTTGGCGCCAGGCGCCCATCGAGCGCCGAGGTGCAACTTGAAGATAGCGATCGTCGACACCTACTACGCAGCGTTTCTCAAGACCCACTACGCCGCTTCGGGAGGCTTGCAGCGACAGGACTTCCAAGACCAGCGCGATGCGCTTCTGGCAAGCTGCTTTGGCACATCCGATTTCTACTCGCGCCATTTGCAAAAGCTCGGCTGGGACGCGCAGGACTTGATCGTCAACTGCGTTCCGTTGCAGGTCGCCTGGGCCGACGAGAACGGCGTGCCCTACAGCAAGCTCGCGATGCAGTTGCCGCACAGGCTATTCCGCGTTCCTATGATCGGCCCGTGGCTGGCGGCACTTCCGGGGTTGATGGAGATCGCCGTCGCCCAGCTGAAGACGCTTAAGCCCGACGTGCTCTACTGCCAGGATCTGAGCTTCTTCCCGCCGCATGCGCTGAGGGAGCTGCGCGAGCACGTCCGGCTGATCGTGGGTCAGATCGCCTGCCCCTTGCCTTCCAATGATTTCCTGCGCGGCTACGATCTGATCTTGACGTCGTTTCCCCATTTCGTCCCGCGCCTGCGCGCGCTCGGTGTGGCGTCGGAATACTTCCGTATTGGTTTCGATACTCGGGTGCTCGAGGAACTAGGCAGCGTCGAGAAGACCGTGCCGATAAGCTTTGTGGGAGGCATCAGCCGTCACCACACGAACGCCATTCCCACGCTCGAGTACCTGGCGCGTGAAACGCCCATCCAATTTTACGGCTATGGCGTCGGGGCATTGGACCGCGGATCGCCTATCGTTGCCCGACACCATGGCGAGGTCTGGGGGCTTGGAATGTACCGCGCCCTGGCGAGGAGCCGAATGACGCTGAACCGTCATATCGGCGTAGCCGAGAACAACGCCAACAACATGCGTCTCTATGAAGCCACGGGCGTTGGCACACTTCTCATCACCGACGAGAAGGACAATCTTGGCGAGCTGTTCGAGCCCGGCAAGGAGGTTGTCGCCTACACAAGCAAAGAAGAAGCAGCCGAGGTCATTCTCCACTTTCTCGAGCACCCACGTGAAGCCGAAGATATCGCGAGGGCCGGTCAGAAGCGTACGCTGTCGGAGCATACCTACGAAATGCGCATGATCGAACTGAACGACATCCTCAAGCGGCATATGGGGTAGTTGCATGCTGCGGCATCTCGTCAGGCAAAGTTCGCTTGGCAAGTTCCTCGCTCGTTTGAAGCAGAAGCTCATGTCCGCGGGCGTCTCCACGGACTATGCGACGCTCGCGCCGGGGGAACTTGACGACGAATCAGCCCGCTTGCGCGACGCCTGGAAGAACGAAGATATTCCGCAAAGCCAGCGCCAGCTTGTCGACCGTCAGCTCGACGCCTTTCGCAGGGGAAGCCGCATCGATGTCTTCGACGTGCTCATCGCGGCCCTGAGAAGCCTGCCGGAGATGTCGAGCACCTCAACGGTTCTCGAGATAGGCTGCTCGAGTGGATACTACTCCGAAGTTCTGCAGATTGCGGGCATTCCATTGGAATATTCGGGTTGCGACTACTCTCCGGCCTTTGTCGACCTCGCCAAAAGGAGATATCCAGATCTCAACTTCAACGTGGAAGACTCAACGATGCTCAGCTATCCCGAAGAGGCCTTCGATGTCGTTGTCTCGGGTTGCTGCCTGCTGCACATTCCTGAGTTCGGGAAAGCGGTTGAGGAAACAGGACGTGTCGCGCGCCGCTTCGCGATCTTCCACCGAACGCCTGTCGTGCTGGGCCAGCCTACCACGTGGTATCGCAAGAAAGCCTACGGCGTCGAGACCATCGAGATCCACTTCAACGAGGACGAGTTCACCGCCTTGTTGGAGAAAAGCGGCCTGCCCATCATCGGCACACACGTTCTGAGCAATGAGGTTCAGGGTGGCGTGACGAGCGCAGTGAAGACCTACGTTTGCGAGAAGCGCGCCCGATGACCAAGCACCACTTCTGCACTCTCTTCGACAGCAACTACCTGCTGAAGGGAGTTGCAATGATCCAAAGCCTGCAAAAATTCTCTCCCGGAGCGCACGTCCATGTGCTGTGCATGGATGATGATGTGCGATCCGTTCTTACAACGCTCGGTATCGCCGATCTGACCCTAATCTCCCTGCATGATATCGAGAATGCAGCCCTCCTCGTAGCAAAGGCAAATCGCGGCCCCGTGGAGTACTGCTGGACACTGTCTTCATCCCTGCCCTGGTACGTGCTGGACACCAGCCCGGACATCGATTTCATAACCTACCTCGACGCCGATCTCCTCTTCTACTCGCCTTTGGCCCCTCTCTTCGATGAAATCGGCAACGCGTCGATTGCGATCATCGAGCATCGCTTCAGTGAGCGGCTGAAGAATCGTGAGGTCAACGGCCGCTTCTGCGTGGAATGGGTTAGCTTCCGGCGCGACGCTGAGGGAATGGCGTGCCTGTCACGATGGCGCGAGCAATGCATTGAGTGGTGCTACTACCGTCTCGAGGACGGAAAGATGGGCGACCAAAAATATCTCGACGAGTGGCCCGATCGCTATGCCTCATGCCACATCCTGCAACACCCCGGTGCAGGTATCGCGCCGTGGAACTACTCCAAGTACCGCTTCGGGAAAGATGCGTTTGGCAACATCGTCGTCGATGAAGCGCCCCTGATCTTCTACCATTTTCACCAGTTTC
Organism: Hyphomicrobium album; assembly: GCF_009708035.1. Taxonomy (NCBI): domain Bacteria; kingdom Pseudomonadati; phylum Pseudomonadota; class Alphaproteobacteria; order Hyphomicrobiales; family Hyphomicrobiaceae; genus Hyphomicrobium; species Hyphomicrobium album. The sequence continues at coordinate 2,104,797 of NZ_WMBQ01000001.1, forward strand.
AGCTGCTACCGGGTCGAAAGTTCGATAGGCTTTCGAAATTCTATACCTTGGAGTGCAAGGAGCCCGACGACGTTTACGCCGCGTACGAGTCGGCGCTTACGCACACCCTTCAAGGAGTGCGCGCGCATTTTCCCACGTTCAACAAGGGTATAAAGCCAAGGGGCCTCGTCAGCGGGCGCCGGTTCGCACAGAAGTTTCTGCCCGACCCTGTGAAGCAGTTTCTGCGCAACTACGTCCGGTACTGAGAACTCAGGCGAAGCGCGCAAGGAGCTCTGCCGCCTTGGCGGGGTAACGCAACATCAGCGTAAGATAGCTGGCGTCGATTGCATTTTCCTTTAGCGCCCGCAGTATTTCACTGTTGGTTGTAAGTCTGCTGCGGAGACCGCCCGTGCTTATTCCGCCGGTCCGCATTCTCACGAGAACGCGTCCTAGGTATTCGTATTTGAGCGCGTCCTCGGCGAAGGCCCGCACGATGAACTCGAAGTCGCCGGCGATCCTATAAGTCGTCTTGAAGCCGTTCAGCGCGGTGTAGATCGACCTACGCATAAACAGAGCGGGATGAGCAGGCATAATTCCAAATCGAAGCTGGTTCGGCGTGAACTTGTCAGATCGGTATCGGCGCGTCACGCGGCTCAGGTTCTTAGGCGACACAAACTCGACATCGCCAAATAGCGCGTCCAAACTTTTCTGCCGCATTCGCTCGACCGCCACCGCGACAACGTCCGGGCTGCTATAAAAATCGTCGGAATTCAGGAATGCGACGATCTCGCCGTCGGCATGCATCAGGCCCTTGTTCATCGCGTCGTAGATGCCCGTGTCCGGCTCGCTGCTTAGATAGCTTAGGCGATGACCGACGCGTTTCACGATATCTACAGTGGCGTCAGAAGAGGCTCCGTCGATCACGACATGGTCGATATTTTGATATGTTTGCCTATTCACCGAATCCACGGCGTCGGCAACTGTCCGTTCGGAATTGCGGGTAACCGTAATAATGCTGATTTTCATCGTCAGGCCTGATCGCCCTGGGCAAAAAACACCGTATTGAACGCCTTAGCAACAGGCTTGTACCCCACTCCCCCGAGCAGGAGGCTGACCGGACAATTGGCGATGCTCAGCAGATCGGCACGAAGCGTCTCGGCAAGCACCAGCCGCGGGCGAAACTTCGTCCAATCGTTGGAAGAAAGCACCTCCGCGTCCTTCCCCTCGACATCCACACTCAATAGGTCGATCGTCTGCGACGGTGGCAGGTGCCGCTCCAGCAAGGAGTCGAGGCGCTCTACGCAAACGTCCACAGTCTCTATGATCTTATAGGGTGAGCGGTCCTTCAAGGCAGCCTCAGCGGAATCAAACGTGTTCAACGCCGGCTCGTTGAACCGATGGAATTTCAGTTGCCCCGCACGAGCCGCCACGCCGCATTCGATATTGATGTCGAGCGGCCGATAACGTTGGAAGAGCCGCATTGAACCCGGCTCCGCGTCGATGTTGATGCCACGCCAGCCGCGCCGGTAGAACATATAGGTGTTCGAAAAGCGGACAGGATGATGCGCGCCTACATCAACGTAGAAGCCGACTTGCTGTCGACCCAGAATACGGTCGACGATCAAATCCTCTCCGTCCTGACCATAGCATTTCTGCGGCTCGAAATTTGGGTCGCGACGCAAGATGCGGCGGATTACAGAGTGAACGTTCATGGCTGTTTCCAGTGTGCATCAGCCGACAAAGTCGCTGCTACGTGCTGACGCGTTCGCGATTGTCCGTCGCATTGTCTCCGGCCGTCGCTCCAGGACGCGCCCGCCGCGTCCGCAGTAGATGGCAGCCGGAGCGAGATTGTCCAGGACCTCTTGATAGAGACGTTGATTGCAATGCTCCACGGAGTGGCAATCAGCGCGTTCGAGGTGCCAGGGTAGGTTGTAGTGTTCACGCAGGTTCGGTTCTCCAGCGCGGCCGCCGGCGCACCACTTCGCGATTCCGCACAAGCTCAGCCCATCGACGGACTCGACGGGATCGCACTCCGTATAGCGGCAGTGATCAGGAAGCCGGCTGGCGGTCTTGCGAACCCCGGAGAACGGGCTCCGCAGTTGACGTTCACGAGGTGAACATGCTAACCAGTCGCTGGAAGAAATGTACCTGAGCACGTCGGATTCTATTGGATTGGCTGGGTGCTTTGCACCTTCCTGTGGCGGTTCGACAGGAGCCATCTTGCGACTGGAAGCGACTATGCTCCGGGTGAATTCACCAGGAGCGCGGTAGCATTCGTTGGGGTCAGAATCCTTAATCCTACCAACCGGAGCATGCTGTGACGCAAGAAGCCTTATTCGGGCTGCCGCGTGATGTGGTCTTTTGCAAGAAATGCGTCATCTCGAACCAGAGACCGAGCTCGACTGTCGAGTTCAGCAGCGACAAGGACGATAAAAAACGAACGATCGCATTCGCAGACGGGCTCTGTTCGGCCTGTGCCTACGCCCAGGAGAAGGAGTGCAATATCGACTGGGCAGAGCGCGAAAAGAAGCTCATGGCCTTATTGGCGCGGTTTAGGCGCAATGATGGCCGCTATGATGTGATTGTGCCCGGAAGCGGCGGCAAAGATAGCGCCTACACGGCACATGTCCTCAAATACAAGTTTGGTATGAACCCGCTCACGGTGACTTGGGCGCCGCACATGTATACCGAGATCGGGTGGAGGAATTTCAATAATTGGATGCATGTGGGCGGACTCGATAACGTCCTCTACACGCCGAACGGACGGCTCCACCGCCACTTGACGGGGCTCGCGTTCAGGAACCTCTTGCATCCCTTCCAGCCATTCATCATTGGCCAGCGCATTATCGGTCCCGCGATGGGCGCGAAGTTCGGTGTGCCGCTGGTGATGTACGGTGAGAATCAAGCCGAATACGGAAACAAGGTCGACGACAATAAGCTGCCGACCATGGACCCGGCTTTCTTCTCGGCCGGAGACGCGCTCGATATGAAATTCGGTGGGGTCGCCATGCGCGACATCATCGCTGGCGGCGACTACACGCTCGGTGATTTCATGCCCTACATCCCACCGGCGCGAGAGACGTTGGAGAAAGCCGGCACCGAGGTCCACTACCTAGGCTACTACCTCAAGTGGGACCCGCAGGAATGCTACTACTACGCCGTGGAGCATACGGGATTTCAGGCCAATCTCGAGCGCACCGAAGGTAGCTACTCGAAGTACAGCAGCATCGATGACCGGATAGATCCGTTTCACTACTATACGACACTCATCAAGTTCGGACTCGGCCGCGCGACCTATGACGCGGCACAGGAAATCCGCAACGGCAAGATCACGCGGGAGGAAGGGGTCAACCTCGTACACAAGTTCGACCAGGAGTTTCCCAAGAAGTACTTCGAGGAGTTCCTCGAATACGTCGACATCTCCGAGCAGGATTTCTGGGCGACCGTCGATCGATTCCGTTCCCCCCATCTTTGGGAGCAGGATGGCAACAAGTGGCGCCTCAGGCACCAAGTGAGCTGAGAAAGTGGCATGCCCGAGATTGAAGTCAATGGACGCAAGATTGGCGCTTCACACCCGCCGCTGGTGATCGCGGAAATCGGCATCAACCACGAAGGCAGCTTCGACAAGGCTGTCCGCATGGTGGATGACGCGCTGGCGGCCGGGTGCGAATGTGTGAAGTTCCAGTATCACGTGGTCGAAGACGAGATGATTCCCAACGACGTCGTGCCGGGTAACGCGACCGAGTCTATCTGGGACATCATGGTGCGCTGTGCGCTTTCGCGGGAAGAAGAGCGCAGGCTCAAGGACTATGTCGAACAGCGCGGACTGATCTATCTGAGCACCCCATTCTCACGCGCTGCCGCCAACGAGCTCGAGACGTTAGGTGTCGCATGGTACAAAATCGGCTCCGGCGAGTGTAACAACTATCCGCTCATTCGCCACGTTGCCGGCTTTGGCAAGCCGGTCGTGATCAGCACGGGCATGAACGACCTCAATTCAATTGGCCATTCAGTCGAAATATTGCGCGCCGCGGGCGTCCCGTTTGGTCTGCTCCACTGCACGTCGATGTATCCGACGCCCTATGACAAAGTGCGGCTCGGCGCCATCGCCGAATTGGCAGCAGCTTTCCCCGATGCGGTGCTCGGCCTCTCTGACCATTCGCTCGGCCCCTACACCTGCTTTGGCGCCGTGGCTCTTGGCGCGTCGATCGTCGAGAAGCACTTCACGTCAAGCTTTGACTGGCCGGGTCCAGACATTCCGATTTCCGTTGATCCGCTTCAGCTTTCAGAATTGGTCAAGGGGTCGAGAGCGATCCACGCCGCACTTGGTGGCAACAAGCAAATCCTGCCTGAGGAACAGCCCACCATCGATTTCGCTTACGCTTGTGTCGTCACCACCCGCTCCGTGTCTGCGGGCGAAGTTTTCAGTGCGGACAATATCTGGGTGAAGCGTCCCGGCACCGGCGAGATTAAGGCGTTGGATTATGAGACCGTGCTTGGACGCGCGGCGGTGCGCAACTTGCCAGCAAACGCTCAGGTGTCGTGGGGCGACACGGAAGTCGCCGACGCAGGCAAATGACATCCCGCAACCGGCGACTGAGGGTCTTGCATCTGGCCAGCTTCGCTGGAAACATCGGCGATGTAGCAAACCATGCTGGCGCCCGCCGCATGCTCGGCGAGCATTTGGATTTCGCGTTAGAATATACTGAGCTTGAGATCCGCGAGTTCTATTGGACGAAGCGTCCGTTCGATGATGCCTTCGTCGACTACGCTAACACGTTCGATCTGCTTCTGATCGGCGGCGGAAACTATTTCGAGCTCTGGGTGGAGAGGTCGGCGACGGGGACCTCGATAGACATCTCACCTCAATGCCTCGCGCGATTGAAAGTGCCGACCCTATTCTTCGCTATCGGCGTAGACATCGGTCAGGGGTATAGCAAAGCTACGGCGCAGCGCTTCGACGACTTCATCTCCGAGGTCCTTGCCCGCAGCGATATGTTTGTATGCGTCCGCAACGATGGCTCCTCTAAAGCTTTATGCGAGGTGCTGGGAGCGGCCCGAGCACAGACTATCCCGGTTCTCCCCGACGGTGGTTTCTTTGCCGTCCCGAGTCCCGATGTGGCTGCAGAGCGGCCAGCGTCACGTCGGATCGGAATAAATATCGCCGGCGACATGCTCGAACGCAGGTTCAACGCGGAGTTGTCGGCCGGCGAGTTTCTCAAGGAACTCGCTTCCGCCTGCACCACACTTCTGGATGCCGACCCTACGCTGGGCATCGACTTGCGGGCGCACATCTGGCGCGACGTTGCCCTGCTCGCGGAGCTGATGTCGCTCTTGCCCGACCGATACCTCAGGCGCCGTATCTTCGTTGGCCAGTTGGTGCCTTCGCGCGAGGGGCTTGATGATTTCCTCGACAGTTATGGGGCTTTCGATCTGGTGCTCGGCATGCGCTTTCACGCCAACGTATGTCCGCTCGGCATGGGAGTTCCGGCGCGTGGCCTGCTCAACTATCCCCAAGTCGCGCTGCTATATGAGGAGCTGGAGATGACGGATCGTCTCGTCGATGTGCGTCATCCTGGCTGCGGGGTTGCGATCGCGGATGCCGTAGTCGCCGACCTTGCCAACTTGGCCCCTTTGCGTCGCCGGTGTCTTTCGCTTAGGGCCGGTTTGGACGCGCAGGCCTGCGACACCCTCGCGTCCATAAATACCTGGCTGCACGCTGGGTTGCGGTGAGCACGTGGAAGTACTGTTCTTCACACCACATGCGGCGTTGTGGCCGCACACGGCACCCGAAGCCTACCTGGCGCGAGCGCTTGCCGAATACGGTCACGAGATCCGCTATCTATCGTGCGGAAAAGCCCAATCATACTGTTCGGTGATGACAGCGCGACGCATTCCAGCGGGTGGTGCGGCCGAAACGCGGCATCGCGTGTGCTCGGATTGCACGGCGGCCGCGGCCGCTATTGCGAGAGTCTATAGATTTCCTCTCGATATGTTGATCGACTTCATAAGCGCCGAGGAGCGCGCCGCCTGTGAAGCGACAGCGGCGAGGGCAGTGGCGGCGAGATCGCTCGATACCACCTCGATGGGACTGAACATCGGGCGCATCGCACTTTACGAGTTCACTCTGACGCACAAGAAGATGTCCACCGACCTCACCGAGACTCAATGGGAGGAGTACGGAATCATCTTAGCCAACGCGCTCGTCTCGCTCACAGCCTTTGCCGCGCATTTGCGTAAGCATCGGCCGCAAGCGATTGTCGCGTTCAGTCCGCAATATTCGAATATCAATTCCTGCATGCAGCACGCTATCAAGCAGGGCGTGCGTGTGCTGTTCATAGAGAGCGGCACCAATCTGAGCCACCGGCTCGGCACTATGCGTGTATGGGACTGGAAGGTTCACAAGCTGGTCAATCCCGCCCTCACTTACTGGGGCTCGAGCAGCGACAATCCGCTGACGGCAGAAGCCGCTGCAAGCGTCACCGGTCATTTCAGGCAATTGCTCACCGGCTCGCATTTCGCCGTGTTCTCGGCGCCCTATGCTGGCACGAGAGGAATACGCGAACGCTGGGGCATCAAGCCGGGACAACGCGTTCTGTTGCTAACGCTCTCCAGCTACGACGAGGCTTACGCTGCGCTCTTGATCGGCGCTTTTCCGGAGCAGAAGGTTTTTAGCGACGTCTTCCGCACACAGGCCGACTGGTTGCGTGCGACGATCCAATGGGCGGCTTCACGCCCCGATCTTTTTGTCGTGATTAGGGTGCACCCACGCGACTTTCCCAACAAGCGGGAAAGTTTTCGGTCTGAGCAATCATACATGCTGGAGGATTTGCTGGCCGACACGCCATCAAACGTGCACGTCAACTGGCCCGGTGAGAACGTCTCTCTATACGAGTTGCTGGAAGACACGGACGCTGTTCTTACGGGCTGGTCTGTCACGGCGATGGAGGCACTGGTGCTTGGGATCCCCGTCGTCACCTATGACGCGAGGCTCCCCTCGTATCCTCCCGATATCATGTACACCGGTCGCAGTGCAGACGAGTATTTCGATAACATCGACCGCGCTTTGTCCGACGGTTGGCGGCTCGAGAATGCAGTGAACGGGTTCCGTTGGCTCGGATACAATTTCGTTACCTGCACGACGCCGGTATCGCAAACATTCGGACGACAGGAGAGTCGCCAAATCTCCTATATCGGACGCCTGTGGATGCGGATAAAAGGGCGCTTTCCGCAGCTGGATAATAGCATCGATCTGCTCAACTGGCGTGACGCTCTGCCGGGTGCGCAGTTTGTCTCGGATATGCTAGAGCGCGGCTATGACGCGCTCCCACCTGCAAAGCGGGCACGTCTGGGTAATCCCGCAACGACGGATGACCTTGCGACAGTGATGGCGGGTCTCAAAGAGCTCCATGACATGTTGAACGCCTCCGCCCCGCTGCCTGACGACAAACCGGGTCTATCACGCAACATTCGTCGCGCGCTTGCGAACAATGGCGTTGCCCCATGAAGAAAGTTCTCTTTCTGACTGGGACGCGTGCAGATTTCGGCAAGCTGAAGCCTCTCATCCAATCCTGTGATGCGGCGGGTCAGTTCGAGACTGCAGTGTTCATCACGGGAATGCATACGCTCGCCCGCTATGGCTATACCGTGGATGAAGTTTATCGCACGCTGCCCGAGCATCGGCTCCGCGACGGCACCCGCAGCGTCTACGTGTACCACAATCAAGTTCAAGGAGAGCCCATGGAACGGGTTCTCGCCAACACGATCGAGGGGCTTTCCCGCTACGTCACCGAGTTCCGGCCGGACCTGATCGTTATCCATGGCGACCGCGTGGAGGCGCTTGCAGGCGCAATCGTCGGCGCTCTGCGCAATATTCTGGTTGCGCACGTGGAAGGGGGCGAAGTGTCGGGTACGGTCGATGAACTCATCCGGCATGCGGTTACGAAAATGTCCCACCTTCACTTCGTAGCGAACAACGAGGCATGCCGGCGCCTGCTCCAGCTCGGCGAGATCGCCAAAACCATTCACGTTGTCGGCTCGCCAGACATCGATCTGATGTTGTCAGAATCGTTGCCGGATCTTGCCGAGGTCAAACGCTACTACGATGTCCCCTTTGACGCGTACGGCATCGCGATGTTCCATCCTGTCACGACCGATCTCGAAGATACCGGGCGCTCGGCGCGGGCGATGGTCGATGCACTGCTCGCGAGCGGGCGCGAGCATGTCGTCATCTACCCCAACAACGATGAGGGCTGCGAGCTCATCTTCGACGCCTACAAGCAGCTCGAGACTTGCGCGGCGATCAAAATGCTGCCGTCGATGCGGGTGGAGTATTTCCTTGTTCTGCTCCGCAACGCGCGCTATCTGGTCGGGAATTCCAGCGCGGGGATACGAGAATGTCCCGTATTCGGCATACCCGCCGTCAATATCTCGACGCGGCAAAACGGACGCGCCGACGCCAAGTGTATCGTGAACGTGGCGGGACAACGCGACGCCATACTCGGCGCGATAGACCAAATTTGGCGTGAAAACACTCGCTACGAGCCTGACATGCAATTCGGCGCCGGCAACAGCGCCGAACGTTTCATAGCAGCGCTGCGGCAGCCCGACTTCTGGAATGTCTCCACGCAAAAGACGTTCAACGATATCTGAGTGGCGTGACGGGTCGTGCAAAGGTTGATCGCCAGATTGGACGTGAAGAACGGGATCGTCATCAAGGGCATTCACCTTGAGGGTCAGCGCCGCATCGGTGCGCCGGTGGAGCTTGCAGCAAACTACTATGCGCAGGGCGTCGACGAGGTGCTGTTCATGGACTCGGTCGCCAGCCTATATGGGCGTAGCAATCTATTCGATACGATAACCGAAGCGTGCAAGCAGGTGTTCGTGCCGATAACCATCGGTGGTGGCCTGCGCAGCGTCGAGGACGTGGAGCTTGCGCTGGCCGCTGGTGCCGACAAAGTGGCGGTGAACAGCGCGCTCGTGCGTACGCCGGAGCTGGCGACCCAGATCGCGACGCTCTATGGCCGCCAGTGCCTAGTGGCGTCCATAGAGGCTAAGCGCGTCGCGAGCGGCTGGGAAGCCTACATCAGCAACGGTCGTGAGCCGACTGGTCGTGACGTTCTTGATTGGGTTCGCGAGCTTGAGCGGCGGGGAGCGGGCGAGATTCTGCTGACGTCGGTTGATCAAGAAGGAACGCAGCGCGGCTTTGATATCGAGCTCTGCGAGGCTGTTGAGAAAGCCGTACGCATTCCTATTGTTGCCTCGGGAGGAGCGGGCAAGGTGCGGCATCTGTCACAGCTTGATCAGACGGTGCACCTGCAGGGCATCGCGATCGCGTCTTTGCTGCACTATGGAAAGGCCACGGTGGCGGAGCTGAAGTCGGCCCTCTCGGACGCTCACGCGAGGAAGTGGGTTGGTGCGTGCTCGCAATAATTGACTATGGCCTAGGCAATGTTCGCAGCGTCCTGAACGCCCTTGAGCACATCGGCGCGAAAGCTTCCATCACGCGTGACGCAGCAGTTCTCAAAAGCGCCGACGGTCTCATTCTACCTGGCGTTGGCGCATTCGGCGCCGGCATGAGTCGCTTGCGGCAATACGGTCTCGCTGACTTGATCACGCGGATGGTGGGTGAGGGACGACCACTCCTCGGGATCTGCCTTGGATTTCAAATGCTGATGCGTTCGAGCACGGAGGATGGCGAGACCGAGGGGCTCCACCTGATGCCGCATCCGGTCGTAAGGTTGCCGGTCGAAGCCCGTCTGCCCCACTATGGCTGGTCGCAGGTCATCTCTGAATCACGCGAGAAGGCTCCCGCCCTCATGAAGGGACTGGAAGGAGATTGGTTCTACTTCGTGCATAGCTACGGTGTCGTTCGGCCCCAGGCGCCAATGGTTGGCGGAATTACCCGGTACGATGGTTGTGAGCTCCTTGCGCTGGTCGAGCATGGGAATGTTTTCGGCACCCAGTTCCATCCGGAGAAGAGCGGCGAGGCGGGTCTCGAGATGCTCCGCAATTTCGTGGATTTGGTGCGGTGACGGCTGACGGACATACAGGCAAGGGCTATCTGGCGATCGTGACCGCGCGGGCCGGCAGCAAACGCCTGCCGGGAAAAAATGTCAGGGATCTGTGCGGCAAGCCGCTCTTCGTATGGTCTGTGGCGTCAGCATTGGATTGTCCCGAGATTGCACGGGTCATCGTGACCACCGACTCCCGGGAATATCAGAGCATCGCCCGCGAGGCGGGCGCGGATTGCCCGTGGCTACGCGATGCGGCTCTGGCGGCCGACAGCAGTACAAGTGCGGATGTGGTGCGTGATGTGCTGGACCGGCTCGGTGCCGAATCGGCCACCTACAAAGGTCTCGTTCTCTTACAGCCGACTTCCCCATTGCGGACCGCCGCCGATATTTCGGCCGCGATAGCCTTGCGAGAGTCGCACGGCGCATCGGCGGTCGTGTCAGTCAGTGAAGCTGAATGTCCACCCGCCTGGGTGGGACGGATCCCGGAAAACCTATGCATGGACGGATTTCGGAGTTCCGCCCCCGCTGGAAACGCAGGCGGCGGGACGTGGTGGCGGCTAAACGGTGCCGTCTATGTCATCGGCATTGCCGATTTCCTAAGTGCGCACGATTTCATGCCGCAAGGCACATTGGCTTACCAGATGCCGCGCGAGCGTTCCGTTGATGTCGATACCGAGTTCGATCTTGAACTCGCTCGGCTTCTGATGAGCAGAAATAGACGCGGGTCGTAATGCACTCTGAGACCTCCTTCCGCAGTGTGATCGCGAGATGCTGGCGCCTTCTGTCGCGCAGAAGACGCATCCAGGTGTTCATGCTTCTTGTTCTCATGATCGCGTCCACCTTCGCAGAGGTTCTGAGCATCGGCGCCGTGCTGCCGTTTCTGAGCGTTCTGGTCAAGCCGCAAATGGTCTTCAACCACCCAGCGGCCCAACCCGTGATCAGCGCTCTTGAAATCACCGAGCCGAGGGGCCTACTGCTCCCGATCACGGCATTTTTCTGCATCGTTGTAGTTGGGGCGACCGTAACGCGGCTCGCGCTCATGCTGGCGCAGACCCGTTTTGGCGCCGCGCTCGCCACCGATTTCAGTATTGCAGCTTACAATCGAACGCTTTTTCAGCCCTACGCGACCCACGTTTCCAAGAACAGCAGCGAAGTCATTGCGGGCGTGAACAAGGCCGGTCACCTTGGCGAGGCGCTTGTCACGCCGTGCCTTGTCATCCTGAGTTCGAGCTTCCTGTTGGCGACCATCCTGGCGTTGCTCGTATGGGCCCAGCCGATCGTGGCGATCAGCGCATTTGGGGGATTTGGCCTGATCTATGCCGGAATAACCTTATTGGCGCGTCATCGTTTGGCGGCCGAGGGTCAGGTCATCAATCGCGAGTCGGGCCGCATGATAAAGGCGCTGCAGGAAGGGCTGGGAGGGATTCGCGACGTTCTCATTGATGGAAGCCAACACGTCTATACCGGTCTTTTTCGCGGCTCGGTCGCTCCCCTCCATCACTCCAGCGCAAATATCCTGATCATCAGCCAGAGCCCGCGCTACGCCGTCGAAGGATTAGGCGTCGTGTTGGTGGCCATCATCACTTTCTTTCTGGCCAGTAGAGGCGAGGGATTCTACGACGCGATTCCGATCCTGGGAGGGCTGGTCGTGGGCGCACAGCGTATGCTGCCGGCTATCCAGCAAGCATATTCCTCCTTTACGTTCCTTCGGGGCCGGCTCCCGCTGACCGCTGATGCGCTGAGCGTACTGGAGCAGCCACTTCCCGCCTTTGCTCAACAGCCTCCGCCGGCACCCATTCCGTTCAAGCGGACAATCAGGCTGGATGGTCTGAGGTTCCGCTACACGATAGAAAGACCATGGGTCTTGGATGGTCTTGATCTTACAATCAAAAGGGGGGAGATGGTGGGGTTCGTGGGGGTCACGGGCGCGGGAAAAAGCACTCTTATTGACATCATCATGGGCCTGCTCGAACCAACGGAAGGATCGCTGCTAGTCGACGGCGAACGTATCTCAACTGACAATCAGCGTGCGTGGCAAGCACATATTTCGCACGTGCCACAAGCCATCTACTTGGCGGACGGGACAATCGCTGAGAACATTGCATTCGGCGTGTTGCCGCATGAAATTGACTTCGGGCGCGTCAAGGTCGCTGCGCGTATGGCGCAGATAGCCGACACGATTGAGGCCTGGGACTCTAAGTACGACACCGCCGTCGGCGAACGGGGTGTCCGCCTCTCGGGCGGACAGCGTCAGCGGATAGGCATAGCGCGCGCACTCTACAAGCGTGCCGATGTCATCATCCTCGACGAGGCCACCAGCGCGCTCGATAACGAAACGGAGCAGTCAGTCATGGCGGCCATAGATGGGTTTGGCGCTGAGGTTACGATTATCATGATTGCCCACCGTTTGACCTCACTCAGGAATTGCGATCGCTTGGTCGAGCTTGCGAATGGAAGGATCGAGCGCATCGGAAGCTACAGCGAGATTGTGGAGAACGCTGTCGCTATTTCCGGGCATTGATGGAGTTGACCCTGCAGCGATAGCGCAGGCTTCTGGGAACAAAGATGAACATTGCAGTGATCCCGGCGCGCGGTGGTAGCAAGCGGATACCTGGAAAGAACATCAAGATGTTCTCCGGCAAGCCGATGATCGCCTACGCCATCGCTGCCGCCCGCTCGTCCGGCCTTTTCAAGCACGTCATCGTATCCACGGACGACGATGCCATCGTGCGGGTCGCCCAAGACCTGGGAGCTGAGGTGCCCTTCCGCAGACCTACAAACCTTGCTGACGACCACACCCCTACGGTTCCCGTCATTGCCCACGCCATCGAGGCGTGCGCGAGCCTAGGCTGGAAAATCGACAACGTCTGCTGCATTTATCCTGCCGTTCCCCTTATTGACGTGGGGGATTTGCGCGCGGCTCTGGAACTCCTTACCGCGTCCGGAGCCGAGTACAGCTTTCCGGTTGCGGCGTTCCCGTCGGCGATTCAGCGCGCGTTGAAGCTGAGCAGTTCCGGACTTGTTGCTTCCTACTTTCCTGAGTTCGAACTCGTGCGCACACAGGATCTCGAGCCCGCCTTCCACGACGCGGGCCAATTCTATTGGGGAGGGCGCGACGCTTGGCTCAATAATCCTCGGGTACACAAGAGTGGGGCTGCTCTCGTAATACCGGCTTGGCGTGTTGTTGACATCGACACACCTGAGGACTGGGTGCGTGCCGAGATGCTACACCGCGCCATAACATCCTGGACACACCCCGCACAGGCCGACCAATGAACGAGCAGGAAAACTTCTGGGCCACCAAGTACGCCCGCGAATATATTGAGAACAACGCGAGCTTCGACCACGAGCGCGGCGTTGAGGCTTGGCGGGAGATGCTTGGTAAGGCTACCAACCTCGCATCCATCCTTGAATGCGGCTGCAATATCGGGCGCAACATCGAGTTCCTGAATGTACTGCTGCCCGACGCTTCGAAGTCGGTTATCGAGATCAGCCAACCTGCGTTCGAGTATGTGACGCGACGGCATGCGTTGGCGTACGCGTTCAATGGGTCGATCGAGGCATCCGATCTCGACGACACGTTCGACCTCGTCTTCACCATGGGTGTCCTCATTCACATTCACCCGGACGACCTGCTGAAGACCATGCAGAAAATGTTTGCCTATTCCAGCAAGTACATTTTGTTGGGCGAGTATTTCAATCGGACCCCTGTCATGCTGGAATATCGCGGCGAGCAAAACAAGTTGTTCAAACGCGACTTCGGAAAGCTATTCGTTGAAAACTTCCAGGTCGAAATAGTCGACTACGGGTTCCTGTGGGGTCACGTCTACGATGCGGCAGGCTTCGACGACATTACCTGGTGGCTGTTTCGCAGACGGGAGCAGGAATAAGTGCGGGACTAGTGAGCTCTCGCGTCTCGCATGAATGGTTCCTAAATATGATCGCGATCATCGACTACGGCATGGGCAATGTCCGCTCGGTTCTCAACGCCTGCGAGAGCCTTGGGGTTACGACCGAAGTCACGAGCGATCCCGAGCGGCTGGCCGCAGCCAATGGACTGATCCTCCCCGGCGTAGGCGCCTTTCCCGACGGCATGAAGGCCCTTCGGGAGCGCGATCTCGTTCGCGTCCTGAACCGAGAGGTGATCGAGTGCCGGAAACCGGTGCTTGGAATTTGCCTCGGCATGCAGATGTTCGCGTCGCAGGGGACGGAACATGGCGACCATGAGGGCCTCGGCTGGATAAAAGGGGTGGTGACGCTCATGGACGTGCCTGCGGGGCTACCGGATGTACGCCTGCCGCACATCGGGTGGAATACTGTGCACTTCACCAAGAGCGATGGAATGTACGCCGGGACGTCAAAGGAAGCCGATTTCTATTTCGTGCATAGCTACGTGCTGGTGCCGGACGATCCGACCGTCGTGAGCGGCGAATGCGAGCACGGCGCTCGTTTCGTTGCCAGTGTTCAGCACGAGAATATCTGGGCCACCCAATTCCACCCCGAGAAGAGCCACAAGAACGGCCTGGCGCTGTTGGGCAACTGGTTCAAGAGCGCCGGCGTATGCTGAAGCCGCGCCTTATTCCGGTTCTCCTGCTGCAGAATGGGCATCTCGTGCGCAGCGAGCTCTTCAACATCCACCAAATTATCGGCAACCCGGTCCACGAGGCCGAGCGGTTCAATCATTGGGGAGTCGACGAGCTGATCTATCTCGACATCAGCAGATCGGATGAATACGACCTTCGTCGCGACGACCAGAAGGTGCGTCACCTGAACACCATTACCCGTATCCAGGAAGCCGTGAGCCGCACCTGCTTCATACCCTTGACGTGGGGCGGGCGTATCCGGACGCTCGATGACATGGCTTCCGCGTTCGCTCACGGCGCCGACAAGGTAGCCGTCAACTCGCAAGCACTCCGCACCCCCGAGTTGATCGCGCAGGCTTCGATACGATTCGGCAAGCAGGCCATCGTCGTAAGCATCGATGTGCTGCGTCACGGCGACGGCCGATGGGAGGTGTTCATCGACTGCGGTCGGACGCCGACGGGGCGGGATCCAGTCGATTGGGCGATCGAAGCGGAGAGGCTTGGCGCCGGCGAGATCCTCCTCCAGAGCATCAATCGCGATGGAACAGGCGACGGTTACGACCTCGACCTAATTCGTGCGGTCGCTGGCGCAGTTCGCATACCGTTGATTGCCTGCAGCGGCGTTGGCCGCTACGAAGACTACGCGGATGGCCTGCGCTCAGGTGCTGCCGCCGTGGCGGCCGCCAACATCTGGCATTTCAAGGAAATGGCGGACCGCGGGGGAAAGCGGGCCCTCGTCAGGGCCGGCTTCAACGTGCGTATCTGAAAGGTGCCGGTATGACCGCTGCAGACGCTGCCTTCAGCCGATCTTTGGGGATCAATCCGATGAAGTACTGCTCGCGATGCGTTGTGCCAGGCATGTCGGCAGTGCCGTTGACGTTCGATGACAAGGGGGTCTGCTCGGGGTGCCGCGTATCCGACACCAAGGCTACAATAGATTGGGACAAACGAGGGCGCCTATTGAGGGAACTCGTAGACGAATATCGGACGAGTTCCAACTACGATATCGTCATTCCGGTCAGTGGCGGCAAAGACAGCTACTACCAGACGCACGTCGCCACCAAGGAGCTCGGCCTCAAGGCGCTGCTCGTCACATATCATGGCAACAACTACTTGCCCGAAGGCGAGTACAATCTGCAGCGGATGCGGGAGGTTTTCGATGCGGATCACATCATCGTTCGCCCGTCGGTGGAAGCGCTTAAAAAGATGAATCGTCTTGGGTTCAGAATTCAAGGCGATATGAATTGGCATGCACATTGCGGTATTTTCAGCGCTCCGATCCAGGTGGCGCTCCGCTACAAGGTTCCACTCATCATGTGGGGCGAGCACGGTTTCCTCGATCTTGGGGGAATGTACTCGCTGAACGATTTTGTGGAGTTCACCGCAAAACACCGTCTTGAGCATCTCCTTCGCGGGTATGATTGGTATGACTTCACCGACGAGGGGCTCGAGAAACTGGGTAGACCCGAAGCCAAGGAGGGCTTGACTGCCAAAGACCTGCTTTGGGCAAAATATCCTTCAGACGAAGAAATCGACAGCATTGGAGTGCGGGGTATCTACCTTGGCAACTTCGTCAATTGGGACGGCAACAGCAATGCGGAGCTCGTGGCGGCCAAGTACGACTGGAAAGCCTCCGAAGTTCCCTTTGAGCGCACCTATCGCCTCGCCTCGAACCTCGACGACATGCATGAGAACGGAATTCACGATTATCTGAAGTTCGTCAAATTCGGGTATGGGCGCGCGACCGATCACTCGTGCAAAGATATCCGTTCGGGGCGCATGACCCGAGATGAAGGCATTGCCATGGTGCGCAAATACGATCATGTGAAGCCGCGCCGAGACCTCGAGCGCTGGCTGACTTATGTGGACATGAGCGAGGAGGAGTTTGATCGCGTCTGCGATACTTTCCGCGACCCGCGCGTGTGGCGCATAGAGGATGGTTACTGGGTGAAAGACAACGTCTGGGGCGAGCCGAGCCAGTATGGCAAGGCGCACGTCGCATAAGCTTGGGAACGTGACGCCATGGCCCTGACCGAAAACGAGATCCGGCCCGACGATCTGATGGCCGGACAGGCGGAGCGGTTTGCGAACGATGTTCGCCGGCTGAACGAGCGGAAGGGCGAGTTTGTCGTCGCGCCTTGCCCCGCCTGTGGTGGCGAGGAGTTCGAGCCTCGTTTCGGCAAGTACGGCATGTCGTACGTCGATTGCACGCGATGCGGTACGCTCTATGTGTCGCCGCGTCCGCCCCCATCGGTCCTGGACTGGTACTACGCCAATTCGGAGAACTACGCCTACTGGAACCAGTATATTTTCCCGGCTTCGGAGAATGCCCGGCGGGAGAAGATTTTTCGGCCGCGGGCCAAACGCCTAGCGGAGGCGTGCCGCAAATATGATGTCGGCCGTGGGATGCTGATCGAGGTCGGCGCGGGATTTGGGACGTTCGCCGACTGCGTGCGCGACCTCCAGATATTCGATCGTCTGGTTCTCGTCGAGCCGACGCCCGGTCTTGCCGCGACGTGTCGCGCGAAGGGGTTCGAGGTTGTGGAGAAGCCAGTCGAGCACATCGACCTCTCCAAATACCAGGCCGATGTCGTGGCGAGCTTCGAGGTGATTGAGCATCTCTTTTCGCCATTAGAGTACCTAAGAGCTTGCTACAGCGTGCTGCGGCCCGGCGGCATTGTAATGCTCTCCTGCCCCAACTCGCGCGGCTTCGACATCGAGGTTTTGCAGGAGAACGCGAGCGCGGTGGATGTCGAGCACCTGAATTATTTCCATCCTGCTTCCCTCTCCCATCTCGCGCAACGTTGCGGGTTCGACGTCCTCGAAACATCGACCCCAGGTGAACTCGACGCCGAGATCGTTCGGAAGAGAGTCCTCTCGGGGGATTTCAGTCTCGCAGGCGACCGTTTCTTGCAGCGCGTCCTGATCGATGAGTGGGACCGTCTCGGCGCAGCTTTCCAGCGGTTCTTGGCCGAAAATCAATTCTCGGGACACTTGACCCTGATTGGCCGGAAGCCCGTTTCCACCTAAGTGCCGCCGGAGATCGAACTCTGAATGACGAAACTACTGCTCTCCTCGTCGTTGCGCGTCCTCACCGAAGCAGTCAGCGCCCTAGAGCGTGAGGGCGATGTCGAGGAAACGATCTTGGCCACCTTCGGCGCGCCGCACGGAGAGTATGAAGGCTGGGAACACATCGACCACGCGTTGCTCCTCCAGTCTGGCCTGAACGGGACCTTCGAAGGCGTCGATCTCAGATATCTGTCCGTGAATCTGCTTGAAAGCGCCGCGCCGGCGGAAAAGTACATCTACCAAATGATGGATCGGGTTGATCCCCTAAAGAACCAGACGCATGCCCAGAGGCGATTTCTCTACCATTATCTCCTCTGCTACTGGGCCGCGACGCTCGAAGCAAAGAAGCCAGACGCCGTTCTGTTCGGCAGCGCGCCCCACGAGGTTTCGGACTTCGTTCTGTATGCGATTTGCAAGAGCCGAGACATACGAACGTTGATATTCAACTACACCCGGCTTCCGGGCATATGCTTCCTCGGCGTGGACTTTAGCCCGAGTGGCATAATTCCCTCTGGCAGTGACGGGACGCTCGCGCACTCTGCGGCGGTCGACGACTACGTCGCAAAGCTTCAGAAGGATTACGCGACAGCAATTCCGACGGACGCCAAAGAGATTCTGCATAATTTCGAAAGCGAAGCCGAACAGAGTAGGCCGAGGTTGGGCAACCTAAAGACCCTCGCTGGCCGGGTGCTCAACATGGGACGCGCCGGGCTGGCGTTGCTCGCCGAGTTCCAGATGGAGAAGATCAAGGAGTTTGCGCAGCACAGGCTAAACGGGGCGGAGTGGAGTGCAATAAAATTGGAATACGCCGTGCGGGCAAGCGCGTTCAAGAAGCCGAGACGCTACGTTTATTTTTTGCTGAACTTCCAACCTGAAAGCACCACGAGCCCGCTTGGCCGCAGGTTCGTCGACCAGTACCTGGCTGTTGCCATGATCGCCAAGTTCCTTCCGGCGGATTACGCGATTGTCGTGAAAGAGCACCCGGTCCAGTTCGTAAATTTCAGTCACTACAATCACATTGGCAGAGACAAGAATTACTATGGACGCCTCGCGAGAATACAGGGCGTGACGTTTGCTCCATTTGAAGCCGATCACTTCGAGCTGTTGGATGGCTCAATGTGCGTCGCCAGCGTAAACGGTACCGTGGGCTGGGAAGCTGTGGTGAGGAAGAAGCCGGCGATGGTGTTCGGGGAGGCATGGTACCAAGATGCACCAGGCGTTCTCAAGGTCGAGTCCGACGAAGACTGCGCGCGGGCGATCACGCAAATGCTCGGCGGTGTCGTGATCACGGACGATATGATCAGGGGCTTTCTCGAAGGCTTCATGGCCAATTGCTCGCGGTTGTCTTTGAATGAAGAAGATGCCCGAATTGCTGGTGTGCCATTCGATTTCGACGAGAACGTCGCCGAAGCTAAGAGAATGATCAGACGTGGTCTCCGGGCCGTGCCTCGGTCGTCCGCCAGCCACTCAATCTGACTTCCGCAGCAGCCATCTCCTCCGATGGTGCATTCTAGGAGTGCAGCACAACGTCGCGAACCGCAGCCATCACGACGTTCTGCTCATCGTCAGACATTCGAGAGAAGAGGGGCAACGATATCGCTCCGGCGTAGTACGCCTCTGCCGACGGGCAGTAGCCGATCTCGAACCCAAGCCGGCGATAGACCGGCTGCGTGTACACGGGGATATAGTGGACATTCACTCCAATGCCGCGAGATCGAAGCTCGGCAAAGATGCGCGCGCGCTGCTCCGCTTCGACAACGATGGGGTAGAGATGGAACGAGGAGTTTCCATCGGGATGCTGGTAGGGCAGCCTTATCGGCAAATCGGCCAACTCGCGATTGTAGGTCGCCGCCAGCTTCCTTCGGCGCGCCACGAAATCATCGAGCCGCCGCATCTGGCTGCAACCAAGGGCGGCCTGCATGTCCGTAATGCGGTAGTTGAATCCGAGCTCGAGCATCTCGTAGTACCACGCACCCTGGCTCGCGCTCTCCATTCGTTGGGGATCGCGGGTGATACCGTGCGTACGCAGCTCCGCCAACGCGGTCGCCAGGAATGGGTCGCTCGTTGTGACCATCCCACCTTCCCCAGTCGTCACGATCTTGACCGGATGAAAGCTAAAAACACAGAGATCGGAGTGGTCGCAACTCCCCACCTTGCGCGACATATATTCCGCACCGACGGCATGGGACGCGTCCTCGATCACCCGGAAGCCGAACTCCTTCGCCAGCCTTCTAATCTCCTGCATCTCGCACGGCTGACCGGCGAAATGAACGACGGTGACAATATCCGGCAACCGGCCACCGCTTGCTCTGACCGCAGCGAGCCTCTCGCGCAGCCGCTGAACTGATATGCAATACGTGTTTGGATCGATATCGACGAAATCGACATCGGCGCCACAGTACAAAGCGACATTCGCAGTGGCCACAAACGTATTGGGCACCGTCCAAAGCAGGCCGCCGCTCTTCAGACCGAGGGCCTTCACTGCCAGATGCAGGCCCGCAGTCGCGCTGGAGACAGCGACAGCATGAGCAGCACCGCAGTACACCGCG
Organism: Hyphomicrobium album; assembly: GCF_009708035.1. NCBI lineage: Bacteria > Pseudomonadati > Pseudomonadota > Alphaproteobacteria > Hyphomicrobiales > Hyphomicrobiaceae > Hyphomicrobium > Hyphomicrobium album. The sequence goes on from NZ_WMBQ01000001.1 coordinate 2,124,993, forward strand.
AACGTCGTCTCGAACTCTTGAATCGACGGCCCTTGGGTGAGCCAGTCTGACCGCAGGACTTTGACAACGGCGTCTATATCCGCCTCGTCGATATCCTGCCTCCCGTACGGAATCACTGAACGCCCTCTAGCAACTCGCGGATTTGCGCGACCGACAGCACGTCAGGATTGGTTCCAGAATTGTACTCGAAATCTGCCTCGACGGGGCGACCCTCCTCGCCTAGCGCGTTTTGAACGTAATTGGGATGTTCCTGGAACACGATGCTTGGCTGAATGACGAAATGATCGCGGAATTCGAGGGTCAAATGTGAATCGTCCCGCGGGCACATAACTTCGTGAAGCTTCTCGCCGGGCCGGATGCCAACAAGGGTCTGCTCCGCGTCTGGGGCAATGGCCAAGGCTAGGTCCACGACCCGAGCCGACGGAATGCGCGGCACGAAAATCTCGCCTCCGTACATGCGTGCAAAGGACTTCAGCACGACCTCCACACCCTGCGGCAGGGTGATCCAAAAGCGGGTCATCCTCGGGTCGGTGATAGGAAGAGCTTTTGCGCCTTCGCTGAGGTGCTTTCTGAAAAGCGGCACGACCGATCCGCGCGAACCGACGACGTTTCCATATCGCACGACCGCGAACCGCGTATTGCGCGGCCCGACCATATTGTTGGCGGCGGTGAAAAGCTTATCCGATGCCAATTTCGTCGCACCGTACAAGTTGATCGGATTGGCCGCCTTGTCGGTTGACAGCGCAATAACCTTGGATACCCCTGTTTCCAGAGCGGCATAGATGACATTCTCCGCCCCGTGGATATTGGTCTTGATGCATTCGAGGGGATTGTACTCGGCGATGGGGACGTGCTTCAGCGCCGCTGCGTGAATGACGTAGTCCACGCCATCGAAGGCTCTGACCAGCCGGTCGCGCTCGCGCACGTCTCCAATGAGGAAACGGACGATGGGCGAAGACAGCTCGCTCGCCATCTCAAATTGCTTCAGCTCGTCACGCGAAAGGATCACGATCTTTCTCGGACGCCCCTCCCGCAGCAACGTTTTGGTCAACTCCCGGCCGAAGGACCCTGTGCCCCCGGTCACGAGGACGACCTTGTCGTTGAACATATCGATCGTTGGATTCACCGGCGTTGTTCTCTGCCTTGATCAGGGCCAAACGTGAGCTGTCGCAGCATCGAGCGGGATGCGGCGGTCGAGATCGACACTTATTCCAGCCCTAGGGAAAGGTTGGGACCGAGTACAAGATTCGACGGTAGTCCCGTCGGAGGTGACGTTTATGGCAATCGCTCGTGTTGTTCAATCGATTCGAATACTTGCTTAATTACGACGCTTAGAGGACGACGTCCCACGAAACGGCCGTACCTTTTGCCAGATCGCGCTTCGCGCGGGCGCCAAGCACGACGTTGTAGAATTTCGGCGGCAAGCCGAAGCCGGGCCGGATGATGCGAAGGTTGCGCGTCGAGAACACATCTCCCGATCGCATGTCCTCGGCCACGTAGAGCGAACGCCGGTACGCCAGCGACGACACCTCGTTGGCACTGGGTCCGAAAAACACCTTTCCAAGCGATTCGAACGCCTGGCGTGTCTCACGGACCAGCTGCGCGAGTTCGGCAGGCTCTAGCGAAAACGCGGCGTCCACGCCGCCTTCGGCCCGCGACAAGGTTAGGTGCTTTTCGATGACGGAAGCACCGAGCGCAACCGCGGCGACCGACACTCCGATACCTAGCGTGTGATCCGATAGGCCGACCTCGCATTGAAACGCCGTTTTCAGCTCCGGAATGGAAAGAAGGTTCGAGTCGGCCGGGGTTGCCGGGTAGGTGCTGGTGCACTTGAGCAGCACCAGATCCCTGCAGCCTGACGACCTCGCTGCAGTGACAGCGTCATGGATCTCTCCGATCGTCGCCATCCCCGTCGAGATAATGACCGGCTTGCCGGTGGCGGCGACTCTGGCAATCAGCGGCAGGTGCACGTTTTCGAAGGAGGCAATCTTGTAGGCCGGCACATCTAGCGCCTCAAGGAAATCGACGGCTGTCTCGTCGAACGGCGTCGAGAAGACCACGAGTCCGTGCTGACGGGCACGTTGCATGATAGGCCCGTGCCACTCCCATGGCGTATGGGCCTCTTGGTACAGGTCGTGCAGCGTTCGACCCGACCACGGGGTATTGCCTTTGACGACGAAGTCAGACGCATTGACGTCGATTGTGAGGGTGTCGGCGGTATAGGTCTGCAGTTTTACCGCATGAGCGCCGCTCGCGGCCGCCGCATCGACCAGCAACAGCGCACGATCCAGTGAGCCCTTGTGATTGCCGGACATCTCGGCGATGACAAAAGGGGGATGGCCGGCACCTATCCGCGCCGACTCGATCACAATCGATCCAGTGGTCATTTCGAGCACCTAGTTTTCTTGCGCAGGATTATCTCGAATCGCTCGCCGAACAAGTCGAAGAAGCTCCGCGCGCATGCAGGCCCGACGAGCCCGGCTCCTGATTGCGATCCACGGCAACAGCAATGGAGCCGGCATCGGATCCGGCGCGGTAGAGCGTAGGGCAAATCAGATGTTGGCGGCAAGATAAGCAAGGAGCCGGGTGCTAGACGGGCGGTGAGTGGGGTTGAGGGCATTGCCGTGGCGTCGTCAGCTCTCAATTTGGCTAGGACTACTGTCCACCGCGTCCATTTTGGAACCCGCTCAGTGCGACACGTGACGCGTAACCGTTCAGGAATAGGTGTCTAGCAGAGCGCTGTAGGCGTCTCTCAGGCCCTCCCGCAAACCGATGCGCGGGCGCCAACCGAGCGCGCGCAACTTGTCGCCGCTCATGAGCTTGCGCGGCGTGCCGTCGGGCTTCGAAAGATCGTTAGTGATCTCGCCCTTGAAACCCACGACGTCACAAACGACGCGCGCCAGCTCGCCAATCGTCAGGTCCTCTCCCGATCCGACATTGATGTGCTCGTCGTCCGAGTAGCGCTGCATGATCAGCACCAGGGCGTCGGCGCAGTCGTTGACGTGCAGGAATTCCCGCCGCGGCGTGCCGCTGCCCCAGATCACCATCTCCTTGTCGCCCCGCTCATTGGCCTCGTGCGCCTTGCGGATCAGCGCCGGAATGACGTGACTCGAAGTGAGATCGTAGTTGTCGCCCGGGCCGTAGAGATTGGTCGGCATGGCGGAGACGAAATCGCGACCGTGCTGCTTGCGATAGGCCTGGCACAACTTGATGCCGGCTATCTTGGCGATTGCATACCACTCGTTAGTCGGCTCGAGCGGACCGGTGAGCAGTGCATCCTCGGCAATGGGCTGCGGCGCGAGCTTCGGATAAATGCAGGACGACCCCAGGAACAAGAGTTTCTCGACGGGCGCTTCAAAGGCCGCGTGGATGATGTTGGCCTCGATCATCAGGTTGTCGTAGAGGAAATCCGCCGGATGAGTGTCGTTGGCGAGAATGCCCCCGACCTTGGCGGCGGCAACGAACACGGCGTCGGGCGCGTTTGCCTTCATCCACCGCTCGACGTCCCCCTGGCGGCGCAGATCCGCGTCGCTCCGGTCGGCGACGAGGATCTCACAGCCCTCGCCGGCAAGGCGCCGGACCAGGGCCGCACCGACCATGCCCCGATGCCCTGCCACCCATACGCGCTTGCCCTTTAGACTGTAGTCGCCGGTGTCTTTGCCTTCACCTTGCATCAGCGCGCCGTCGGGTCGTTGCGCGGCTTTTCGAACTCTATAGCGCGCAAATCGCTCTCAACCATCTCGACCACCAGCTCGTCGAACGTCGTCTTGGCCTCCCAGCCGAGCTTGGTTCTGGCCTTCGTGGCATCGCCGAGCAGCAGGTCCACCTCCGTCGGCCGGAAGTAGTTGGGATCGACGGCCACGAGGACTTTGCCACTCTTCTCGTCCACGCCCACCTCGTCGACGCCCTCGCCGCGCCAGACGATGCGCCGGTCGACGCAGGCGAACGCGCGCTCGACGAACTCGCGCACCGAACGTGTTTCTCCCGTCGCCAGCACGTAGTCATCAGGCTCGGGCTGCTGCAGGATCATCCACATGCCTTCGACGAAATCCCGCGCATGCCCCCAGTCGCGTTTGGCATTGAGATTGCCGAGGTAGAGCCGCTCCTGGCGCCCGCGCTCGATGGCGGCGACGGCGCGCGTGATCTTGCGGGTCACGAACGTCTCGCCGCGCATGGGACCCTCGTGATTGAAGAGGATGCCGTTCGCGGCGTAGATGCCGTAGGCTTCGCGATAGTTCACGGTGATCCAGTACGCATAGAGCTTGGCGACACCGTAGGGAGAGCGCGGGTAGAAGGGCGTCGACTCCCGCTGCGGCGTTTCCTGCACCTTGCCGTAGAGTTCCGACGTCGACGCCTGATAAAAGCGCGTCTTGCCCTCGAGCTTCAGGATGCGGATCGCCTCGAGCAGCCGCAGCGTCCCCAGCGCGTCGGAGTTGGCCGTGTATTCCGGCGTCTCGAAACTCACCTGCACGTGGCTCTGAGCGGCGAGGTTATAGAGCTCGTCCGGCTGGATCTCCTGGATGAGCCGAATGAGGTTGGTGGCGTCCGTCAGATCGCCGTAATGCATGAAGAAGCGGGTCGCGTGCTCATGCGGATCGACATACAGGTCATCGACGCGCGCGGTGTTGAACGACGATGAGCGGCGCTTTACGCCATGCACGACGTAGCCCTTGTCGAGCAGCAGCCGCGCTAGGTGCGCGCCATCTTGGCCCGTGACACCGGTAATTAGGGCTATTTTCTGGGGCAAGCTCGGTCCTCGCAAGCGACGATTCCCGCCACACATACTTGCCAGACCCCCAGGTGCGCAACCGCTATGCCGCTATCCGGCCACAAGGAACATGCTGGCCCGGAACCGCCCAGAGGGCCGATGCCCAAAAGCCCGCCCGGAACCGCAACCGGCCCGTGCCTCACCCGCCCGCACACCGACTGAGATCACCGCCTAGACGTTTATTGAGAGGTTGCGACGCGGCGTTGAGCGGAGACGATCCGATCGACGGCAACTTGACGATGTTGTTTAGCCTGGACCGACTATCGTAGTAAAACCCAGTCGCACCACACATCAGGCCGAAAGAATTCCTAACGTGTCCAAGCTCTACGCCAGCTCGATCCACAAAGCAGGGATAAGGCCAGGCGATACCGTGCTCGTAGTTTGCGGCGGTCCCTATGATCGGGCCGTCCTGTTGAACGCAGGCATCGACAACGCCGTCATCTCAAATGTTGATTTCCATGACGACGTCACGGACTACAAGCCTTTCGAATGGCAACGGCAGGATGCTGAAGCGCTGACGCTCGCTGATGCCTGCTTTGATTGGTGCGTAGTCCACGCCGGCCTTCACCATTGTGCGAGCCCTCACCGCGCTCTGTGTGAAATGATGCGCGTGGCCCGAAAAGGCGTCGTGGTTATTGAATCTCGCGATAGCGCATTGTTGCGTTTCACTGCACGCCTTGGATTAGCGGCGACCTATGAGCTTGAGCCGGCTGCTCTCAGCGATGGCCGGTATGGCGGATATCGCAATACCCACATCCCCAACTACGTTTTTCGGTGGACGGAGCGCGAGGTTGAGAAGACGGTGCGCGCTTACGCTCCGCACGAGAAGCCGGTCATCGAATACTCTTACGGCTATGCGATTCCCTTGCAGCGGCTCTCAATGTCAAAACGACCTTTCTTGAGGTTGCTTGGACAGATCGCCGCTTTAGCCACCGGCTTCGCCGAAGTCGTGTTCCCCCGACAGGGCAACCTGTTTTCGTTCGTAATCAGGAGGGGAGGAGAATTGCAGCCTTGGTTGCGCACGGCAGCAGACGGCCCACAAGTGGATATGGACTTCATCCTCAGGATATACGACCCCGCCAAGTATAGTCGCCCGCCGGCAAAGGTTGGTGGCGACCCCACACAAGGGGACTAGACCGCACGCTACCCTTCCTGCAATCGGCGATCCCGGGCCGCCGTCCCCACTCGTCAACTGCTCGTCCACGCCGCGGCGAGATCATCCTGTCGCAAGTTGGCCGCAAATTTCTTGGCCTATCCGCTCAATACGAGTTTTGATTGGGGAAGGGATGGGCAGATTTCATTCATGTGCGCAACGAGGCGGGTGCAGGCTTGCACTCCTTGCGGTGCTTCTTCTCTTCGCCAATGGGGCATCGCTTGCCCGCGACCTGAAGATCCTGCCCGACAGTGTCGAGGCCCACTACCGCATCGACTTTACTGTTCTTGGCAATATCGGAAAGTTTCACTTCAAGTCGGATCTGTCCGACGGCAGATACACGCTCAACGCCGACGCGAAGGTGAGCGCGACTGTCTTCAGTTACAAAGCCCAAATGACCAGTGCCGGCATGTTAAGGGCTGACAGCGTCCTGCCTTCTGCCCATTCCTACGGCTACAAGCAGAAGGCGCTGCTTGGAAAGAAAAAGCAGAGAACCACGAACATCGCCTTCAATGCGACTGGCGCAAGCGAGGTGACGTTCGTGCCGCCCGACGCGCCATCAAGCCGGGCGGTGCCGGTTCTTCCGGCTCACCTACGCGATGTACTCGACCCGCTGAGTGCGGTGATGTCACTGTCGCTCGGCAACCTAGCCAAGCCGTGCGACCGGCGCTTGGCGATCTACGACGGCAAGCAACGGTTCGATGTCGTTTTCACTCCGCTGCGCCGCGCCGGCTCCGACCACGTCTGCCGCGTGCGCCTGGTACCGATCTCGGGTCACAAGCCCGGCGAGGGACCCGCCTCGGTCGTCACCGGCACGATCGAGCTCGTCATGCGACCGGTCCCCAAGGCCAACGTCGTCATTCCTTTGCGCGTGACGGTGCCAACCACCGTAGGTACAGCTGTGCTCGGTGCCGAACAGATCGCTATCACGATGCCGAACCAGCCGCGCTACACCCTGTCCGGGATTTAGCTCCGCGACGGATTACCTTGGAACGAATAGCAGCATGTCCGTTCTCTGCCGTCCCAATAAGGCATCGCGCGGACCCACCGGAAGCACCTCGCACCGGCTCTTGTTTTGGTGGTCGGTGAGAAGGAGGGCGTCGTAGCCATGATCGAAAATCAGCTGGGCGACGTCTTGCCGGCGCATTCCGAACCGCTGCTTCTCGTCCTTGTGGAGCTCGAGCAGGATGAAGGGACGCGCTGAGCGAAGAGTATCGTGTGCCCCGCGCAGCACTTTGCCCTCATAACCCTCGACATCGATCTTGATAATATCGGGCAGTCGGCGAGATCGCTTCGTAAAGCCATCGATGCTTATTACAGGCATCCACACTGTCGAAAGACCCCGGCTTCGATCGTTGCGAAGCCAGAACTTCGCTCGCCGCCACCAGGCTTCCTCGTACTGTAGGGGCAGAGGCTGCTCCTCGAATAACAAACTCCGAGCGAGCCAGACCTGGACGCTTTCTGCATCCCTGTCGCTGACACTGGCCAGGTTCAAATTGATGCGCGGAGCAAATTGATCATTCTCCATTGCGCGCCGCATGGCAGCAGCCGCAGTGGGGCGCATCTCGAAGGCATCAACTTGCGGCGCTGAACCACGGTACGACGCGGCAACGCGCGAGAAGTAGCCATCGCTGGCGCCGATATCAAAGCAGCTTGTGGGCCGAAGGCGCTTGAGCAGGTAGTCAAGAACGAGCGTCGATGTCTCTTCGTAGAATGCGGTGCCCGTCTTCCGCGAGGGCGAGGGCGGGCATTCGAACGGAACGTGTCCTGGGATCACCAGATAGGTCCGGCCGCGGTCGACGACAAAACTCAGGGTCGTCTCGCGGAGGTGGCTAGCGAGATCCGCCTGAAGTTCTGACAAACACGGCCGACAAAGCTCTTGCGCGGTTGTCGTCATGAACCCCCGTTACCGAGGAACTGTGAAGATTCGAGGGCTTATGCGATCAGCGTGTCATTGGGTTCCAGGTCGCAGATTTCCGGCAGCCTCCGCCAACGGGCCCGCGTCAAGGCTGACGCGCCGTGGAACCCAGCCACGCTCCAGATCTTTCCCTTCGTGCTGCACTTAGAGCAGCCTAGACCGTCCCAACGTAGGCCCGATGGTTACGGGGTAAGGTGAAGGAGTCCTTGCTTCACGCTCATCGCGTCTCGTCCGGCGCCCGGTGATACACGTCGTCCGAGCGGATGATGTCGTCCTCACCGAGGTAGCTGCCGATCTGCACCTCGATCATCTCCAGCGGCACCTTTCCAGGGTTCTCCAGCCGGTGCCATTGCGTCGCGGTGATGTAGACGCTCTCGTTCTCCTGCACGAGCTTCTCCTCACCGCTGATGGTCACCTTGGCCGTTCCCCTTACCACGACCCAGTGCTCGGAGCGGTGATGGTGCATTTGCATGGAGAGCTGGCCGCCCGGCTTGACGTGCAGCAGCTTGACCTGGAAGCGCGACCCGGTGCCGAGCTGCTCGAAGAAACCCCAAGGCCGATAGCTCTTGATGTGCTGCGCATACTCCTTGCGGTTGAGCTCCTTGAGCCGCGTCACGAGGGCCGAGACGTCCTGCGCCCGGTTCTGGTCGGCGACCAGTAGGGCATCCGGCGTGTCGACGATGACGAGGCCATTCAATCCGATGGTGGCGACGAGCGATCGCTCGCTATGCACCAGGCAGTTCTCGGTATCGATGAGGATGGCGTCGCCCTCGACGGCGTTGAGCTTCTCATCGCGCGGCGCGCTTTCCCAAAGCGACGACCAGGATCCCACGTCGCTCCAACCGACGTCGATGGGCATCATCGCCGCCTTGCCGGTCTTCTCCATCACCGCGTAGTCGATGGAAATATTCGGCGAGCGCGCGAACGCGTCGCGGTCGAGGCGCAGGAAGCCCAGGTCCTCCTGCGCATCGCTCAACGCGGCGCGTGCAGCAGCCAGGATCTCCGGCGCCAACTGCTCCAGCTCGTTGAGGAACGTGCGCGCGTGCAGCACGAAGATGCCGCTATTCCAGAAATAGTTGCCGTCGGCGAGGTAGGATTGCGCCGTGGCCTTGTCGGGCTTCTCGAAGAACGCGTCGACGGCATAGCCGCCCGCTGGCCCATCGAGCCCGGCGCCGCGACGGATATAACCGTAGCCGGTATGCGGGCTGGTCGGTGCGATGCCGAACAGCACGAGCTTCCCCGTTGCCGCCACCGCTGCCGCGCGCTCCAGAGCGGCGACGAAATTCTGCGTGTCCTTGACGATGTGGTCCGATGGCATCACGGCGATGATGGCGTCGGGCGATTTTGCGACTGCCGTGAGCGCCGCGACGGCAACTGCCGCGGCGGTGTTGCGTGCTACCGGCTCGAGAATGATCGCTTCGGGCGCGATGGCCGCGCGCGACAGCTCCTCGCGCACCAGAAAGCGATGATCGTTGTTGCAGATGACGACGGGTGGCGAGAAGGCGCTACCGTCGATCCTGAGCAGGGAAGCTGCGAGCAGGCTACCCTTGCCGTTGAAGAACTTGATGAACTGCTTGGGATACATGCTCCGCGACAGCGGCCATAGCCGCGTGCCGGAACCACCTGACAGAATTACGGGAATTATCGAACGAGTCATGTTGGCAGTTTAGTCGCCCCGCCGGGTGCCGCAAGGCTGCGGTTGTGGACTGGTTTCCAGTCGACCCGCCCATTCCGACCCCGCTACTCGAGGGCGACGGTGCCTTTGTCGACATTAACGCGCAGCTTCAAGGGCGCGCCTGGGGCAGAATCCGCCGCCTCGTTGAACACTCGCGTGGGAATGGTGAGCAGCAACCCCTTCTGGGCATCGTCCTCGGTCGTCGTCTCGTCGAGCTGTACGGAGGCAACGCCAACGATGGCGAGGCATTGGTTACCACCCGTCTCGTCAGACATGTCGGGAATGACGAGGGCGACACCGGCGGCACAACACACCGGCTCGACGGTATCCACCGCGTAGAGGCTGATCTTGCCGTCCTTGTAGGTCTTGCTGTTGCTGGCGACCGGCGCAATGAGCTCGGTCAGCCCGATGTGGGCGTCGTCGCAGCTCTTGATCTCGAGTGCCGCCGCCTGTTGCGCCCAGAAGACGGCAGCCATGAGCGCGCCTGCGCGCAGCAGCCGCAAACCTAATGTCGGACGGATCATGCGCTGGCTGCCGCCGGCTCCTTGGCCTCGACCTTCGGGGCGTTGCGCGCACTCACTCGTGACATGACCTCGTCGGTCAACGCCCGCACCGCCGTCCCGACCTGCCCTGGATACTTCGCGAGATAGCTGCGCTCGTAGCCCTGGTAATTGGCGGCGTCTTGCAGGGCCGGCATGCGCGGGATGGCCTGCGCGAAGCAGGCGTTCTCGGCGTTGGCCTGTAGCCAGCGGTGATATTCCTCGTCGGAGGCGGAGTTCGCCTCCTTCATGTTGACGATGACGCCGAGGTTCTCGGCAAACCCCATCTCCGGGTTGAGACCCTTGAACCGGCGAAACACTTCCAGGCCGCAGACCGACACATAGTCGGCCTTGGTCGGCGAGATGTGGAAATCCGCCTCGCGCAGCCAGCATTCGGTGAGCACCGACAGCCCGGGTGGGCAGTCGATGAGCACGACATCGAACACGCGGCGCACGCCCGTGAGCAGCTCGCCGATCACCTCGCGCAGCCGTGCGTGCAGGTTCTCCTTGGAGACCTCGCGTTCCAGCAGCGTGAGTTGCATATCGCTCGGCAGCAGGAACAGCGAGCGGGAGTCGTCGACGTCGGAAACATTGCGGACGATGAACTTCGGCCAGTCGATCGTCTGGCCCTTGAGCACCCGGCCGTGCAGGTAATCGACGATCGTCGCCCCTTCGGACTGCAGCTTGTAGAGACTCGACACGCTCATCAGCATGCTCGACACGCTGGCCTGCGCGTCGCTGTCGATCACGAGCACATTCTTGCCGTGGTAGGCCGAGATCGTCTCGGCGAGCGCCAGCACCAGCGTCGACTTGCCGACGCCACCCTTGGTGTTCATGACGGCGATTGAATTGCGCATATCAGCTTGGACTTCCCCACCGGCCCATCGGTCCTCGTCCTAAGGACCCGACTCCCTGCATGGCGCGGGAATATGGCAACCATGGGATCGCGCCACAATCGCGCTTGGCGACGCACGCAAATTTGCGACGAATAGTATCCGACCGTAAACCGGCCGCGGGGAGGCGACTTGCTCCCGCCTTCAACAAACAATAGGACAAAGGCGTGTTTGGTCCCCCTGGAGGCCTTTCCGTCATGGCTCACGCGTCGGCGCTTCGCTTCGTTCGCCCCCTGTCCGCGATCCTGCTCGCAACCGTATCGCTTGCCCTCGCAGGTTGCGGCATAAATACCATCCCCACCTATGAGCAGAACGCCAAGGCGGCGTGGTCGGAGGTGTTGAACCAGTACAAGCGCCGCTCGGACCTCATCCCGAACCTCGTCGAGACCGTCAAAGGTTTCGCCGACCAGGAAAAGACCGTGCTGACCGAGGTGGTCGAGGCGCGCGCCAAGGCAACGCAGGTGCAGGCGAACGTGCCGGCGGACATCCTCACCAATCCGGAAGCGATGCAGAAATTCCAGGACGCGCAGAACCAACTCGGGGGCGCGCTCGGGCGGCTGCTCGCGGTGGTCGAGCGCTACCCGGATATCAAGTCCGGCCAGAACTTCCTCGCCCTGCAAAGTCAGATCGAAGGCACGGAGAACCGCATCGCCATAGCGCGGCGCGACTACATCCAATCCGTACGCGCCTATAACACCGAAATCACCACCTTCCCCGGCCGCATCTGGCGCGCCGTGATGTATCCGTCGGCCAAGGAAATGGCGACGTTCGACATCGCCGCGGAAGAAATGAAGGCGCCCAAAGTCGATTTCGGCACCAAGCAGTAACGCCGCTCCCTAGAGGAGACGCTCGATGTCGGCCCGATGCGCTTTGCCATTGAGCTGGGCGCCGCGCGCGGCCGCAGCATTGTGCCTTGTTCTCGTGGGCGTCGTCGTTGCCGCAGCGGCGGCAACGGCCGAGCCGACCTTTCCGGTGCTGACCAACCGCATCACCGACCAGGCCGGTCTGTTGAGCGCCGAGGACTACACTGCCATCCAGGCCGAGCTCACCGCGCTCGAGCAAAAGTCGACGGATCAATTCGCCGTCGTCACCGTCAAGTCGCTCGACGGCTATCCGATCGAAAACTACGGCTATCAGCTCGGCCGCAAATGGGGCATCGGCCAGGAAGGCAAGAACAACGGCATCCTGCTGATCGTGGCGCCGAACGAGCGCAAGGTGCGCATCGAGGTCGGGCGCGGCCTGGAGCCGATCATGACCGACGCCATGTCGAGCTTGATCATCCACAACGCCATCATGCCGGAGTTCCGCAAGGGCGATTATTCGGCCGGAATCCGCGCCGGTGTACGTGACATCAAGGATGTGCTGCTCGGCGACGCCGAGGAGGTGAAGGAACGGGCGCGGGTGCACGAGCAGGGCCTCGACACCTGGTCGATCATCCTCATCATCTTCTGGGTTTGCGTCGTCCTGTTCGTCCTTTTCGCCGTCGTCCAGTCCATCAACAACCAGCCGCAAGCGGTCGCCGGGCGGCGCCGACGCGGCAGCGGTCCCGTCGTCGTGCCGAGCGACTATGGCGGTTGGGGCGGCGGGTGGTCAGGCGATAGCGGCGGCGGTGGCGGCTGGTCGGGCGGCGGTGGCGATTTCGGCGGCGGCGGGTCGTCGGGGAGCTGGTGATGGGTAAGGTCACACAATTTTCGCGGGAGACACGGGCATGAGGCTGTTCTCGCCGGGCGACGAGCAACGCATCTCCGCGGCCATTGCCGATGCCGAAAAGAGGACGTCGGGTGAGATCGTCGTTGTCGTCGCCGCCCAGAGTGACGGCTACCACTACGTGCCGCCGCTGGTCGCCGCGATCGTGAGCCTGCTCGTGCCGTGGATCCTGATCTTTTTCACCGCCCTCGGTCTGGTCGAGATCTACCTCATCCAGCTTGCCGTTTTCGCCATCGTCACAGCCCTGCTGATGCCGGCGTCGGTGCGCACCGCCCTGGTGCCGCCCTCCATTAAGCATTTGCATGCGCGGCGTCGGGCGCTCGAGCAGTTCCTCGTGCAGAACCTGCACACCACCGCCGGCCGCACCGGCGTGCTGCTGTTCGTCTCGGTGGCCGAGCGCCACGCGGAGATTGTCGCCGACAAAGCCATTAACGAACTCGTGGCCCAGGGCACCTGGAAGGCGATCATCGACGGCCTCACCGCTGCCATCGGTCAGGGCAAGGCAACGGAAGGGTTTGTCGTCGCGATCGGGGCCATTGGCACCGCACTGGCCCAGCATTTTCCGCCGGGGGCGCACGACCCCAACGAGCTGCCCGATCACCTGATTATCCTGCCTTAGGCCGGCCGTTTGCTCCGCCGGCCAACGCCGTCGCAAGCCCGGCTATTTTTCCGTGCTATAGGGGCTCGCTCCGGGACGAGGATGGGGAAATCACCGTGGATATGGCTACGACCGCTCAGCAGGCGCCGATCGCCCGCGCACCGCTCTCCGCCCGCGTCTCCTGGATGCTGTTCGACTGGTCAGTGCAGCCCTTCTACACGCTGATCCTGACGTTCCTCTTTGCCCCCTACTTCGCCAACATCGTCGTCGGCAACGGTCCGAAGGGCCAGTCCATGTGGGGCTTCGGCGCCGCCGTGGCCGGCGTCCTGATCGCCGTCGGCAGCCCCTTCCTCGGCGCCTTTGCCGACGGGCGCGGCCAGCGCAAGCCGTGGATCGCGCTGTTCTCGGTGATCCTAGCAGCCGCCATGGCATCGCTGTGGATCGCCACGCCGTCGGCGCCACCCTCCACGATCTACCTCGTGCTCTTGGCCTTTGTCATCGCCACGGTGTGCGCGGAATATACGGCGGTCTTCACCAACGCCATCATGCCGAGCCTCGTACCCCACAGCGAGCTCGGGCGGCTGTCGGGCGCCGGCTGGGCGTGCGGCTACTTCGGCGGCCTGGCGAGCCTGTTCCTCGTGGCCGGCCTGATTGTGCCGATGGGCGACAGCGGCCAAACGATGTTCGGCCTCTCGCCGCTGCTGACGCTCGACACGACCGCCCGCGAGGGCGACCGCATCGTCGGCCCGCTGTCGGCCGTCTGGTACCTCGTGTTCATGATCCCGTTCTTCCTGTTCGTGCCGGACGTCCAGAAAAAGCGGGCGCACGACGCGCGTCCGGCGACGGCGGAGCTGTGGGACACGGTGCGCTCGCTGCCGCAGAACCGCGACATGCTGCTCTTCCTGATCGCGCGGATGATCTATACCGACGGGCTCACCGCCATCTTCACGTTCGGCGGCATCTACGGTGCCTCGGTATTCGGCTGGGGGCCGCTCGAACTCGGTCTGTTCGGCATCGTCCTGACGCTCGTTGGCGCGTTCGGCGCGCTGATCGGCGGCGTGCTCGATGACCGCATCAGCGCCAAGTTCGTCATCGTTTCGGCGCTTGCCGTACTGCTCGTCGGAGCGCTCGGCATTCTCTCCGTCGACGGCTCGCACGTCTTGTTCTTCTTCGACGTGGACCCGAAAGCGCCCGGCTCCTCGCCGTTCTCGTCGGCCGGCGAGCGCGTGTTCCTCGCCTTCGCCATCGTCGTCGGCCTCGTTTCGGCGCCGGTGCAGGCGTCCAGTCGCTCGCTCCTTGCGCGCCTCGCCCCGCCCGATAAGATCACGCAATACTTCGGACTATTCGCGTTCTCCGGAAAGGTTACGGCCTTCCTCGCTCCCCTCCTCGTTGCGCTGGTCACAGCGGTAACGCAGAGTCAGCGCCTCGGAATGGCGGCGATTATCCTATTCCTCATTACCGGCATCGCGCTGATGTCGCCCGTGCGCGTGCCGAGCCGCGACGCCTAACGTCCGAGGCCTAGTCCCGGACGACCTCGCCCCCCATGTTTTCGGGCAAGGCACCAACAGGAGTGATTGCCGATGAACCGCATGCTTCCCCTGATGGCAGCGTTGTTGCTGCCTGCGGCCGCCGTCGCCGAGGAGAGGACCACCGCGGCCGCCGATCCACCGGCGCTCGCCGCACCCGAGCCGCCCGCCCCGCCGCCGCGTACCGCGAGCGAGGTAATCGACGACGCCAAGGACGCCACCAACGCCGCCATCGAGGCCGCCAAAGAGGCGATCCTCAAGGCCATCGACGAGGCGAAGGAAAATACCAACGCCAAGCTGGACCAGGGCAAGAAGGCGAGCGAGGACGCCCTCGACAAGGCGCAGGATGCAACCAGCCTGCTCGACAAGGCAGCCCAGGCAGCGCGCGACGTGCTCGATAAGGCCAAGCAGGCGACGTCGGAAGTGTTCGACAAGGCCAAGGAAGCGGCGAACGAGCTCAAGCAGAGCCAAAAGTCGACCGACGCAGCGCCGCCTCCGAGCGACGCCGCCCCAAACGACAAGGGCCCGCGCGATACGCGCGAGCCCCAGCCGGAGTCAAAGTGGCACTAACGGCCTAGTGCCTCAGGGCGACGGAGCCGGAGGCGTCTCGGCCGGCGGCGCGGCCGGTGCAGGCTCGGCAGGCGCCATCGGCTCGGCGGCCGGAGGCGGCGTGGCGGGCTCTGCCGGAGCAGGTGCCGGTTCGGCGGCGGGCGCCGGAGCGGTCGTTTCGGCGGCAGGCGTGGGAGCCGTGGCCGGCATGGGCGTATAGACGTAGACGATCCCAGCGACGATGGCCGCCAGGATGATGATGAAGATGATTGCTCGGACGACTGTATTCACTGTGCTGTCCCCCAATACTGGATGATCGCTCACACCTTACGGCTTTTGTGACAGAACGACAATAAAGCGTGGTGCCGCACACGTCCTAGCGCCGTGGACGCTCGGCGAGCATGAACCATGACGGCCCCATGTGCGGGTCGTTCCAGATGCGCTGCCAGCGGAATCCGGCGCGTTCATAAGCCCTTACGGCGCGCTCGTTGCGGATTGACGGAAACACGCACACGGCCGTCGCGAGTGTCGTGCCGAATACTTCATCCTTCAGTTGTGACAAGGCGGTCTGCCCGACGCCCCGACCGCGGTGCTCCTCTGACGCAATGAACAGGTCGAGATCCCAGGTACCCGGCGCCAGGTCTTGGGGGAGCTCGTCGCCCCACATCGTGGCATCGACCGCGTGCGCATAGCCAACGGCCATGCCGCCCGCCTCGATGATCCGGCAGAGCGCATGGCCGGAATTGAGAGCGATGTTCACTTCCGCCTCGGTGGCGGCGCGCGGCCCCCACCAGGCCTCGATGTCCGGGCGCGCCAGCCAGCCGCGGATCAGGTCCCAATCGGCGCGGCGCGCGGGGCGCAGACGGACTGTCTCGCTCTCCCCGGACATGCTCAGTGCCGGAAGTGCCGTATGCCGGTGAAAACCATGGCGAGCCCCTTCTCGTCGGCGGCGGCGATGACCTCGTCGTCGCGCATCGAGCCGCCCGGTTGGATCACTGCAGTGGCGCCGGCCTCGGCGGCCGCGAGCAACCCGTCAGCGAATGGGAAAAAGGCATCGGAGGCCACGACCGAGCCGCGGGTCGGCGGCTCCTTGGCCCCCATCGCCTGCGCCGCGTCGGCGGCTTTCAGCGCGGCGATACGGGCGGAATCGATGCGGCTCATCTGCCCGGCGCCGATGCCGACGGTGGCGCCGGCCTTGGCGTAGACGATGGCGTTCGACTTCACGTGCTTCGCGACCTTGAACGCGAACAGCATGTCCGCCAGTTCCGACTCGGTCGGCTTGCGCTTGGTGACGACCTTGAGATCGGCTGCGGTGATGACACCGTCGTCGCGCGATTGCACCAGCAGCCCGCCGGCGAGCGAGCGCACGATAGCCCCCTGCGCCTTTGGATCGGGCAGGGCACCCGCGGTCAGCAAGCGCAAGTTCTTTTTCGCGGCGAAGATGGCGACCGCCTCGGGCGTTGCCGCGGGAGCGATCACCACTTCGGTGAATATCTTGGTGATTTCCTCGGCCGCGGCCGCGTCGATCGGGCCGTTGAGCGCCACGATGCCTCCGAAGGCGCTCACCGGATCGCAGCGCAGCGCCTTAAGATACGCCTCTTGCAGCGTTGCGCCCGTGGCGACGCCGCACGGATTGGCGTGCTTGATGATGGCGACTGCCGGCTTGCCGGTGCCAAGCTCGGCGACGAGCTCGTAAGCCGCATCCGTATCGTTGAGGTTGTTGTAGGACAGCTCCTTGCCCTGGTGCTGCACGGCGCTGGCCACGCCGGGACGCGCGTCTCCGGAAGCATAGAACGCGGCGCGTTGATGCGGATTCTCGCCGTAGCGCAGCGGATACTTCAATCGGCCACCGAACGTACGCCACGCCGGCGTTTCCTCGCCTAGGGTTGCGGCGAACCAGTTGCTGATGGCGCTGTCGTAGGCGGCGGTGCGCGCATACGCCTTGGCGGCGAGCGCCTTCCGCAGCTCGAGCGTCGTCGCCCCGCCGTGGGCGCGCATCTCTTCCAGCACGCGAGCATAATCGGCCGGCTCGACGACGACGGTCACGCCCGCATGGTTCTTGGCGGCACCGCGGATGAGCGCCGGGCCGCCGATGTCGATGTTCTCGATGCAGTCGTCGTAACCGGCGCCCTTCGCCACCGTTGCCTCGAAGGGATAGAGATTGACGACGACGAGATCGATCGGGGCGATACCGTGCGCCGCCGCCTGAGCGTCGTGCTCGGCGTTGCCGCGCACCGCGAGCAGGCCGCCGTGCACCTTGGGATGCAGCGTCTTCACGCGCCCGTCGAGCATCTCCGGGAAGCCCGTCAGCTCGGACACGTCCTTGACCGCCAAACCCTCGTTGCGCAGCGCCGCCGACGTGCCGCCGGTCGAGATCAGCTCGACGCCCATCTCGGCCAGCGCCCGCGCGAAGGGTATGAGGTCCGTCTTGTCCGAAACGGAAAGCAGCGCGCGGCGTATGCGCAGCGTCATTCGTGGGGTCCTTCAGCCTGCCTCTCGACGGCCCAGTTTACCTCGGTTTCGCCGAAGGTAACTCCGCGCAGGACGATCTGTAACGCCGCACGCGGCCCGCCGCTTTCGGCGAAATAGGCGCTGTCCTCGACGCTGAGCATCGCTCCGGTGGCGCTCAGCAGCCAGTTCTGTCCGTCCTTCAGGGTTATTCTCGCCTGGTCGTGCGCCTCGAGGCAGCAGCTCACTCCGGGCATAAGGTGGAAATGAATGGCGTATGGCAGGTCGGCGCGGAGCCGTACCTTGGCGCCCATGCCATCGAGGCGGTCGCAGCCTTCCAGGCGCTGCCCGTCCGCGGCGAGGCGGAGCCGGCGCTTGTGCACCAGCTCGTGGCGACGATGATAGCCGTCGTGCTCGGCCTCGAGGATCGTCGCGCCGGCCTCGTCGTCCAAGCGCCAATCGACGCGATCGGGATAGCGGAGCGGCGGCGCGCCCGTGAGCGCTTCGAGCTTGCGGTGCGTGATGAGGCGCGACGACGATCTCTCGGCCAAGGTCAGTGCATTGTGGCTCGCGGTGGCGCGCGATGCGGGCAGCCAGTCGGCGGACGCCGGAGCCGGCACGCCGCCGTTGACGAACAGCAGCTCCTTGCCCGCGCTCATCTCGAATGACAGGCACCCGGCCTGCGCGGTGGCGGAAAACGCCAGGGCCGGCGGCCGGCCGACGTCAGCGATGACGACCGTGTCGCCGCAGGCGAGCCGGGCATAGCCGGAGGCGCGCGCCTCGCGCAGCGGCGCCAATGAGCCGTCGTCGTAAGCGACAACCGTGGCAACGCCGGCCGTCAACGCGCCGGACACGCCGTTAAAGCGCGCCAGCGTACCGTCGCCGAGGCGCAGATAGCGCAACATCGGCAGCATGCTCTGGATCGCGTCGCTCAGCTGGTCGGGAAGTGCGCGATCACGGGCGGTAAAGCATTGGCTGAGCGGCAGGAGGTCGAGTAGCACTTCGACCAGCAGGGCCGGGTTGCGGGTGACGTGGCCGCCATCGGGGAGCACCTGCCAGGCGAGCTCGGCGGCGAGGCCGGTCTCGATGTCTTTGAGCTGGCGGTCGTGCCCGGCGAGCGACAAGGCGGCGAATCCCAGCGCCATCAGGGCGAGCAACCGCTCATAGCCGGCCGGCGTATCGCGCCAGCTGCGGTTGAGCTGCGCGAACTGGCGGCCGAGCGAGGCAGTGATGAGGCCGTACGTCTCACCGTCGGCGTCTTCGAGCAGCAGGTTGGCGTGCGACAGCCACGCGATGAGACGGCGCGCGGCGACCGCGGGCTCTGCCGCCACGCCCTCGCGCCGATTGCCGAAGCGGATCGTCCACTCGAGCGCCAGCCGCCGTCCGGTTTCGCGCGCTTCTTCCGTGTCGACGGCGGCGAGATTGCGCAACCAGCCGAACCCGTGCAGCTCCCGCGCCCAGGCGATGCTCGGCGCGGTAGCCTCGAACGGCGAATCCCCGCGCAGCGACACGATGCTTCCAGCCAGGCCGAACTGGCCGTGGGCGATCTCGTCCCAGAAACTCGGATCGGCGACCCGCAAGTCGGTCGGCACGATGAGCAGGTGATCGACCGGCGTCGACGGCTCGGTCCAGCGCTTCAGTGGCCCCGCCAGTGCGGTGACGATCGTCGATCGCTTCGTCGTCTCGACGGTGAGCGCTGCCTTGCGCAGCCGTTCCTTCAGCGTCAGTTCTGCCATGCGAGCCCCGCGACGCCTGCGCGGCCGGAATTGCCGCGCCCTTGGTCCGGACTAACCCCGCGAATCGGTCAACACAAGGCACGCGTTGCGTATGCCTGTGAGCGAATCCCTCTTGGGCCGAATCAAGCTGTGCGAACGAGGCGCGCGGCGTAGAAACCATCCATGCCGGACAGCTGCGGGGTGTCGCCCGCAAGGTGGAAGGGCAGCGTGCGCAGCTCGCCGGCGGGTGTAAGCCACTCGGCTGCGATGCCCACTTCGCCGGGCGCGATCGGCGCAGGAGAAAATCCATTGTTGCGAGCGAGGAACCGCTCGATCTGCTGGGAGCCTTCCTCTGGCTCCAGCGAGCAGCTGCAGTAGAGCAGCGTGCCGCCCGGCGCGACGAGCTTTGCCGCGTTGTCGAGGAGCCGCGTCTGGATTGCCGCCAGCGCGGCGACGTCATCCGGCCGCTTCAAGCGGAGGATGTCGGGATGGCGGCGGATCGTGCCGGTCGCCGTGCAGGGCGCGTCGAGCAACACGGCATCAAATGTCCGCGCGGGCGCCCACGCGCCGGCGTCGGCTTCCACTAGCTCAGCCTTCAGTTGCAGCCGTTCGAGATTGGCGGCGAGACGCTGCAAGCGTGCGCCCGAGAGATCGATGGCGGTGACGTTGGCACCGGCAGCGGCGAGCTGGGCCGTTTTGCCGCCCGGTGCGGCGCACATGTCGACGACCGACTTGCCCACGACTGAGCCGAGGAAGTGGACGGGAAGCGCCGCGGCTGCGTCCTGCACCCACCACCCGCCGTCAGCATAGCCGGGCAAATCCTCGATGCGGCCGCCGGCAGCGAGCCGCACCGTGCCTGTCGGTAGTACGCGGCCGCCGAGGCGCTCGGCCCAGGTCTCCGGCGCGTCCTTGACGCTCAGATCGAGCGGCGCTTCGGTGAGCGACGCGTCGGCAATGCGCCGCGCCGTCTCGGTGCCGTACGCTTTCGTCCAGCGCTGTAACATCCACGCAGGTGTATTGAGCGCGACGCCGTCCTTCGCCTGCAGGGTCGCGGCGCCCTCGCGCGCCACGCGCCGCAACAGCGCATTGACCAGCTTGTCATAGCGCCCCGCGTGCCGGTCCCGCCGCACTTGATCGACGGCGAGCCCGACCGCGGCGTGCGGCGGCGTTTCAAGAAACAGGAGCTGCGCCGCGCCCGACAGCAGGATGGGCCAGAGTGCGCCCTTCTGCTTGGGAAGCGGCTTTTCGAGATAGCTGTTGAGCACGGCTTCCAGCTCACCCAGGCGGCGCAGCACCGTCGCGGCGATGAGGCGGGCGAGGGCGCGGTCGCGCGGCTCGAGGGCGCTTCCCTGGAATTCCTTCGCCACCGCGCCGTCGAACGCGTGCCCATCGCCGAGCACGTTCGTCAGCAGGCGCACGGCGGCTTCACGCGCGGGCAAGCCGGCGGGCGCCGGGGGAGGCGGTGGCTTTGGCTGCGGCTTATGTTGGCGCGGTGGCGGACGCCAGTGCTTGTTCGAGGTCGGCGCGTTCGGTTTTCTCACCCTGCGTCAGCCCCACGGGCCGGAAGCGTCGCGGGAGCGCTGCTGCGCCCAGGGACCGGGGTCTTTATCGTTTCCGACGTTGCTATCGCGGCCAAGGCCTCCGTCGTCACGCGGGCCGCCGGGCTGCCCCATCTCGCGCGCCAGCGCCTCGAGCGCCGCGATGCGGTTCTCGGTGTTTGGATGCGTCGAGAACAGGTTGTCCATGCCCTGGCCGGTCAGCGGATTGATGATGAACATGTGCGCGGTGGCGGGTGCCATCTCCGCTTCCTCGTTGGGAATGCGGTGCGCGTAGTTCTGGATCTTGGCGAGCGCGGAAGCAAGCCACATCGGGCGGCCGCAGATCTGGGCGCCCACGTCGTCGGCGACGTACTCGCGCGAGCGGCTGATCGCCATCTGCACAAGCATGGCGGCAAGCGGGGCGACGATGATCGCCATCAGCGTGCCGATCATGCCGAGACCGCCACGGTCCTCGCGATGACCGCCGAACATCGCGCCGAACTGCATGTACTGGGCGAGCATGGAGATGGCACCGCCGATGGCCGCGGCGATGGTCATGGTCAGCGTGTCGTGGTTCTTGATATGGGCAAGCTCGTGCGCCATCACGCCGGCGACCTCGTCGCGGCTCAAGGCCTGCAAGAGGCCGGTCGAAGCGCAGACGGCGGCGTTGGCGGGATTGCGGCCCGTGGCAAACGCGTTCGGCTGCGGACTGTCCATGACATACACCTTCGGCATGGGCAGCCCGGCGCGCTGCGCCAGCTCGCGCACGATGCCGTAGTACTCGGGTGAGGAACGTTCATCGACCTCGTGCGCGCCGTACATGCGCAGCACCATCTTGTCGGAGTTCCAATAGCTGAAGAAGTTCATGCCCAGCGCGAACACGAACGCGATCACCATGCCCGTCTGACCGCCGATAAGGGCGCCCACCGCCACGAAGATCGCGGTAAGAACCGCGAGTAGCATGGCCGTTTTGACATAGTTCATCGTTGTCGCAGCTCCGCCTTGAAGCAATCTCGAGATGCTATATGGAGCTTACGCCCGGCGACCACCAGTCCGAGATTGAGGTTATGAAATCGGAAAAAGACCAGCGCCCACTCAGTCCCGCAGCGCAGCGTGCGCTGGCCGAGGCCGAGGCGCGCCGGAAGGCCGAAAAAGCCAAGCAGGCCGAAGCTGAGGTGGGCGGCCGCGAGGGACCCGATCCAGCGCGCTACGGAGACTGGGAAAAGGGCGGCATCGTCTCCGACTTCTGACGGCGGAGCGGCGAAGATGACTTATCCCCGTTCCCACAGCGCCATCTAAAATCCCGCCAGCCCACCCGACGACGCGGGGTGCAGACGTGCGCTGGCGGATTTGCATTGGGATGGGCCGGCAGGCAATGCGCGGGACCCCTAAGCTGGTCTCATGACTTCACTGTCGCCAGCGCGAAAATGCTGGTGAGCCCCGGGCAGGGATGCGATTCGGGGAAGACGGTAGTCGGCAGTGCCTATCCGGGTGGGGCGGCGATGGCTGCATCCACACGAACAAATAGAAGGGCCAGGACCGCCTCGCCCCCGTGTCGATAGCCCCGGGCTTGCCGCCGCGGGGACGTCTGGGCGTCGACGCAGGTGACGGCGCGGCAACGGTGCGTGCAATTCGCGTGACGGGCGGCCGGTGCTGCTTGGCGCGTCGAGCCTGACCCTATACTGAAAGCTGAACACTGACGGGATTTCTCCATGCGCCGTAGCGGCCGGAACTTTCTGCGCGCCCTCCTCGGCCTGCTTCTACTCACCGTGGTGTTTGCCGCCTTCTGGTTCGGCCTCGTGCCGCAGCGCTACTCGCCGTTCGCGGCGCTGTCGCTCGCCGACCCGCCGTCGTGGTTCGTCGATCCGCGCCTCGCCGCCTTGCGCCATGATCCGGCGCTGTGCCGTGCGGTGCTGCAAGCGCCGCACATCGTCGCCACGCCGATCTCAGACAATGTGCAGAGCAACGGCTGCGGTTGGACGAATGCTGTGCGCGTCGCCGTGGTGGGCGGCGTCGACATCGGTCTGGAGCAACTCACCTGCGAGGCCGCCGCGGCGCTGGCGCTATGGGTCGAGCAGGATGTGCAGCCGCTCGCCGAGAGCATGTTCGGCAGCCGCGTGACCTGGATGCAGGACATGGGCACCTACTCGTGCCGCAACATGATCGGCAACAAGCGGTGGATGAACATGCGCAGCCAGCACTCGCTGGCCAACGCCGTCGACATCGGCGCCTTCCGCCTCGCCAACGGCAAACAGATCAGCGTCACCGCCGACTACAAGAGGGACACGCCCGAGGGGCGCTTCCTGCGCGAGGCGCACATGCGCGCCTGCCGGTACTTCCGCGTCGCCATCGGGCCGGAGTTCAACGCCGCGCACCACGATCACCTGCACTTCGACCGCGGCATTCTCACGCGCTGCCAGTAAGCGGTCAGACCTTGCGCGGCGCCTGGCCCGCGGCGAATTCCTCGATGGTCGTCGTCGGCCGCCCAAGCTCGCTCCACGTTTGACCGGCTTTGAACTCCTCGGGGTAAGAAAGAACGGTGCCCATGATGTTGGCATTGAAGCGCAGCGAGTTGGAGAACACCCCGCCGATGCGCGCCAGCCAAAGCGGCACGCGTACGACGAACGGCGAACGGTGCAGCGCCTGCGCGTAGCGCACCGCGGCGCCGTCGTAGGTGAGCGGCTCCGGCCCCTGGATGTAATACTCGCGGTTGGCGGCGCGCGGCTCGGCGAAGGCGCGGGCGACCTGGCGTCCGAAGTCGCTGCCGGCGATCCAGTAATTCGGGTAGAAGGCGCGTCCCAACATGACGAACAGGCTGCCTGTCCCGTGCCGCTCCGCCAGCGTCTCCATGAAGTTCGTCGGATAGAAGATAGTGTAGGGGATGCCCGACTTTTTGATGCGCGCCAGCGCCTGCCGCCACACATCGAGCACCCACCAGCGGCGCGGGGAGTCGTGCACCATCGCCGACAGATAGGCGACGCGCGCTATCTTTTCCTCACACGCGGCGGCGAGGACGTTCTCCAGGCCCTGGCTCTCGGTGTGCAAGTCACCCTTGCGCGCACCGGGCGCCACAGACAGGCTGAGATATAGGCCGTCCTGCCCGCGCAGTCCGGCGCGCAGGCTCTCCTCGTCGCGCACGTCGGCCGCGACGACGCGGATCGCCGCCGGCAGCACCCGGCGCGCCTGCTCGATGTTGCGAGCGAGCGCCGTCACCTCGAACCCGGCTTCCATCAGCGCGACAGAGACGGGGATGCCGAGCATCCCCGTAGCACCGACGACGGCGATCTTCTTGATCGGGTTCATGTCGATTGCCTCCGATCGCACCACCAGTCGTCCAGCGCCATGGCGGCAGTGACGGCCTTGGCGCCGAGCGAGCCGATCGGCTCGGGCGGCAGCGGCATGGCACGGCGGTTGACGAACCAAAGGTCGGTAAGATCCGTCGAGCGCCCGAGCACGAGGTCGCACAGGATGCGGCCGTTCATATGCGTCATGGCCACCCCGTGGCCGGTGCAGCCGACGGAATAGGCCGCGGCGCCGCCATGCAGCGTGCCGATGAGCGGTGTGGAGTCGGCGGTGACGGAGAATGCGCCGCCCCACCTATAGGCAATCGGAATGCCGCGCAGCGTCGGGAACGTTATGCCGATGAACTCTTCCAGATGTTTCCAAGCGGCTGGATCGGCGTCGTGGTGCATGCGCCCGCCGAACGGCACGAAGCCGGGGCCGCCGCCCATGAGGATGCGGTTGTCGGGCGTCAGCCTGTAGAAGTGCATGAAGTTGCGGCCGTCCTCGATGCCTTCGCGCCCGGCCCAGCCGATCGAGGCGCGCTGCTCCGGCGTCAGCGGCTCGGTAACGACGATGGAGACGAAAGCCGGCAGCTGTTTGGAGCGCATGCCGGGAATGAGGTGGGTGTAGCCGTTGGCAGCGAACACGACCTTGTCGGCCGTGACCGTCCCGTTCGCGGTGACGAGGCGGAATTTGCCACCCTCGCGCCGCACCTCGCCAACGCGCGTGCGCTCGTAGAGCTGCGCGCCGTGGCCCAGCGCCAGCCCGGCCAGCGCGTCCACCCACTTGCGTGGATTGATCAGCCCGCAACCGGGCTCCAGGCAGCCGCCGAGGAACGTCGGCGATCGCACGCGGCCGGCAAGCTCGCCGACGTTGAGCCAGCGATAGCCTTCGATGCCCAGTTCCTCCAACAGCGCGATCTCGTCCTTGATGCGCGCGGCGTAGCGCGGCGAGGTCGCCACCTTGAGAAAACCCGAGCGCTCGTAGTCGCAATCGAGCTTGTGCTTGGCGAGCATCTCCTCGAGGCCGGCAATGCACCGCTCCATGTAGTGATGCGCCGCGCGCACCTTGTCCTTGCCATGCAGCGTTTTCATCAGACCCAGCGACGCGCCGAACAGCGTCATGACAAAGCCGGCGTTGCGACCGCTGGCGCCGAAGCCGACGGTCTCGCTTTCAAGCACGACAACCTTGAGCGACGGCTCGGTGGCCTTGAGTTGATAGGCGGTCGATAGCCCCGTGTACCCAGCGCCGATGATGGCGACGTCGACCGAGACGTCGCCCGCCAAGGGCGGGGCGACGGTGCGCGGCTTCTTGCTGGCGTCCCAATAGTTGGCGACGCGCGCCTGCTCTGCGGTCATTCCATTGCTCGCGGGGTCAAAGTTCGGTGCGTTGACGATACCGAAACGGTCGTCAGTGCCCAGGTGTAGCACAAGTGGCGCTGCGCCAATGATGATCGGGCCGCGCCCCACGAAGACGCTCAGTCTCGTTGGGGGCGCGGCCCGCAGCCTTGCGGCTTAAGCGGCAACCGGCAGGGCCGGGGTGGCGATGTGGCAGACTTCCTCGACGATGCGAGCGATGAAGGCGCGGGTGCGGTCGACGACCACCTGACGCTGCTTGTCGAGGGTCACCATGTGGTAGCTGTCATTCAGCACCACCATGTCGACCTTGCCGTGGATCTCGCCCTGCAGGTAGTGAGCGTTGTTGATGTTGGCATAGTCGTCTTCCAGGGAGTGCACGATCAGCGTCGGCTGCTTCACGCGGTGAAGGAGCTTCATCGCGGCGTCGACCATGCGGCGGTGCTCGAGAACCATCGTCGCCGGGACGCCCGAGCGGCCGAGGTCGGAACCTTCGGTCTCCAGAGCCTGCTTCACGAACTGGCGAACGCGCGGGCATTTGATGCCCAGCGACTCCGCGTCCGGGAAGTGGATGAAGTTGGCGAGCCAGCGCGAGCGGACCAGCTTGAAGAGGCGCATCGTCCAGGGCATCGCCCAGCCGTTGATCCAGAGCGTGGGCGAGAAGAGCGACACGCCCTGCACCTTGCCCGGGTTGCGGGCTGCGAGGTGGAGGCCAAGGATGGCGCCCATGCAGAGGCCGCCGACGATCACCGTGTCGCACTCCTTGCGGATGTCGTTGAGAGCCTGGCGGGCCGAGAGGTACCAATCCTGCCAGCGGCCCGAGTTGTCGTCGCCGTGGCCGGCGAGCTGGGGAGCGTGAACCGTGTAGCCGGCGCGGGCGAGACCCATGGCGACGAAGCGCATCTCCGCGGGGGTGCCGCACAGGCCGTGCAGGAGAAGAACGCCGACCTTGCCACCGGCGATGCGGAGGCTCTGGTCCTTCGAGGTGTTGGTCTGGGCGGCGGTCATTGGTGATCTCCTTGTTCGATGGAGACAACCTACGGACCGGGGCCACTGGACGCTGTTCCGCAAGAGACTCGCCGCGGTGCGGCGAAAGATTTTTCTTGGTGATCGCCTAAGCCAAGGAAATCGCTAGAGTAAATAGATGCGAAAAGGGCGCCACCGATCTCCGGCAAGCGCCCTTTTTCAGGTCGTCGGGAACGCCGGGGACTACTCGGCGGCGTCGATCGGCGTGATCTTGGCGTGGGCCTCCCAGATCAGGCGGCGGATGACTTCTACGCGCGAGGGGACGTTGGGATGCGCCCGGCGCAGGTTGTCGAGCTGCTTCAAGGTGTCGACATCCATGCCGACGTTGACGATGTGTTCCATTGCGACTGCTCCTGGCGTTGCTGACTGAGGATTTGCAGCTTGCCGATAGAGTAGCCGCGTCGCGCCTGCTGTTCCCCGCGTGACCTTGCCTCAGCCGGTGCGACGGTTTTGCCGGTTGTCGATGAGATCCTGCACGACCGCCGGGTCGGCGAGGGTCGAGATGTCTCCCAAGTTGGAGTACTCGTCCTCGGCGATCTTGCGCAGAATACGGCGCATGATCTTGCCCGAACGCGTCTTCGGTAGCCCCGGCGCGAACTGGATGAGGTCGGGCGAGGCGATCGGACCGATCTCCTTGCGCACGTGCGCGGTGAGCTCCTTTACCATCTCCGGGCTCCAGGCCTCGCCGGCGTTGAGCGTGACGTAACAGTAGATGCCCTGGCCTTTGAGGTTATGCGGGTAGCCGACGACGGCCGCCTCGGCGACTTTCGGATGCGAGACGAGCGCGCTTTCGACTTCCGCCGTGCCGAGCCGGTGGCCGGACACGTTGATCACGTCGTCGACGCGACCGGTGATCCAATAATACCCGTCCTCGTCGCGGCGGCAGCCGTCGCCGGTGAAGTAGGTGCCGGGATAGGTCGCGAAATAGGTCTGCACGAAACGCTCGTGGTCGCCGTAGATGGTGCGCGCCTGCCCGGGCCAGCTGTCGAGGATGACGAGGTTGCCGGTCGCGGCGCCGGACTGCACCGTGCCCTTGTCGTCGACGAGCTCGGGCTGCACACCGAAGAACGGCAGCGTCGCCGATCCGGGCTTCAACGCCGTGGCGCCGGGCAGCGGGGAGATGAGGATGCCACCCGTCTCGGTCTGCCACCAGGTGTCGACAATCGGACTGCGGCCTTCGCCGACGACGTTGTGATACCACTCCCACGCCTCGGGGTTGATCGGCTCGCCGACGCTGCCGAGCAGGCGCAGAGATGACCGATCGGACGACTTTACAAAGTCGTCACCGGCGCCCATGAGCGCGCGGATGGCGGTCGGCGCCGTGTAGAAGATGTTGACCTTCCATTTGTCGACGACGTTCCAGAAGCGCGACATCGTCGGATAGTTGGGGACGCCCTCGAACATCAGCGTCGTCGCACCGTTGGCGAGAGGTCCGTAGACGATGTAGCTGTGCCCGGTGACCCAGCCGACGTCGGCGGTGCACCAGTAGATGTCGCCGTCGTGGTAGTCGAACACGTACTGGTGGGTGAGCGCCGCGTAGGTGAGGTAGCCGCCCGAGGTGTGCAGCACGCCCTTCGGCTTGCCGGTCGAGCCCGACGTATAGAGGATGAACAGCGCGTCCTCGGCGTTGATCTCGGCAAGCGGGCAATCGGCCGAGACCCTCGCCGTCTCCTCGTGCGCCCAGAGATCGCGCCCCGCCGTCCACGGCACCGGGCGCCCGGTCCGTCGCACGACAAGCACCGTCTCATCGCCCTTGCCGGCCTTGGCGAGCGCATCGTCGGTGTTCTTCTTCAGCGGGATGAACTTGCCACCGCGCACGCCTTCATCGGCGGTGATGATGAATTTCGATTGCGCGTCCTCGATGCGGCCGGCGAGAGCTTCCGGCGAGAACCCGCCAAACACGACCGAGTGGATGGCGCCGATGCGGGCGCAGGCGAGCATCGCGTAGGCCGCCTCGGGGATCATCGGCAGGTAGATGGTGACGCGGTCACCCTTCTTGACGCCGTGCGCCTTGAGGACGTTGGCGAACTTGCAGACACGCTCGTGCAGCTGCCGATAGGTGATCTGCTCCTCCTGGGTGGGATCGTCTCCCTCCCAGATGATCGCCACCTGATCGCCGCGGGTGGCGAGGTGCCGGTCGATGCAGTTGGCGGCGACGTTGAGCGTGCCGTCCTCGTACCATTTGATCGACACGTCTCCCGGAACGAACGAGGTGTTCTTTACCCGCGTGTACGGTTTGATCCAGTCGAGGCGGCGTCCGATCTCACCCCAGAAGCCCTGCGGATCGGAGATAGAGCGCTTGTAGAGCGCGTCGTAGGCTTTCGCGTCGAGCCAGGCGCGCTCGCGCCATTCACCGGCGGGTACCGGGTAAAGCTTCCCCGACATTGGCGTTCTCCCACGGATTATTTGTCGTTGGCGCCATTATGGGCGCGCGGCCGGAGGAGGGCAATTTGGCTGTTGGGCGAATGCGACGCTTGTGCAGGATCAAAGACCCAGCCAGCCGACAATGGCGCCTTGCAGCAGAAGCACGCCCAGCCAATGGCCGCCATCGATCAGGGTGAGTTCGCGCTTGGCGCCGCGAAATGCGTTGTTGACGGCCATCGTAGTCATGACGAAGCCGAGCCACATGAAGGCGCCGGTGACTATTCCGTCGCCCATCGTCATGCCGGGCCCGTAGATGTGGCGCAGCACGCCGGCGAGAACGCTCGCCATGACGACAAGGCCAACGAAGCTGATGATGAACGGCGTGGGGCTCGGATTGTCGGCGTGCACCTCCTCGCGGGTCTTTCCGCACGCCAACAGCCATGCGTCCGAGAACAGAATGCCGTACCACAGCCACCCGAACATGAAGCTCACCACCGCGGCAAGCACGACGGCGAGCAGGTTCATACCGGCGAATTCCATGCGCTTGGGCTCCGTTGAGGTTCGCGACGCGGAGTCTAGCAGATCGGGGGTGCCACGTCGTCGGGTTCAGCCCAGACGCCACACTGCGGTGCGCTTGATCTCGGCGTCCTCGAGCTCGCGCGTCACCGGCACCCGGTATTCCGCGGCGGCGGTAAAACGGCCCTTGGGGAAGTAATTGCGCTGTGGATCGCCGATGAGGATAAGCGCGCCGCCGGCGACCGCCTCGTCGATGAACCGCGTCACGTGTTCGGCCAACGCCCGCTCGTAGAACAGGTCGCCGACGAGCACGACGTCCCACGCCTCGGCCGGCTTGGCGAGCAAATCCTCCGCCGTCGTGCGCACCACGACGCCGTTGTGGCTGGCATTGAGCAATACGGCGGCGAGCGCCAAGCGGTCGATGTCGGCGGCGAGCGTTTCAGCAGCACCGGCTTTCATCGCTGCAATCGCCGTCAGCCCGGAGCCGGCACCGAGATCGAGCACCCGCTTGCCGGCGAGCAACGCGGCGTTGTCGAGGATGTAGCGGGCGAGCGCCTGGCCGCCGGCCCAGGCGAACGCCCAGTACGGCGGCGGCACGTTTATCTGACCCAACTCGTCCTCGGTCTTCTGCCAGATCGGCAGCGACTCCTCGGCGAGGTAGAGAAGGATCTCCGGAACGAGCGGCGGCGCCAGCGGCCGCGTATTGGCGACAATGAATGCTTCGGCCGAGCCGGGAACGGCAGGATCGAGCCGGGCGGGGGCGTTCACTTCTTCTTCGCCGGCTTCTTCGCCGCGCCGGACGTGCCGGCCATGCGGCACACCTCGGCCCACTCGGCGGCGGTCACCGGTTGCACCGACAGCCGCGAGTTGTTGACCAGCACCATCTTGGCGAGCTTCGGGTTGTCCTTGATCTCGACGAGCGTCACCGGCCGCGGCAGCTCCTCCACCGCCCGCATGTCGACGCACTTCCAGGTGCCGGTGTCGTCTTTGGGATCGGGGTGGGCGAGCTTCACCACCTCCATGATGCCGACGACCTCCTTGCCCTCGTTCGAGTGGTAGAAGAAGGCGAGATCGCCGAGCTGCATGGCCTTCATATTGTTGCGGGCCTGGAAGTTGCGCACGCCGTCCCAGGCCTCGCCCTTCTTGCCGCGCGACTTGAGCACCTGAAACGAAAAGACGTCGGGCTCCGACTTCATCAGCCAGTAGGCAGGCATCGCGTGCGTCCCGTTGAACTGCTCAACTGGGCCTCGCGCACCGGGGCCTGCGTGTCAAGCGAAGACGACGGTGCGGCGGCGCCCTACCATCGCCTTGGCCCATCGATCCTGGCGGCGAACAACTTCCTCCACGCTCCGGCCGCCGAAGCTGAGCCGCCGTTCCTCGAAGCGGTGCCGCTAGCGCAGCCGACGCCGCTCAAGGTGTGGCGCGTCGTTCCCTGACGTTCAATCTTCCGCCTTCAGCGGCCGCTGCATCAGCTGGCCGATCGCGTCCTTGACGCTGGTGCGTCCATCGATGATGTCGCACACCGCGGCGCAGATAGGCATGTCGATGCTCTTATCATCGGCAATGCGCCTCACGGCGGCAGCGGTATAAACGCCTTCGGTCACGGCGAGCTTGCCGGCGAGCGCCTGAGGCAGCGTTTCCCCCCGGCCCAGCGCGCGGCCCAGCGACATGTTGCGCGACTGCGGACTGCCGCAGGTGAGGATCAGGTCGCCCAGCCCCGAAAGGCCGATCAGCGTTTCGGGGCGAGCGCCCAGCGCCTTGCCGAGGCGGCGCATCTCGGCGAACCCGCGCGTGACGAGCGCCGCGTGTGCGCTCGCCCCGAGCCCCTGGCCGTCGACGATGCCGGCGGCGATGGCAAGCACGTTCTTCACCGCGCCGCCGAGCTCGACGCCGACGAGATCGTTCGTCCAGTAAAGGCGGAACATCGCGCTGCCCAGCCGCTCGGCGAGAAGCTGACCCGCGGCTTCGTCGGCACAGGCGATGGTCAGCGCGGCCGGCAAGCCTCGCCCGACATCGGCGGCGAAGCTCGGACCCGACAGCACCGCCGGGATGACCTGCGGCAGCTCGGCGGCGAGAACCTCGCCCATCATCTGGCCGGTGGCCTGCTCGATGCCCTTAGCGCACATGACGACCGGTTGGCCGGTGCGCAGCAAAGGCTGCAGCTCGTGCGCCACGGCTCGCACGTGCTGGGCCGGCGCCACCAGCAAGAGGGCGTCGCACGCTGCTGCGTCGCCGAGCTTCGCGGTCGCGCGAATGCCCTGGTCGAGCGCGACGCCAGGCAGGAATGCCGCGTTGACGTGGCGGGCGTTGATCGCCGAGACGACTTCCGTCTCGCGCGCCCAGAGAGCGACATCGCGGCCGGCGCGCCGCATGGCCTGCGCCAGTGCAGTACCCCATGCCCCGCCGCCGATGATGCCGACGCTGTCGATGTTCACAGGTGCTCCCCGCCGCTCGCATTCACCGCTGATGCTAACACGACTTTCACGCCTTCACGCCCGCACCGATGGCCGGAGCCGCGTTGAGGTCGAGCGGCCAGCGCGGCCGTACTTTCGCGTCGAGCTGATCCGTCAAACCCTCCGCCAGCCGCTCTGCCCCGGCCCAGGCGATCATCGCGGCATTGTCGCCGCACAAGCTGACGGGCGGCGCGTGGAAGGAAAAGCCACGCGCTGCGGCGAGCTCGCTCAAGGCCGCCCGCAATTGCGTGTTTGCCGCGACGCCGCCCGCCACAACGAAGCGGCGCGGCGCCAACGGGTCTAGACGCGCCACGGTTAGTTCCATTGCCCGCGCGCAGCGATCCGCCACCGACGCGGCAACTGCAGCCTGGAACGACGCGGCGATGTCGGCCGCGTCCTGCTCGCTGAGCGGGGTCAGTTTCTCGGCCGTGCGCCTCACTGCCGTCTTGAGGCCGGCAAAGGAAAAGTGCGGCTCCTCGCGTCCGAGCATCGGGCGGGGAAGGTCGAACCGGCGCGGATCGCCGCGTTGTGCCAGCTTCTCGACCGCCGGACCGCCGGGAAGGCCGAGTCCCAAGAGCTTTGCCGTCTTATCGAAGGCTTCGCCCAGTGCATCGTCGATGGTCGTTCCCAGCCGCTCGTAAACGCCGACGCCGTGCACGATGAGGAGCTGCGTGTGGCCACCCGAGACGAGCAGCAGCAGGTAGGGCGGCCGCACGCCTTCGGTGAGGCCGACGGTCAGCGCGTGCGCTTCGAGGTGATGCACGGCGATGAACGGCAACCCGCGAGCCAGCGCCAGCGCCTTGCCGGTGATCGCGCCGACGATGAGCCCACCGATCAACCCCGGCCCGGTCGTCGCCGCGACAGCCGTCAAATCGTCCAGCCCCGCATCCGCCTCGCGCAGCGCATCGCGCACGATGAGGTCGAGGCATTCGACGTGCGCGCGGGCGGCAATCTCCGGCACCACGCCGCCGAACGGCCGGTGCTGCTCCCACTGTGTCCGCACGATGCTCGACAGAATGCGGCCGGCGCCATCGGGCTCGCGCAACACCACCGCCGCCGCGGTCTCGTCGCAGCTCGTCTCGATGCCGAGCACGAGGCTCGGCCTATCGCGGATATGCTGTTCGTTTGCCATGCGCTGGCGTGGCGATCTCGCGTTTGCGTTCCCGTGGCCGCAGGGGCATAGATGGCGCCGCGTCGAGGCCAAGCCCGGGGTCCCGTCGCCTAGCACCCGGAGAGAACGGCTTGCAAGCTGGCAAAATCCGCATCGGAACGCGGGGCTCGCCTTTGGCCCTGGCCCAGGCGCGCCAAGTGGCGGCGCGCCTTGCCACCGCGCACGGGCTTTCTGCCGAGCAATGCGAGCTGGTCGTCATCAAGACGACCGGCGATAAGGTCACCGACCGGCCGCTCATCGAGGCGGGAGGCAAGGGATTGTTCACCAAGGAGCTGGAGGAGGCGCTCTTCGCCCGCGCCATCGACTTGGCCGTACACTCGATGAAGGACATGCCGGCGCAATTGCCGGAGGGGCTGACCATCAGCGCCATCCTCGAACGCGAGGACCCGCGCGACGCCTTTGTCAGCCTCAAATACTCCTCGCTCGAGACGATGCCGCGCGGCGCCGTGATCGGAACCTCGTCGCCGCGCCGCCAGGCGCAGGCGCTGCGGGCGCGGCCCGACCTGCTGGTCGTTGGATTCCGCGGCAACGTCGAGACGCGGCTGCGCAAGCTCGAGGAAGGGGTCGCGGACGCGACGTTCCTCGCCTGCGCCGGCCTCTACCGCCTCGGCCTGGCGAAGCACATCACGCAGAAGATGCCCACCAGCGTCATGCTGCCGGCTGTGGCGCAGGGCGCCATCGGCATCGAGATTCGCGCCGATGACGTGGAGACGGCGGGGCTGCTGGCTCCGCTCAACGACGCTAATACCGCAACGTGCATCGCTGCCGAGCGCGCCTACCTCGCGCAGCTCGAAGGCTCGTGCCGCACGCCCATCGCCGGGCTCGCCGAATTGCGCGACGGCAACGTGTATTTGCGGGCGGAGATTCTCTCTACCAACGGAACGCATGCGCAAGCGCTGGCGGGAACCGCGAGCGCCGCCGACGCCGTGCAGCTCGGCGAGAGGGTCGCCGCCCAAATTCTCGAACGCGCCGGACCCGACTTCTTCGCGACAGCCTGATGCATGTGCTCATCACCCGTCCCGAGAGCGATGCCGCTGCCTTGCGCGGCGAGCTCGAAGCGCTCGGCCACACCGTGACGGTCGAACCGCTGCTGACGATCCGAGTTTTGCCGGTGGCCGCCGACGCCGTCGAGGGCATCGCCGCACTCGTCGCGACGAGCCGCAACGCCCTGCGCGCGCTTGCCGAGGGCCCGGCCTTCGATGCGGCCAAACAGCTACCGCTCATCGCCGTCGGACCGGGCACGGCCAGCCTTGCGCAGGAATTCGGCTTCACGCGAGTGACCGTCGGTAAAGGGACCGGCGCCGACCTCGTGCCGGTCATTGTCGCCACGGCACGGAAGCTCGGCGGACCCATCGCCCACGTGCGCGGCAAAGACGTGGCGTTCGACCTCCACGGGGCGGTGCAGAGCCAAAGCGTGGACCTGCGCGAAATCGTCTCCTACGAGGCCGTTGCCGCCGACCGTTTCCAGCCTGCTACGCGGGACCTCATCGCCTCGGGCGTCGTTAACGCCGTCATCTTGATGTCACCGCGAACCGGGTCGATTTTCAGTAGGCTGGCCCGTGCCGAGGGGTTGTCGAAGGCCGCGCAAAGCCTCGGCTTTCTGTGCCTCTCGCCGGCCGTAGCAGCTACCGTCGAACCACTCGGCCCGGCGCGAGTTGAAATTGCCGAGAGCCCCGATGCCACGGCGATGCTGGCCGCCGTTACCCGAGTAGCAACGCTATGGTCAGGAGTGTAAGTTAGCGTCCGACCCGCGTGCTACAGCTCATCCCCGAAAAGGGCATGCAGCGCGATCCTTCCGCAGCGAGGTACTTGCACACATGACTGCGAACAAGAACGAGCCCGACAAGAAACCCGCGGGCTCCCCCCCATCGCAGGCGGGCAACCGTCCGCACGCGACCATTGACCTCAAGGCGACGGAAGTGGCGCCGCCGGCCAAGGACGACGCCAAGGACAAACCCTCGGTTGCCGAGGCATCCGACAAGCCGAAGGTCTCGGCGCAGGCTGCAGCGACTGCCGGCGCGCCGGCAGCCAAGTCCGCCGCGAGCGGGCCGGCACCATCGAGTAGCTCCACCAAACCGGACACCCAGGCCGGCAAGCCCTCCGGCACCCCGCCTGCCGCATCCTCGACAGCGCGTCCGGCCCCGCGCGGGTCAGGTGGCTTCTTCACGCACCTGGCTGCCGGTCTCGCCGGCGGCATCGTGGCGCTGCTGGTCGCCGATATCCTTGCCGGCCAGCTCGGTTTCGAGACAGCCGACAAGCCGGAGAACGTCGCCGCCCTCGAGCAGCGTCTGGGCGCCCTCGAGCAGGGCCGCAATCAGCGCGCCGTCCCATCGAACCTCGCCGCGCGCCTCGCGGCGGCTGAGGCGAAGCTCGGCAACGTCGAGCGCGCCGACGCCAGCATCGATGGCGTGAGCAAAAAGCAGGTGGAACTCGAGAAGCAGTTGGGCGCGCTCTCCGACAAGGTCGGCGAGGGCGCCGACGCCCAGGCGACGGGGCGCATTGCCAAGCTCGAGGAGCAGCTGACGCTCATGGCGTCGGCCGGTGCGAACGACCCGCGCAGCGGACCGGTGCCGCAGCTCGCCGCCATCTCTGGCAAGATCGCCGATCTCGAATCGACGATGGCGACTCAGCTCGACGCGCTGCGCCAGAGTGTCGCCCAAGAGCTCGACCAGCGTCTCGGTGCCGCAACCGAAGCGGCGCAGGCCTCACGTTCCGGTACGCAGCGCATGGACCGCGAGCTATCGACGCTCAAGGCCGAGACGGCCGAAATGCAATCCGGCATCACTGGCGTGAAGACGGATAGCGACCGCGCCGCAGCCGCCCTCAAAGCCACGCAAGAGGATCTGAAGCGCCTCAAGACTGATCTCGACACGCGGCTCGCCGCCTTCGCCAAGCCAGAGGACGTCACGTCGGTCGTGGGCCCGATCAGCAGCCGGCTGTCGGCACTGCAGGAGGACGTGCAGGGCGTCATCAAGAGCGAAGGCGATCGCCGCACGACGGCGGAACGCATCGTTCTGTCGCTGGAGCTCGCCAACCTGAAACGCGCCATCGATCGCGGCAAGGCCTACGCCCCCGAGCTGGAGCAGGCGCAGAAGGTTGCCGGCGCCATCGTCGACCTGTCGCCGCTAGAGCGCTTCGCGCTCGATGGCGTCCCGACCTCGACCGAGCTGCGCGCACAGTTCAAGCCGGTCGCCTTCAAGATCATCGATTCTGAGGAGCAGCCTACCGACGCGTCGATCGTCGACCGCCTGCTTGCCGGCGCCAAGTCGGTGGTGCGGGTGCGCAAGACGAACCACGCCGCCGACGACAAGAGCATCGAGGCCGTCGTCGGCCGCATGGAGACGGCGCTCAACGAGGACCGCCTTGCCGACGTTCTCGTTCAGGCGAAGACGCTGCCGCAGCCGGCTCAGGATGCGGCGCAGGAGTTCCTCGCCAAGGTGCAGGCGCGCGACGCTGTCGATCGCGCGGTGGCCTCGGTCGAGACCCAGCTCAAGTCATCGCTTGCCGCCGCCCCGGCAGACCCCAAAGCCAACGCGGCCCAATAGAGATCGTCCCGGCATGTTGCGTCTCATCGCATTCCTTATCGCCATCGCCCTCATCGCCGCCGGCCTTGCGTGGCTCGCCGACCGTCCCGGCGAGCTCGTCGTGCAATGGCAGGGTTATCAGATAGAGACGAGCGTCTTCCGCGCCATCGTCATTCTGGTGGCGTTCGTCGCTCTGGCGCTGCTCTGCTGGTCGATTGTCCGCAACATCTGGTACAGCCCCGCCGTCGTCGGCAACGTGCTCAGCAAGCGGCGGCAGAAGCTCGGCATCGACGCGCTGTCGAGCGGCATGATCGCGCTCGGCGCCGGCGACAAGGCCGCCGCCATGCGCGCCGCCATCCAGGCGCGCAAGTCGCTGCCCAACGAGCCGCTGACGCATCTGTTGCGCGCGCAGGCCGCGCAGCTCACCGGCGACCGCACCACCGCGCGCCGCATCTTCGAGGCGATGCTCGCCTCCCCCGACACCGAGCAGCTCGGCCTGCGCGGCCTGTTCCTCGAAGCGCAGCGCGAAGGTGAGACCGAGGCGGCGCGCCACTTCGCCGAGCGCGCGGTCGCGCTAAACCCCAAGCTTGCGTGGGCGGTCGATGGACTGTTCGATCTGCAGTGCCGCAACGGCGACTGGGCGGCCGCCCTTGAAACGGTTGCGGTCGCCCGCAAGAACGGCCACATCGAGCGGGCACAGGCGGATCGCCGCCGTGCCGTCCTGCTCGCGGCGCAGTCGCAAGCCGCCGAGGAGACTGATCCGGAACGGGCGCTGACCCTGGCTCTCGAGGCGCATGGCCTCGCCCCGAACCTGGTTCCCGCCGCCGCTATCGCCGGTCGCCTGCTCGCTTCGCGCGGAAACACCCCGCGCGCCGCCAAGGTCCTGCAGCGCACGTGGAGCCGCTCGCCGCAGCCCGACCTCGCTACCGCCTACGCCTATGCGCGCATCGGCGACAGCCCGCGCGACCGGCTCGACCGTGTCCGTCAGCTCGCCGCCCTCAGCCCCAACTCGCTCGAAGGTCCGATCGCCGTCGCCAACGCCGCCATTGAGGCGCGCCAGTTCGACGAGGCTCGCGCCGCACTCGAGCCGCTCATTCCCTCGCGCATGACGCAGCGTGTCGCCACGCTGATGGCGCGCATCGAAGGGGAGCAGCACGCCGACAAGGGCCGCGTCCGCGAATGGCTGGCACGGGCGGTGAATGCGCCGCGCGACCCGGCCTGGACGGCCGACGGGTACGTCGCCGACCGCTGGATGCCGGTCTCGCCGGTGTCCGGTACGCTCGACGCCTTCCAGTGGCGGGTGCCGGTCGAGGCGGTCGAGAAGAGCGGGGACGAGGCGCTCGCGAGCAAGCTCGAGGAGCTGGTCGCCCTCGGCAAGCGTCCCGCCGAGCCGGACGACACGCCGGCGGAGCCACGGCACGAGGAGCCGCCTGCCCCGCGCGTTTCTGCCCACGAGGCCGCGGCTCGCGCCCGAGCCGTCGAACCGCCGAAGAGCGCCGCGCATCAAGCCAACGTCGAGGATGTCACGACCGTGCCCGCGACCGGTCCGGCTCGTCGCCCCGCCGAGACGGCGGCACCGCGCACCCAACCGGCCGAAGCCGCAACGACGCCGAGCCGCCGCAAGAAACCGGCAGCCGACGATGCTCACGTCTTTGTTCCGCCCCACGCGCCGGACGATCCCGGCACGGAAGCGAGCGAGCCGGAGAGTGTCGACGGACCGCTACGCCCGCAGCGGGCCTAGCCGGCGCGGCCGACCCCTATTGTGACAGTCCTTGTCGCAACCTGTCCGAGCACGGTGGCCGACTTTCCACAACAGTTGCACGTACCCCGCTAACACTTTGAGCGTGCTGGGCGTAGGTTTCGCGCCGCCCGGCGGCGTCGTGCTGCCGGTGAAACCGGAGACTGCGATGTCGCAAACTTCCATTTCCTTCGTGGCCCTGATCGCCGCCACGCTTCTTGTCGGGCCGGCGGTAGCCGATACGACGGAGGACGATGTCAAATGGATCAACCAGTGCATCGCCGACAACAAGAAAGAAGGGGCGACCGAGGACGTGGTTCGCAAATACTGCGTCTGCATGAACAACGCCATGGCCGACAGCGAGACAAAGTCCATCACTGAATGGGAAAAGACCCATCCGGACGAGACCAAGGCTTGCGACAAGGAAGCGGGCTGGAAGTAATTTGAGCGCGCCTCGCGGGCAATTGTTCAGCCAATCCTGCGAGGCGCCCTACGCGCAGCGGTTAGAGCGCTAGGCGCTCGTCTTGGTGGCGTTGGTTGGTAAGTGCTGGATGGCGATGCGCATCAATTCCGGCAGCGTGCGCACGCCCAGCTTCGCCTTCAACTGCGCGCTGGTGTTGACGACCGTCTTGTAGCTGACATGCAGCTCCTCGGCGATCGAGATGTAGGGCTTTCCCTCGGCGATCAGCGACAAGGTCTGCAGCTCTCGCAGCGTCATGCGACTCAACGGATTGCGATCGCCGCGCGCCTCCATAAAGGCGATCTGCGAGGCAAGCTCGTGGTTCAGATAAGGTAGACCGTCGCGCACGCGGCGGAATGCCTTCACGAACTCCTCCGATGACGTATCCTTCAGCAGGTATCCGTTGGCGCCGACCTCCAGCGCCCGGCTGACGATCATGCGATCGGAATGCATGCTGAGCACCAGCACCGGCGTGCGCTCGTCGTGCACGCGCAGGCGGCGAATGAACGACAGGCCGCCCAACGCACCGGCCTGCATCGACAGATCGACGATGATCATGTCCGGACGCTTCTGCCGGTAGGTGCGGAAGCCTTCCGACAGGCTGGCCGCGACGAAGATTTCGTCGACCCCCATATCCTCGAGCAGCCGACGGCATCCCTGGATGACGATCGGATGATCGTCGATAACAAGCACCTTCATTTCACGCGGCCTTCCATCACCTTCGTTTCGGCAGCAATTTCACCCTTGCGCGGTTCGAGCGGCACCACCATCGAGACGGTCGTGCCCTGACCCGGTGCGCTGTCGATGCTGGCGGTGCCCCCGAGACCACCGACCCGCTCGCGCATGGCGGTCATGCCGATGCCCATAGAGGCGCCGGGAGCGAATCCGGCGCCGTTGTCGCGGATGGTGAGGCGCACCTTGCTCGAGGGCGCCTGCGACCCATTGGGCGCGCCCTGCTCCTCCCGGATATCGATGCTCATGCGCGTTGCCTTGCCATGCCGCATGGCATTGGTGAGTGCCTCTTGCACGCAGCGGAACAAAGTCAGGTCTACGGCCTCCCCGTAACTGTGCGCAAGGGAACCAATGGCAACGCTGAATGTCACTTCCGGATGCCGGCGACCAAATCCTGCAACCAGGCTGTCGATCAACTCCGCGAGGGGTATGCGGCCGAGTTCGACGGGGCGCAGCCGCCGCAGCAGGTCCCGGTTTATGGTCTTCAGCCGCTCGGTGATCGTATGGATCTCGCCGACCCGCTGCTTGACCTGAGCCCCCTGCGCCTCCGGCATCTGGTCGGCCAGCCGGCCGATGGAGGAGACATTGGCGGTTATGCCGAACAGGCACGGCCCCGCCTCGTCGTGCAGCTCGTTTGCTACCTGGCGGCGCTCGTCCTCCTGCACCTCGATGACGTGGCCGTAGAGGCGGCTGTTCTCCGCCCGCGCCTTCTCGAGCGCCTCGGCGAGCGTATTGAAGCGCGAGGCAATGACTGCCAGCTCGCGCACGCGCGGCTCGGCAAGCCGCGTCCCGTAGCGGCCGTCCTCCAGCTCCTGCATCCCGCCGGCCAGATTGACCAGCGGATTGAGCAGCCTCCCGAGCACGATGTAGAGCAGCGCCAGCATCATCGCCGTGATGGCGAGCCAGATTACGGCGCGCCGCGACACCTCCTCCCACACCTCGCCGAGCTCATCGCGCGGCTCGCCCACGATGTGGATCGTGCCCATCCGGTTGTCGCCCAGCATCACGCGGATCTCGCGCGTGCCGACGCTCGGTCCGACCAGATTTGTGAACCACTGAGGCGCCCGCTCCGGATGCTCGAACAGACGCCGCTCCACCTGCTCGTCCGGCGCGATTTGCATCAGGTCGCCCTGCTCATCGCTGATCAGGATGCGCGAATGGCGCACGTACTTGAGCTGCTCGGGCATCACCTTGCGCAGGTCATCGATGTGATTGTCGGCGGCGAGGCGCTTGACCAGGTCGTTGACCAGCTGGAGGGAAAGCTCCATCGATGCGTTGACCTCCACCTCGACGCGGCCACGCGCGTCGTAGACGGCGAGCGCCACGGAGAGCAGCACGGCGCTTACGCTGATGATCGAGATGGAGATCATCAGCTGCCACCGGACCGGAAGGTCGTTCCACCACTGTCGATGCATGTGTCGGGATTTCTTGGCGTGAGGGCGCTAGGCGAAGTCTACGTCACAATCTGCCTTACGCGGGGCGGCGGATGTCGGGCAGGTGAATTCGCGCTGGCTTGGCCGGGAGACTTTCCCGGCCGCCTCGGGCTGCTGTTCCCGTAAGGCGGCCGGCGGCGCACCGCGGCCCAGAGCACCTTTCGGCGGGGCGGGAGGCACTCGCGGACCTTGAATGGCCCCCGAACTTGGTCTATTCCGCTCGCTCCCGGGCTGCTCGAGGCCGAGCGCCGGGTCTTCGGCTGTTCTCGATTACCTCGGTGCACGGCACCTAAGGTGTTGTTTAAGCAGAAGAAAGCCGCAATAGCTCAGTCGGTAGAGCACGTCATTCGTAATGACGGGGTCGGGGGTTCGATTCCCTCTTGCGGCACCACTACTTAGCTTCTTTTGAGCGACACCCTTTGTGACTTTGGCCGGAATCTGAAGTCACAGCGCGCAGCAGCTTAGGTTCCGGACCTTCCGCCAAAGTCGCCTTCCAGCGATGCGTAGTCGCCGCCCCCAGCGGCTGCGCTTGAGGCGCTCGTCGGGGAGTGGGACGAACATGCCCAACCATTCTGTGTAACCTTCTGCACGTGGCATGAGCCCACCAGCTTCGGCGGCTGCGAAGCTTGGCGTCGTCATCCGCGGAGCGGTGATTCCGAATTCCTTTTTGAGGGCGGCCCTATATCGCTCCCCATGCACCGCCACGTCCTCGATGAAAAGCTTGCTATAAAAGATGCAATTGTCGAGCTGTTGGGGGATTGCCTCCATGAATGAGGCGTAGCGCGCATCAACACTGCCCTCGCCATCGGGGTGTGCGAAGTACCACTGCACCCGCTCTTGATGAGTATGAGGCGCGGTGGTTCTAAACTCCTCAATGCACTTGTTTCGCTCCCGGATAGAACCATTCAGGGAGTGCGCATTAGCGATGAGGGTGAACACCGTTGCAGAGGGCCGTGTCGGGAGTGACAGCTTTTCTGAAGCTACCAGTTGCAGCCGGTCCAGCGGCAGCACTAGCTCCTCAAGAGTGTTCAACTCCATCGGTACGTGAAATTCTGCATTGGGTGGGTTCAAACCGCTTCGTTGTCGGTCTTCGAAGGCCCCAAACTCATTGCGAAGCCGCACATACCCTTGCGCCATGCCTCTTACGTGCTGAGCCTTAAGACTCAGCGACGTGTTAGCGATAAACAGCGCGAGAGCTATCGCCGAGTTTGCATGACGTACTTCGTCTCGCAGAC
The DNA here is from genome assembly GCF_009708035.1 of Hyphomicrobium album. Lineage (NCBI taxonomy): Bacteria > Pseudomonadati > Pseudomonadota > Alphaproteobacteria > Hyphomicrobiales > Hyphomicrobiaceae > Hyphomicrobium > Hyphomicrobium album. Next base: position 2,167,309 of record NZ_WMBQ01000001.1, read on the forward strand.
GTTCGCGCCTGGCGCCTCGTTCAACAATTCGCTGAGCGAAGTAGGCGCCGGCCCAAGCTCCTGCGCCAGCGCCGAGCAGTGAAGTCACAAAGGTAGAGTTCAATATGTTGGCGATCATTCCCATGATCTTCCCGTCACCTCGGACACGAACCTATCTCGACACGCCATCGGATTTCGGCAGCGCAGACCCATGCGCCTCCTTCGGCGGCTTCCGCGTGAACTCCCACTTCGCCAGCTTCTGCAGCACCCGCGCGCGCCGAGCTGGTAACACGCCTCGATCGGCAGCTTCACGCCGGCGCGCTTGAGCCCGTATCCCAGGTCGAAGATCGGCTCGTCGTCGGGCGTGCGGTTGGGCATGACCTCACATTAGTTCTCTTTATGTTCTGGTCAAGATCAAGCAACACCACCCGGGCGTGCACACCTATTCCCCTTCCGGCGTTACCGCGCGCTTCGTGGTGAAGCGCGAATCGCGATTCCGTCTCCGCGTGTTTTGCAAAGCCATTTTGAGGGGACGGCCCATGACGAGATTGCTTATCGCTATTGCGCTACTTCCCATCGCCGCAGGTTGCGCCGGACCCGAGCTAGTTGCGGTTCGTACCGATGGGCAGCGCATCGCTGCCAGCCCCATGTTGCGGCAGAACTACGAGGCCGATCGGACGGTGTGTCTCGGCGAAACGCAGAAGGCGAATCTCACCCGGACTCCAAACTACTACGGAGGCTTTGCCGCGATCGCCAAGCAGGCCGAACAAGATCAGGCCGCCAGCGACGTGTTCGCAGGCTGCATGGCCCAGAAGGGATACGCGATGGTGGAGAAGGAGAAGGCGGACGCCAAGATTGCGGAGTACGGCGCGACCGCGCAAGCCATCGCCCAAGAGAAGCAGATGATGACCGGCTCAGTCCGGTAGCCATTGCGGCGTGCCGTCAGCTTAACGGCGCTCCATCTTCTCAAAACGATCCTTGTTCGCTTCCTTCCACGCCGGGCACTTCGTCTTGATCCAATCGGTGCTGCGGCCTGAGCAGTACTCTCTCTCTGGGCTGGCCGTTCAGATCAGGCCCAATCAGCGCACATCAGATCGACGCGCGCCAACTGACACTCGGGGCCAGGAGCAGACTTCGTCACTGCACCGGCGGGCAAGTGAGTTCCCGGAAAGGGACATTGGGTTGGCGTTCCACAACCCCGCGATCGGGGGTTCAGCCGTCGCCCGAGTGCCGGGGTCGCTCCCTCCGTGCGCAACCCGGCGACCGTTTGCTTTCCGCAACCAGCAACGCAAAAGGGCGGTCGCATGCGGCCGCCCCGGAGTTCTCTCGAATGTGTGTCGGCGCGCAAGTAGCGCGTCAGTTCACTTCGACATGGTGCATGTCATGGTCTTTTCGTCCCACGTGCCCTTGGCCTTCTCGCAGTCGGCCTTGGTCGTTGGTGCTGGATCCTGGGCAAACGCCGGAGCTGTGAATGCTGTTGCAAGAGTCAAAACCAGAAGCGAGATGACAGTCTTCATGGTGATTCCTCCAAATGGAGTTCTCGTCATTGCCCCGCCGGCGCAGAAACGGGTCACGCCAACTAAAGGTTCCAAATGAACACATGTGGCGCGCCCGCGGGCGCCGGGGAGCGTCTATCTGGCGGAGATGCGTCGGCTGGTGTCCTGAACCTCGCTTAGGAGATCTTGCTGAGCAGCTCAGGGAATTCGTGGGTGCCCATATCGGAAATTGTGTAGTGACCCTTGCCGGGCAGATGAACGACGTCTCCGGCTAGCGCCGCGTGATAGATTGCGAGACTCTTCTTTCCATCGTCCTTCTCGGTATCCGAGGTGAACATGAGAATCCGGCGCACACGGCGCTTGATCGTCTCATCAATAGGATAATCGTAAAACGCCTTCCGTTTGGCATCTCCCGCCCTGGGTATCTTCCACGGCGCGACGAGCACGAGCGTGTCGATCTTCCGCTTCGACTCGCCAAGCCAACGGACGAGAAATGCGCATCCGCAGCTATGACCGATCAGGATCGTCCGCTCCGAAACGGGATGCTTCTCGAATTCCTGCCGGAAGTTCGTGTAGTCGGGCGCCCACGGGTTCGGCATGAGCGGCGTGAGCGTCGGAATATTCCGTTCGATCAGCCTTTCCCGCACCCACGGCATCCAATGCTGGTCATAGGATCGCGTCTCGACATGAAGCTCTCCTTCGGGACCTGCGGGACAGCCATGGACGATGATGCAATTGCGCTCGGGCATGCGCGTCGGTCCTGATGTTCAGATTGCTCGATCTCTATCCACGTGCACAAATCGGCGCCAAGGTGGCGGGCTCAGTAGGACTGATGGACAGTGGACACCCCAGTGTCGGCTCCGCAATATCAATTGCAGTGCGTTCAGGTGCCATTCAAGATTGATCCTTGAAACTTCTCGCTTAATGCGAGGATCAGATCGTGCACCGCCGCACCTTCTTGGCGACTGGACTGGCAGCTCTAGCCACACTGAGGTCCGACCTCGCTTTAAGTCGCGGTCAGCTTCAAGTTGCCGAGCGGCATGCGGCTCCAGCCAGCGAGAGCGCGACCGCGGCGCTCGTACGCAAGCGCGCCCAAGAACTCTCCCTCCGGGACTTCGAGCCTCCGCGTGAGACGCTCGCCCCATCGCTCGCGGGAATGGGCTACGACGAGTACCGGGATCTTCGATTTCGCCCCGAACGAGCCATATGGCGCGGAGAGGAGTTAGGATTCGAGCTCCAGTTCTTTCCGTCGGCATACATCTACCGGGCTCCCGTCGAGATCTTCCTCGTCGAGAAGGGCTCCATCCGGCTGCTCAACGCTGACCGCGCGTTGTTCGATTTCGGCCCGCAGCACGGCAAGGTGCCGCTGCAGGCACCTCTCAGCTTTTCCGGTTTCCGCATCCACGCCCCCCTCAACCGGCCGAACTACTACGACGAGCTGCTGACGTTTCAGGGTTCGAGTTATTTCCGCGCCCTGGGCAGGAACCACAGCTATGGCCTCTCGGCGCGCGCCCTGGCGCTGAACACGGACGGCCCCGAGCCGGAAGAGTTTCCCTTGTTCAGGAGCTTCTGGATCGAGCGCCCGAAGGATCAGAGTTCGATCACTGTGTACGGGTTGCTCGACGGCCAGTCGATAACGGGCGCTTACACATTCGTGATTGTGCCGGGCGCGCAAACGGCGATGCACGTCGACGCTCACCTGTTTCCTCGGCGTGATCTGTCAAAGGTCGGGTTCGCGCCGCTGACCAGCATGTTCTTGAAGGATACGCACGACAGCGATGGACCCATGGACTTCCGGCCAGCGATCCACGATTCGGATGGGTTCGCGGCGTGGAACGGTCGCGACGAACATCTCTGGCGCCCGCTGGTCAGCCCGTCCGAGGTGCAGAGCAGCTGCCTCCGGGACAGCAGGCCCAAGGGCTTCGGACTTATTCAGCGTGATCGAACATTCAATGGGTATCAGGATCTCGAAGCGCGTTATCAGGACCGTCCGAGCGCCTGGGTCGAACCCAAGGACAGTTGGGGCAATGGGTGCGCGCAGCTCATCGAAATTCCCACGCAGGCCGAGTACTTCGACAACATCGTTGCGTTTTGGCGCCCCGACGCCCCACTGCGCGCCGGTCAGGAATACTCAATCGACTACCGGCTTACCTGGTGCGACGACGTACCTGCCTGGAACGGCTATCGGGTAGGAAAAACTCGCGTCGGTGTGGGCTCACGGCCGGAGACTGTTCGCTTTGTTGTCGATTTCCACGACTGGCGAAGCTCCAAGCTGGAGCAGGTCGCGTCAGTCGGCGTCTCCGACGTGCCGTTACGGCCGTTGCCGGAAGCCGTGATCAGTTCCAGCGCGGGCGTCATTGGCAAACCGCTCGTGCAACGCAACCCCGACATCGGCGGCGTTCGGGCGACCTTCGAGTTCAATCCGCAAGGTCGCAAGGAAAGCGAGCTGCGCCTTTCGTTGGTCGCCGAGGGGGAGCCGACGTCGGAGGTCTGGCTCTTCCGCTGGCGCCAATAGTCCCTGTCGGCAGACTAAAAGTTCTTAGCCCGCGTCTTCGCTGGGCCCGGCCGTCTGCTCGATCAGGATCTCGACGGGGAGGTCCCGAATGTGCAGCTCGCCATTCTGCCAAGCCAGCGGCTGCCCATCCGGCCGGCGCGCGTCCGGAAGATGCGGCCGAGGCCAAGGCAGGAAGAAGCCGCCCGGCGGTTGCGCATTGCCCGCAAGGCTGACGACGAGGTCCTTGCCGCGGCGCCGGAAGGACATGTTCAGCGAGCCGTAGGGTGTGCGCAGGTTCTTGGCTGCAAAGCCCGGTCCTCCATACCAATCGCTTGGAATCCCTGCCGCCAGCACGAGTGACTTATCGCTCTGGCGCTCGTACGCGAACATGTCGAGCGCCGAGCGGATGTAGTCGGAGGCAATCCAAGCGTGCGGCATGTCGCCGATAAAGCGCGGCTGTCGCGGCTCGCGGCCAACGACCTCTGCCCACTGGTTCCAGGCCGCAGGGCGTTGATCCCTGAAGAAGTAGTCAAGAAGTTCGCGTGCGCGCTCGCGCCATCCGAGGCGAACGAAGGTGCCGACGACGCGAAGCTCATAGGGGGTATAGACGTCCCAGCTCAATTTGCCGTCGCGGCGATCGGTGAAATTGCGCCAATAGCGCTCGAACGTCTCCCGCAGGAGATCGTCGGGTACGTTGTGCTCCTCGCCGGCGGGCGCCAGGGCAATGGTCGTCGAAGTAGCATCAAAGTCGCCAAGGTCGGCGGCGCCCGGCACGTAGGAGATGCCGTGCACCTCGGCGGCGGCGCGCACCGAAGCATGGAAGTCGCGCCTGAACTCGTCCTGCGCGTGCGCGAATTGTTTCGCGGCACTGCGCTTACCGAGCGCTTCGGCGATCGCAACCGCATCCTTGTAGCCGAGGAGGCCCCAGAACACGTCCCAATACGAATAGGCCGGCTTGCTTGCGTAGCCCTCGTGGCTGATGGAGGGAGGAAGCAGGCCATAGAGCATGCGGCGCTGCGCCGTGAGATTGGCCGAGGTACGCTCAGACGCCCTCAGGCCGTCCATGTAGTGCACGGCCGCTTCGACATGCGGCCAGACTGCCTCGAGCAGTGCGCGATCGCCGGTATAACGAAAGACTTCAGCGGCGAGGAAGATGAGCTGCCCGTTGCTGTCGTTCTCCGGAACGGGATCGGCGCCCCTAACGTCGACGCAGCAGGGCACCTTGCCGTTTTCGAACTGGTGCGGAGCGAACCAGCGGAGATAATCCGCTGCGATGTTGGCGTGCCCCAGCCGGACCAGCGACTCCGACATCATCGCCCCATCCCGAATCCATGAGCGTCCGTAGGAACGCGTACCAGGCCGCAGAATGGGACCGTCGCGCGTCATCAGGATGTGCGCGAGAGAGGAACGCAGCGTATTGATGAGGTGTCGACCGCCGGCGGGAACGTCGAATTCGACGAGGTTGAGCTTGGCGCGCCAGTCGGCCTCGACCAGCCGTTGCTGCGCCTCGATCCATTCTTCGGCGGACCGGTCCGCAAGGTCTGGCCTTGTCGCCATGCCTGCAAGCGGAGCCACGAAACCTACCGTGCGGCTTTCCCGCGGCGCCAGTTTCAATTCGTAGGTGAGCGCTGCGGACGCGAAGCCGGTGTCGTCCGTGACGTCGTTGGTTGTGTCTTCGCCGACAACGAGCAGCTTGTCGGGATAGCTGCCAGACTCGAAGGGAGACGCTGAAAATCGGTCGGGCGCAGCAAGTGGCACGATCTTGGTGTGCCCGTTGACCGAGAGCTTCGTTCCGTCCCAGGCAAGCGACCTGATCGCGCTGACGCCGCCGGTGATATTGAGAAACTGCGTCGGCGGATTGACCTGGAACGGCCGTGCGGCAAGCACGAGCTGCAGGGATTGCGGTTTGTCGGTCGTGTTGATGACCGTGTAGCGCGCCACGAGTTCGGGAGCCTCGCGCGTGCCGCGCGCAAAGGCCGTGACACGCATACTCCACTCGGGATGCTGCCAGGCGACGCTCGGCACCGGCAGATAACCGTCCGCCAGGGATTGCGTTGCCTTGACGTCGGCCCACGTGATCAGGCGCGTGCCCGACATGATGTAAGGCTCGATCGAAAATCCGCCTCGCCCGATCTCGACTGCACCATCCTCGGAGAGGAGCGCGCTTTCGGCACCGCCATCGACGCCGACAAGCGTCCAATACGCCTGCTCACCGGAAAAGCCGCGAGGATAGATGCCGCGCGGCACGTCCTTCGCCAGGGCTTGGAAAAATGCGTTGGGCGAAGCGCCGTATGCCACGTCCTTTATCGCCAGCTCGGAAAGTGCGTAGCCACCTTTTGCGCCGTCGCGAAGATTGACCCTGAGGAAGCGCGCTTCCTCGTCCGGCAGAAGCAACGCGTCCTTGGCGCCGTTGCCGTTCATCACCCGCCGCAGCACCCGCCAGGCAACACCGTCCCTGGAAGCCTCGACGTCGTAGCGGCGCGGTCGCGCGTCCTCTTGCCAGCGGAGTTCGAGGCCGCCGAACTCGCGCACCATGCCGAGATCGACGTTGAGAGTTTGCGTCGGCCCTGCCTTTGGATCGCTGCGCCAACTGGTGCGCGCGTCGCCGTCCACCGCGCGGCCCGGCTCGGCACCGCTCAAAGACGAACTCGCCGTCGCCATCAGGGGCGGGAAGTGCGTTGGCGAGGGAGGTAGCTCGCGAAACGTCAGATCGTCAATCTCGATCGAACCGCTGCCGCCACCGCTACCGGCAGCAACCACGAACTCCAGCCTATCAATGCGGCGCAGGGAACGGTCCTCGGTGGGACCCCAAGCAAACGTGATCTGTCGCTTCTTGATCCTGACGCGGTGCCACTCGCTGGGGAACACGAAGTCAGGACGCTGAAACCACCAGACATTGTCGCCGCTGGCGTCGGCAAGCTTGACCTCGAAGTTGTTTGTCGGCGAATTCCCCCGCAGATTGAACGAAATCTCGTAGTTCTCCGGCAGATCGAGCGGCAACTCGCGACGCACAAAGGCGTAGCCCGCGGACCTGCCAAAGTCGAAATCAAGCCGTAGGGCGCGCCCGTCAACGCCAGCGGTAGACCGAGCTGAGGCTTTCACGCCGTCAGAGGCATCGGCCGTCCACGCGCCGAGCTGCTCAAAGTTATCAAGCAACTGAACTTGATCGCCCACCTGCGCACCACTCGAGCCAGCACCGACCGCCACAAGCGCGAAGGCTGCGACCAGAATTTGCGCGCGCCACCCACGCAAGCCGGAACCACAAGCCTCACTCATCCTTTGACGCCCCCCGCCAAGAGACCAGACAGGTACTGGCGCTGCAGGACGAGAAAGAGCAGCAGCACGGGAAGTATTGTTACGACCGAGCCGGCCATCATGAGTTCATTGTCTTGCACATGCTCGCGCGACAGCGAGGCCAGTGCGACGGGGAGCGTATAGAGGCTCTCATCCGACAGCACGATGAGCGGCCACATGAAATCATTCCAGGTACCTAGGAACGTGAAGGTCGCGAGCGTCGCCAGGATCGGCCTCAGCGTGGGAACGACAATTGAAACAAAAATCCTAAACTCACTGGCGCCATCGACGCGCGCAGCTTCGAGCATCTCGTCGGGTATTGAAAGCGCGTACTGGCGCACCAGCGCAATGCCGAAGATCGTGGCGAGCACCGGCACGAGAACACCGGCATATGTGTTGACCAAGCCCATGCTCTTGAGGAGCAGAAAGAGCGGTAGCATTGCCACCTGCGCCGGAATGACGATGGCGCCCAACAGCGCGCGGAAAATCTCTTCGCGCCCCTTGAAGCGCAGCTTGGCGAAAGCATAGCCAGCCATGACGTTGAACGTGAGAGCGATAAGCGTGGCACACGCGGCGAGCAGCAGGCTGTTGGCGAAGTACCGGCTCATCCCTTCGCGCGCGAATAGCTCGCGGTAGTTGGCGAGCGTGGGCTCCTGCGGAAATATCGGTGGGGGAAAAGCGCTCGCCTCCCCCGGAGCCATGAACGAGACCGAGAGCATCCACACGAGCGGAAATAGCGCGAATGCCGCCGCTGCGATGAGCGCCCCGTTTATGGCGATGGCTGCAGGGCTCAGCTTCATGACGTTTCTCTAAGGCGTGCCACGTAAAGCTGCAGCATGGTCACGACGAACATCAACACGAAGAGCACGAAGGCAATGGCGGAGGCGAAGCCGAGGTTCCACCATTTGAAGCCCTCTTCATACATGAAGTAGAGCACGCTCACGGTGCTTTGCAGCGGACCGCCCTGGGTCATCACGTAGGGCTCCGCAAAGAGCTGGAAGTAGCCAGCCATCGTGAGCACGCTCACGAGCAACACAACGGGCGCTAGCGAGGGAAGCGTCACGTGGCGGAGCTGCTGCCAGCTCGATGCGCCATCGATGCGCGCCGCTTCGTAAAGCTCTTCCGGAATACTCTGCAGCCCGGCGAGGAATATGATCATGTTGTAGCCGAAGTTCTTCCACACCGCGAAAAGGATGATCGCCGGCATGGCCCAATGGGGATCGCCGAGCCAGTCAATTGGCGCCAGCCCCAAACTTTCCAGGCCATAGTTGATAAGACCGCTCTTCGTGTGCAGCAGGTAGCGCCAGACGATCGCAACCGCGACGAGGGTGGTGACGACGGGCGCAAAGAGGGCTACTCGAAAGAAGGGCCTGAACCTCGCGAGCCTCGAGTTCAAAAGCAACGCCGCACCGAGCGAAGCCGCGATCGACAACGGCACGCCTACACCCACGAAGTACAGCGTATTGCCCAATGCCTTCCAGAACAGCGGCGTTTGCAATAGCTCCACGTAGTTCGCCAGACCGACGAAGCGAAGATTGCCGAGGTCGGCGAGCGCGTAGATATCGAAATCGGTAAAGCTCAGTGCAAACCCGGCCAGCACGGGCAGGAAGAAGAAGACGGCGATCACCATCAATGCCGGAGCCACGAACACCCACGCTGCCCAATTGAGCTTCACGGCTGCTCCTTGCGCGCCAGCAACCAGCGCCGCTTCTCGAGAATGCGGTCCGCGCGTCGGTCAATTTCGGCAGCTGCCTCGTCTATCGTCAAGCCACTGCCCTGCACCATGTGTTCGACGACGAGCTGCATGTCGGTGGCAATGCGCTCCCACTCCGGCACTTTCGAAGCAGGCTTGACGCGCTCGAGCTGATCACGAAAGGCCCGCGCGTGGACGTCGCTGCGGAGGCGTTCGTCGTTCCACGCGCTACGCCGCGGCGGCAAGTTGCCTGTGAGCGTGTGAAAGCGCAGCTGAACCTCGCGTTGAGACAAGTATTGTACGAGCTGCCACGCGGCCTTCTTCCGCGGCGAGTCGCTGAACACGACGAGGCTCGAGCCCCCTGCAACGGAATAGCTCGGGCCCGCCGGCCCCGGCAGCGGCGCCGTCATCCAGCTCGCTTGCAGGCTCGCTGGCAATCGGCGCTTGAACTCGCCAATGCTCCAAGGCCCGGTGATATAGAAGGTAAAGGATCCCCGCGCGAACTCGTCCCAGACATTGGAAATCTGATTTGCGTTCGTCGCCGGCGCAAAGCCGTTGTCGAACATGTCCCGATAGAACCGGAGCGCGCGCTTGAAGTCCTCGCTGCGAAAGTTGCCGCGCGTGTCCCCGTCGCGCAGCAGCGGCGCCTCTTGCTGCAGCGCCAGTGCCAGCAACGGTTCGTACTCGTTGAGCGGCAAGAGCGCGCCATAACGGTGAGGTCCGCCGCGCCGCTTGATTGCCCGCAGCATGTCAGTCCACTCACCCCATGTAGTTGGGGGACGTTCGTGTCCCGCCGCGGCAAGGAGATCGCTGCGATAGAATAGGAGACGCGTGTCGACGTACCAGGGAACCCCGTAGGCCGTTTGGTCGACAACGTTTGTCTGCCAAATTCCGGGGAAGTAGTCGCTGGCGTCGACCACGGACGGCTCGACGGGATCGAGCGCGTGAAGGGCGGCAAATTCCGGAAGCCAAGTGTTGCCGAGCTGAGCTACGTCGGGTAGCGCATCGCCCGCAAATGCGGTCAGCAGCTTTTGGTGGGCGGCCGACCAAGGAAGCTGTTGCACCTCGGCGCGGATGCCGGGATGCGCGCGCTCGAAGTCGGGTATGAGCTCGCGGACGACCTCGCCCTCGCGCCCCATGGCCCAGAACTGGACGACGGTCGGGTTGCCCGGAGGCTCCTGGCAACCAGCAACAATCCAAGCGACCACAAGTGTCAGGATGATGCGCATTACAATCCGATCAAGACGCTCGCTGTTTGATCAACGCTGAATGCTCACAGCGCACGCTGCGTCTTGCCTTAACCCATCAAGCTGTCGACGCGCGGTTTAAGTTTCACTGGTGGTTAGCCAACCACCAGTGAAGCCCGCGCGCTCCAGGCCACGGCGCACGTGCGGGTTCTTGCGCATGACGCGCCATACGAGCCCGGAGTGCCCATTCTCGATCATGGCGACGATCGGACCCTGGTCGATGCCGAGATAGTCGCTTGCGACCCAGCCGAAACCTGGGATGCAGCGACCGTGCACGAGCGGAACATCGAAGTCGAAGCTCGGATTGAACGCGTCGAGGAAACCATAGTCGGAATAGATGTGCTCGCCGTAGCGCCGATGCAGCTCACGAATCGTGGGAATGACGATCTCGGGCGCGAAGGGAATGGAGCCGAGAACGGCGGTCGGTGCCAGAGTGCCGTCATCATACCCGTCCGGACCTACGGCTCCACGCCCTGCATAGCTGCGGAACATCCGTACCTTACCGGCATACTCGCGCTCGACATCCGCCGGCCCATCGGAAGCGGTAACTCCCCAAACGTCGCTGCCATAGTCCTTCCAGCCATGCGGATTGGCGATCGCATAGGCCTGCTGAGCGTAGACGGCGCGCCTGTTGTTCTCGAAGTAGTCTATGCCGCGGCCGCTCATGTAGGTGTCGCCTAGGCCGCGGAAATCAATCCAAGTTTGGCAATACTGATGGCCGAACAGCGGTGCAAAGGCGAGATGCGGTTGACCGAACTCGGTCTGCCAGGAATTGTCGTAGGTGCTCGTCCATTCCGACCATGCCGCGTCCTCAACCGGGTACGTCGGCGAGCCGAGTGCCAGAAGGTAGACGATCATTGCCTCGTTGTAGCCGCGCCAATCGTATTCGAGGAACCCGCATTCGGGCGACCAGCCGTGGCTGATCGCTGGCGGACGAACCTGGGCCCACCGCCAATCGACGCGAGCATATATCTTCTCTGCCAGCTCGCGGATCTGCGCCTCGTCGTCGTCAGCAAGGTCGTCGAAATAGGATTGGCAAAATAGCACCCCTGCAAGACAGAGCGCCGTATCGACCGTCGACAGCTCGGAGTCTCCCGCCCGGTGGCCGGTGGTCATATCCAGGAAGTGATAATAGAAGCCGTGGTGGCCCGTCATACCAAGACGATCTGGCCCCTGTGGCGCTTCAAAAAGGAACCGCAACGTTGCGAGCACCCGCGCTCTTGCCGCGCGGCGCGTGACGTAGCCGCGTTCGACGCCTATGGGATAGGCGGTAAGCGCAAAACCTACAGCCGCGATGCTTGACGGAGAGGGTGACGGGAAGCGATCGCGCGCCAGACCATTTTCCGGATTTGTGGTTTCCCAAAAAAAGCGAAACGTCCGCCTTTGTACGTCGGCGATGAACGGGTCGAGCGCGACCTGGTCCGGTCTGGAACGGCGCGGTAGCGCGCTGGATACCGCTAGAAAGGGCAGTGTACTCGTCGCTAGCAGGCCTAGCCCACCGAGCAGCACGGTGCGCCGGCTCGCGTTGCCATGGTTTGCTGGGAACCTGCGGCCCTTCTCAGGCGTTTTTCGTCCTGCCAAGCTACGTGCCCTCCCGCTCTTCTTCTTGCCGTGCCTTTTGTGAGCTCCTGAAAAATTTCAGCGAGCCAAACGCCGGCCTCACGCCTCCAGAGATCTGTGGTTGATGTTGACGAGGACTCTGCGCCGTTGCGCTGCCTCGAACGCGCGTCGTTTAAGTGGCGATTGAGGCGGCGACGAGAGCCACGCGATGGACTGCTGATCGCGTTTGATGACACGACTGAAACACACCAAAGCATTTCGCGCCGACGTGTCATTGGCGCCGCGACGTTGGTGTGAACGGTTGGCCCGTTCTTCGGATTGTAAGCTGGAGATCATCCCCCCGGCGCCCTCCGTGGGACGATGCTTACAGTCATCTGCAGAACGCGACAACTCTTGATGCGGAGCTTTTCGAGCCATGAGTTAAAAGTAGCGCGTTGTTGCGCCGCAGAGTGACATGCGTGCTACTCACATCGTGGACATGAGTGCTACTCACATCGGGCATGTCTACAAATCGTGGCTAACACCGACGGCAGTGCAACAGACTCGAGGGCAAGCAATGTGCGCCGCACAATTTCCAAATGGCTTTTTGTGGGGCAGCGCAACAGCGGCGTATCAGGTCGAAGGATCGCCTCTTGCCGATGGGGCGGGACCGAGCATTTGGCACCGCTTTGTCCATACGCCGGGATTGGTCCGCGACGGCGACACGGGTGACGTCGCTTGCGATCATTATCGCCGCTGGAAGGAAGACGTCGCGATAATGCGACGCCTTGGACTACAGGCGTACCGCTTCAGTGTCTCGTGGAGCCGCATCCTGCCGGCGGGTACAGGACACGTGAACTATGCGGGGCTCGACTTCTATGATCGTCTCGTCGACGCGTTGCTCGAGAACGGAATCGAGCCGCTGGTCACGCTCTATCATTGGGACCTTCCCGCAGCGCTCGATGACCGCGGCGGTTGGCTCAATCCCGAAATATCGAAATGGTTCGCCGATTACGCGGAGGTCATGTTCCGCAAGCTCGATGGCCGCGTGAAGAAATGGGCGACGCTGAACGAGCCTTGGGTCGTCACCGATGGCGGCTATCTCCATGGAGCTCTGGCACCCGGTCACCGCAACCGCTTCGAGGCTCCCATAGCCTCACATAACTTGTTGCGCGCGCACGGCGCGGCGGTTCAGGCCTACCGCGCGACGGGGCGCCATGAGATCGGACTCGTGGTCAACATCGAGCCGAAGTATCGCGCCTCCGACGATCCGGCCGATGTTGCCGCCACGGCGCGCGCCGAAGCCTATATGAACCGGCAGTACCTCGACCCTGTGTTCTTCGGTCATTACCCCAAAGAGATGGTCGAAATATTCGGCGAGGCGTGGCCAGACTGGCCATCTGAGGACTTCGCCCTCATCCAACAGCCGATCGATTTCTTGGGCGTCAACTATTACACGCGCAGTGTCACGCGCTTCGATGCCAACGCGTGGCCGCTCAAGGCCTGCGCGGTGCGTCAGAAGCAGGCGACATATACTGAGACGGGTTGGGAGGTGTTCGCTCCGGGGCTGACGGAGACCCTTCTGTGGGTCAAACGCTGCTACGGCAATATCCCGCTCTACGTAACCGAAAACGGTTCCGCCTTTTTCGATCCACCGACCGCCGCTAAGGGCCGGGTCGAGGATCCTCTGCGCGTTGACTACCTACGTGAGCATCTCGGCGCCGTACGCGATGCGATTGCGCAGGGTGTCGACGTCCGCGGCTATATGGCGTGGTCGCTGCTCGACAATTTGGAATGGTCGCTCGGCTATTCGAAGCGCTTCGGCATCGTGCATGTCAACTTCGCAACCCAACAGCGCACCCCGAAGGACAGCGCGCACTTCTATGCGAAGGTCATCGCGAGCAACGGCGCCGTCCTTGAGGAAAGCACGAGCTAGCCGATCCCACCCGGCAACGCGGCCACTGGGGTTTCCTCGGCGACGCGGAGGAAGGCACGCCCATTGTCGTCAAAGAGGTAGCAGGCGCGCGGCGGCGCGCCGGAGAGAATTGTTTCCCCAGGGCTGACCTCGAAGTCTCCAGGCAGCTGAACGATCACCTCCGTCTCTGTCCTCGCCGCGTTGCCATAAGCGATCGTCACACTTCCCAAGCGTTCGACGAAGCGAACTTTCACCGGCAGCTCATTCGATTTCGCGCGCGCCTCGAAGTGCTCCGGCCGAATGCCGAGCGTTACGCGTTGCCCCGGACGGGCCGAGCGGGCATCAACGGCCGCAGCGATGGTGTCGCCCGAAGGGAGTCGTAGGATGGCGCGCCGGGGTGCTATCGACTCGATCTCGGCATCAAGAAAATTCATGCGCGGAGAGCCAATAAATCCTGCAACGAAGATGTTGTCCGGGTCATTGTAGAGTTCCATCGGCGTGCCGACCTGCTCGATGCGTCCCGCCGACATAACCACGATACGCTTCGCGAGCGTCATCGCCTCGACCTGATCGTGCGTCACGTAGATCATCGTCGTCTTAAGATCCTGATGGAGCTTTGCCAGCTCGTAGCGCATGCTCGCCCGCAGGGCCGCATCGAGATTGGACAGCGGCTCGTCGAACAGAAAGACATTCGGTTTCCGGACGATTGCGCGGCCGATGGCGACGCGCTGCCTCTGGCCGCCGGACAACACCTTCGGCTTCTTCTCGAGCAAGTGATCGATGTGCAGCTTGCGAGCAGCCGATTGCACCGCTGCATCGATGTCCCGCACATCGAGCTTGGCAAGCCGTAGCCCGAACGACATGTTCTGGTAGACCGTCATGTGCGGATAAAGCGCATACGATTGGAAGACCATGGCGACGCCCCTGCGTGCAGGCGCGACATCATTGACAACTTTTCCATCAATGGAAATTTCGCCGCCGGATACCTCATCGAGTCCCGCGATGAGGCGCAGCAAGGTTGACTTGCCACAACCCGAGGGTCCCACGAAGACCACGAACTCGCCGTCCGCGATCTCGAGATTGATGTCCTCGAGGATCACGGATGCACCGAAGCACTTACGTATGTTCGAGAGTCTTAACTTGCCCATCTAATCTAGTGCCCAGACTGTTCGAGCGTCATCGCCACATCTTATTGAACCAATCGGGCCACAAAATCGAGAGAGGCTAAAGCCTCAGCAACGCGACACCTGCTGCCGAGTCCGGTGAGATGGCACGGCCCCTGTCTATCCTGGTCGCTCGGTTATTGATGTACGGCGGGATCGATGCCGGGCTCTGGCTTGGCACCTTTGCGCAGGAAATCGACCAGCGCGCGGAGTTTCACCGGCACGTGGCGGCGGCTCGGATAGAAGAGGAAGAAGCCCGCCCAGTCCGGTGACCAGTCGAGCAGCAGTGGAACGAGGCGTCCCTCGGCGAGGTGCGTGGCGATGGAAGCCTCGGGCAGCTGGGCGATGCCGATGCCGTCGAGCGCGGAGCGCAGCGCCAGGTCGTAGTCGTTGACGGTGAGCGTGCCTTCGACCACCACCTCGGCGCGCTCGCCGCCCTTCATGAAGCGCCAGGCGTTGGCGACATCCTTATCCCAGCGGTAGCGCACGCAATTGTGTTGGCCGAGGTCGTCGGGCGTCGCCGGCGGCTTGTGGCGCGCGAGGTATTCGGGCGACGCGACGGTGAGCACGCGCAGCTTGCCGCCGATCGGCACGGCGATCATGTCCTGGGCGATCGAGCTACCGAGATGGATGCCGGCATCAAAATGCCCACCGACGAGATCGCGGCAGGCCAAGTCGACGGAGACTTCCAGTTCGATCGCCGGGTAGGCCGCGGCGAAGCGGGCGACGAGTGGTGCAAGAACCGTGGCGCCGGCCACTGGATGCACCGTCAGGCGAATGGTGCCACTCGGAGTGTCGCGGTAGGCGTTGACCGCGTCGATGGCGTTGTCCACGCCCTCAAGCACGGGATTGAGATGCGCCAAGAGTTCCTCTCCCGCCTCGGTCAGAGACACGCTGCGCGTCGTGCGGTTTAGTAGCCGGACGCCAAAGCCGTCTTCGAGAGCGCGGATGGCCTGGCTGAGCGACGGCGTCGACAACCCGAGGTGCTCGGCCGCGCGGGTGAAACTGCGATGCTCGGCGACCGCGACGAATGCGGTGAGTTGTGCAAACTGCGTGCCGCGCACGCCCTGCCCCTTGCGCTGCGAGGCGCGCCGTATGGGGGACGTGCGGCTCACGTGCCCGCGGGTGCGAGCCTCTGCAGTGGAGACGGCGACGTTCATTGCTCGATACTCCGCGTTTTGACCGATCGAAGGACGGATTGGATGGTGTCGAGAAGCTCGGACTCGTTGAACGGCTTGGTGAGGTAGCCGATCACGCCCGCGTGCAGGGCGCGGGAGCGCATACGCTCGTCGGGATAGGCGGTGATCAGCAGCGTCGGGATGTGCTTGCCGGCGTCCAACAGGGCGTCGTGCAGCTCCAGGCCGCTCATGCCGGGCATCTGTACGTCGGCAATCAGGATGTCGGTGTCCGAGACATGCGAAGACTCGAGGAAGGCGCGCGCATGTGGAAACGCCTGAGGCGTATATCCTGCCGCCCGCATGAGGTTCGCGGTCGCGTCCCTCACCGATTCATCATCATCGACGATCGAGATCATTGTCCTCTTGTCCATCTCGGCAACTCGGTTGTTGAGAAGAAAGCTACGGGGGCCCCTGGGCGCGCGACATTGCACGTGCGGAAGGCGCATCTAGACATTCGGCACGATCGACTAGCCTTTGGCGGCGAGCGACTATGCTTAGGTATAGTTGGCTAGGCTTTGGTGGGCGGCGAAACACCGAGTTGGTCAGCCATCCGGACGAGCTCGGCCAGCGACTTGGCGCCCAACTTGTGCATGACGTTGCCGCGGTGGACCTTCACCGTGATCTCACTCAGGTCGAGCTCACCGGCGATCTGCTTGTTCATTCGCCCCGTAACGACATGCGCCATCACCTCGCGCTCGCGGGCCGTGAGCGTCTTGAACCGGTCTTGCAGCCCGGCCATGCCCGCCGCTTGCTCGCGACGTTGGCGATCCTGCTGGATGCCGGCTTGCACCGCGTCGAGCAGCTCTTGATCACGGAACGGCTTGGTGAGGAATTCGATGGCGCCCGCCTTGATGGCGCGCACGGTCATCGGAATATCGCCGTGCCCGCTGATGAAGATGATCGGGAACGTCACGTTCGACTTGTTGAGCTCCGACTGGAAGTCGAGCCCGCTCACCCCCGGCAACCGCACGTCGAGCACCAGGCAGGCCGGTAGGTCGGGCCGCTTCGCGTCGAGGAACTCGCGCGTCGACTGGAAGGTGTGAACCTCGAGTCCCACGGTGGCTAGCAGGCTGCGCAGCGCCTCGCGGATGGACTCGTCGTCGTCGATGACGAAGACGGCGGCTTTATCGTCGCTCATGGCACGGAACCGACAGTTGACTCGACACTCGGAAGTGAAAACTGGAATACGGCACCGCGGGGCTCGTTGTCCGTCACCCCGAGGCTCCCGTCATGCGCTTCGATGATCGACCGGCAGATGGCGAGGCCCATGCCGATGCCGTTGCTCTTGGTGGTATAGAAGGCATCGAACACCTGCGCCATCTGCGCGGCTGCGAGCCCCGGGCCTGTATCCTGCACCACAACCTCCACACCGCCCGAGCCGTTGCCGCGGGAGCAGACCAGCACCTCCCGGTCCGTCTCGTCGTTGGTCGCCATGGCCTCCAGCGCGTTGACGATCAAATTCAAAAGCACCTGCTGGATCTGGATGCGGTCGACATTGATCGGCGGCAGGTCGGGGCTGAGCTCGGTGCGCAGCTCTGTGCGATTGCGCTCCGCCTGGTCGCGAACCAGCGCCAGCACCTCGCGGATCGCGTCGTTGATGTCTACCTGCTCCTTGCGGGGTGGCCGCTTCATCGACAGCGCCCGAATGCGCGAGATTACCTCGCTCGCACGGTGCCCGTCCTTGCTGATGCGGGCGAGCGACTGCTGCACTTCTTCGATGTTGCCGGCGGCGAGCCATCGCTGCCCCGCGCCGGCGCTGGCGACCATGGCGGCGATCGGCTGGCTGACCTCGTGCGCGATCGACGCGGTCATCTCGCCGAGCGTGCTCACCCGATTGACGTGCGCCAGATTCGACTGCGCCTGACGCAGATCTTCCTCGGCGCGACGCGCCGTCGTTATGTCGTTGTTGGTCTCCAGGATCGCCGGCGGTCGGCCTTGCTCGCCCCGCTGGATCGACCAGCGGCTAGCGACGAGGACGCCGCTGCCGTCCCGCTTGGTGTGGGTGATTTCCCCTTCCCACTTGCCGTCGCGCTCGAGAATGCGCGTGATCGCGCGTAACGGAATCGGAAAGTCGGAGGCCATCAATCGGTGCGAAACCTGGCCGATCGCCTCCTCTGCGCTCCAGCCGTAGAGTTCCTCGGCGCCGCGATTCCAGTAGCGGATCACGTCGTTCTCATCGCGCACGAACACCGCGTCGTGGGTCACCGCCAGGAGATTGGCCTGCTCGCGCAGCACCATCTCGGCTGACTTGTTGCGCTCCACAAGGAGCGTGGTGATGCCGATGGCGGCGAGGGAGATGAGGCAGCGGGCGAACGCGGTCGTTTCGTACTGGGTCCCGTGCGTGATGGTGAAGGCCAGCAGCGTCAGCGCCACGCAACCAAATCCGACGGCCAAGAGTTGGCGCCGGTCGCAGAAGTTTGCCGCGATGAGGATCACCAGCACGTAGAGCACGGCGACGGCCATGCCGAACGGGGTAAACGTGTCGACGGCGAAGATCGCCATCGCGAGCAACACCGCAGCGGCGGGCAGCAGCCACGGAAAATTCGAGTGATGTATTATCAGGGGCTGCCGCACGCGCGCGCCGCTTCCTTGCCACCAATGAACTCGCTTCAGGATATTCGCGGCGCCTGCTTGTGTCGCATGATCCTATCGGTACGCTTAAGCAACTCCGTTTGATAAAGGCCTAAGCGTAGCAAAAGCATACGGGCGACACCGGCGCGCTTTGGATTGTTGGCGAGAGCCAAATACCTTGCTTTGTATATCCCCCTTCAACGCAGCGGCCAGACGATCCAGCTGTTATGCGGGACAACGAAGGAGGTACGCCATGCAAACCGCTTTTCTCGAGAGAGCCCCCAATGTCGCGCGCGTGGACGCCATGAGCGACGTGGCGACCGAAGTTCAGGCACTGCCCGGCGACGAATTTCCGCACGGTGTCTACATCGGCGTTTTCGCCGCCTATCTCTGGATGATCGGCACGGCCTGGGCCGATTTTGCGGCGCCCGGCGGAACAGAGCTCGACCTCATGATGGTCACGGTCCTCGCCGTGGTGTTCTTCGGCATACCGCTTGCGCTCCGCCATACAGCAGCGACGCGCCTCGTTTCGGCGCACCCGCGCATGTCTGATTTCCTCGAATCGCAAGTCGACACCTTCACCGGTCCCATGCCGGCGAAACAGGCGTGGATTGAGATCATGCTCATACCCTTGGCCCTCGCCGCGGCAGCGACATTGATAGGCGGCGCCCACGTCCTGGTCGGCTAAACGTTTGTATAGTCGGCTTGCCCGGGGGTATCGGCTGGAAAGCCCGTAGGGTCAGCGCAAGGTCTTTGCGTATCGCGCCTGCGATACGCAAAGGCGATATGCCCTCCCGGCGAAGTCTGCGACCTAATCAGCACGCTGCCAAATCCAACCGGCGTGTTGACACATGAACCGCTCACCGACCGCAAACCGCACTTCGGACCTCCCTGATCGCTCCGGGAGGGCGTCATGGGCATAGTCCGCTTCGCCCTGCGGCTACCGCACACTTTCTACGTGCTCGCCGTCTTCATCGTCTTCATGGGCGGCATCGCCATCCGCAGCATGCCGACTGACGTCTTCCCGGAGATCAACATTCCGGTGGTGACGGTGATTTGGCAGTACACTGGCCTGTCGACGCCGGAGATGGAAGCGCGCGTCAGCACCTACAGCCAGTACTCGATCAGCTCCAACGTCACCGGCATCAAGAACATGGAGTCGCAGACGCTCCTGGGCCTGTCGGTGCAGAAGATCTACTTCCAGCCGGACGTCAATCTCGACCTCGCCATCTCGCAGATCGTGTCGGCGACCAACGCGATCCGCGCTCTGTTACCACCCGGCATCCAACCGCCCATCATCGTTCAATTCAATGCCTCGAGCGTCCCCGTTCTGCAGCTCAGCCTGACCTCCGACACGCTCAACGAGCAGCAGCTTTACGACTTCGGCATCTACAGCCTGCGCCAGGAGCTAGCTCCCGTGCACGG
The DNA here is from genome assembly GCF_009708035.1 of Hyphomicrobium album. NCBI lineage: Bacteria > Pseudomonadati > Pseudomonadota > Alphaproteobacteria > Hyphomicrobiales > Hyphomicrobiaceae > Hyphomicrobium > Hyphomicrobium album. The sequence continues at coordinate 2,187,303 of NZ_WMBQ01000001.1, forward strand.
CGTCACCTTCCCCACGCCCGCCGGCGGCAAGTATCGGCAGATCATGGTCGACATCGACCCCGACAAGTTGGTCGCCAAGGGGCTGACGCCCAACGACATCGTCAACGCCGTCAACGTGCAGAACCTGACGCTGCCTTCAGGCACGGCGAAGATCGGCAACACGCAATACACCGTGCATTCCAACGCCACGCCACTGACGATCGACGAGCTCAACAACATCCCGGTCAAGGTTGCCAATCACGCCACCGTCTTCCTGAAAGACATCGGCAACGTGCGCGACGGCTCCGCCGTGCAGCAGAACATTGTCCGCCAGGACGGGCGCCGTGCGGTGCTGCTCAGCGTCATCAAGAACGGCAATGCCTCTACCCTCGACGTCGTCAATGGCGTGCGCCAGGCGCTCACGCTCGCCCGCGCCGCCGCGCCTCCCGGTCTCGCCATCAACGAGCTGTTCGATCAGTCGGTGTTCGTGAAGCAGTCGGTCACCGGCGTGCTGCGCGAAGGCGCCATCGCCGGCGCGCTCACCGCGTTTATGATCCTGCTGTTCCTCGGCTCGTGGCGCTCAACCCTGGTCGTCATGATCTCCATCCCGCTGGCGATCCTGTCGTCGATCGTTTGTCTGTTCTTCCTCGGCGAGACGCTCAACACCATGACGCTCGGCGGCCTGGCCCTGGCCATCGGCATTCTCGTCGACGATTCCACCGTCACCATCGAGAACACCCACCGCCTGTTGACCGAAAAGGGCCTGCCGCTGCCTGAGGCGACGCTGCACGGCTCGGCTGAGATCGCCGTGCCGACGCTCGTGTCGACGCTGGCCATCGCCTGCGTGTTCACCTCGGTCGTGTTCCTCGAAGGACCGGCCCGCTACCTGTTCACGCCGCTGGCGCTCGCGGTCGTGTTCGCCATGCTCGCCTCCTACGGCCTGTCGCGCACGCTCACACCGATCACCATCGGACTGCTCCTCAAGGGCGAGAAGCACGCGAGCGGAAGCAACGGAGTGTTCTCACGCGCTCACGCCGCCTTCGAGCGCGGCTTCGAGCGCATGCGCAACAGCTACGCCGCACTGCTCGAGGTCCTGCTTAAGCGCCGCGCCATCGTGCCCGTTTTTGCCGGCTTGGTGCTGGCGCTCGGCACGGCGATGTTTTTCCTCGTCGGGCACGATTTCTATCCGGCCATCGATGGCGGCCGTATCCAGTTGCATGTGCGGGCGCCCGCCGGCACGCGGATCGAGACCACCGAGCGCATCTTCCAAGGGATCGAGGACAAGATCCGCGAGATCGTCCCCGACAAGGACCGCGAGCTGATCGTCGACAACATCGGCCTGCCGGCCCGCGCCTATAACCTTGCCTTCACCGACGGCTCGACCATCGGCGCCAACGACGGCGTGATTCTCGTCGCCCTGAAGGAAGGGCACGCCCCGACCAGCGAATACGTGCGCAAGCTACGCGAAGCACTCCCCACCGCGTTCCCCAATGTCACCTTCTATTTCCAGGCAGCCGACATCGTCACGCAGATCCTGAACTTCGGCCTGCCGGCGCAGATCGACGTGCGCACCATCGGCTACGACAAGGCGAACAACCTGAAGGTCGCCAAGGAGCTCACGCGCCGCATCGCCGCCATCCCCGGCATCGCCGACGCGCATTTGCAGCAGGAGACGGATGGCCCCGCGTTCCTCGCCAATATCGATCGCACCCGCGCGGCCCAGCTCGGCCTCAACGCCAACCAAGTGGTGGGCAACCTCAACGTCAGCCTGAGCTCATCGCAGCAGGTATCCCCCAACTTCTGGACCGACCCTGCAAACGGCCGCCCGTACTACATCGCGGTGCAGACGCCCGAGCACGAAATCAGGTCCGTCAACGACCTCGACAATACACCCGTATCGACCGGCATCTCCACCACCGGAGATCCGGTGCCGGGGTTACTGAGCAACGTGGCCACCCTGAAGCGCGACAGCCTGCCGACCAACTCCAACCAGACCAACATCCAGCCGGTGTTCGATGTTTACGCCAGCGTACAGGACCGCGACCTCGGCGGCGTGGCGCGCGACATCAATAAGGCGGTCGCTGACCTGCAGAAGCAGCTGGCGCCCGGCAACTACATCCAGGTCGTCGGCCAGATCGACAGCATGAACGGCGCCTTCATCGACCTCGGCATCGGCATCCTCTTCGCCGCCGTCATCGTCTACCTGCTGATGGTCGTGAACTACCAGAACTTCGGCGACCCATTCGTCGTCATTCTGGCGCTCCCGGCGACCTTCTGCGGCATCCTCGCCATGCTGTTCATCACGGGCACGACCCTCAACGTCCCCTCACTGATGGGTGCGATCATGGCGGTGGGCGTCGCGTCGGCGAACTCGATCCTGCTCGTTACCTTCGCCCGCGAGCAGCAGCTCGCTGGCGTCCCGGCGCGCCGCGCCGCGATCGATGCCGGCCACACGCGTATCCGCCCGGTGCTGATGACCGCCGCGGCGATGATCGTCGGCATGATCCCCATGGCCATCGGCGGCCCCGGCGAGGAGCAGAACGCCGCTCTTGCCCGCGCCGTGATCGGCGGCCTCCTGTTCGCAACCCCGACGACCCTGCTGGTCGTCCCGTACCTGTTCGCCCTGCTACGCAAAGGCAATGACGGAAAGGCCGAACACGGCGTGTTCGAAGGAGGAGTGTGATGACCGAGAATACCGAGCCGACCGCCGTCACGTCGCCCGTGCACGTCGGCAGGCGCGCGGTCTACTTCGGAATGGGTGTTCTGCTCGTTCTCGCCGGTGCGCTCGGCATTGGCGGATGGGGCGCCTATCAGGAGCGCAACGCCGCGTTGCAGACGTCCCAGCGCCATCGCGATTTCGTGCCGACCGTGCAGATCGCCGAGGTGCGCAGCGCTGGCGACACCTTCACGGTCTCGCTGCCGGCGACGACCCAGGCACTGACCACCGCCAACATTTTCGCCCGCGCCAGCGGCTACATCGACAAGCGCACCGCCGACATCGGCGACCGCGTGATAGCCAACCAGCTTCTCGCTCAGATCACCGCGCCCGAGCTCGACCACCAGATCGAGCAGGCGAAGGCGACGCTAGAGCTGGACCGCGCTAGCTTCCGCCAGACGCAAGCGAATCTCGACCTCGCCCGCATCACCTGGAACCGCGACAAGCCTCTCGTTGCCGAAGGCTGGACGACGCGCCAGCAGGGATCGATCGACCAGCAGAACCTGAAAGCACTCGAAGCCTCGCTCGCCGTCGCGCAGCAGAACATAGCGGCACAGGAAGCGCAGCTACGCGTGCTCAACCAGCAGAAGGCCTACCAGACGGTCGTCGCGCCGTTCGACGGCGTCGTCACCCAGCGCAATATCGACGTCGGCTCGCTGGTGCAGGCGGACGCCACCACCGGTACCTTCATGTTCACCGTCATGCAGACCGACGTCATACGCACCTTCGTCTACGTGCCGCAGGACCAGGCGGTTGGCGTGGCCCCCGGCGTCGATGCAGCCGTCCACATTCCCGAGCTCCCTGGGCGGAGCTTCCCCGGCAAGGTAACGCGCATCGCCGACGCGCTGCAGCCCGACACCCGCACGCTGCTCACCGAGATCGACGTGCCCAATCCAGATGGCACGCTGCAGCCCGGCAGCTACTGCACCGCCGAGCTGCACATCCCACGCAAGGAGCCGCTGCTCGTCGTCCCCGCCGACGCCGTGGTCTTCGACGCGGACGGATTGCACGTCGCCGTGCTGGAGGATGGCGCCGTCCGCTTCCGCAAGGTGACCATCGCCCGCGATCTCGGCACGCAAGTGGAAATCAGCGACGGCGTGAAGGCCGGGGATACCGTGATCCGCAGTCCGGCGGTCAACCTCGCCGAAGGCAGTCGCGTGCAAGCCGCTCCCATCAAGGCGGCCGCCAAATAGCAATCGGCGCGAAGGCGATCCCCTCGGCCCGTCTCGGCGTAACTCGATAGGTGGCGCACACTTGCGGAAGGGAGCGGGGGCTCCAGGAGCAGGTCCTCGTGGCGCTGCATTCAACTTCTCAGCAAGTACGGCCAGCACGACCCGCCCCACGTCCTGTCGGGGATTGTCGTCACGATCCCGTTGCTGGCGTTCGGTACGCTCTAGAGGAACCACATTCTGGCTCCGGATTTGCTAGCGCGTAGCGTTCAAACTTTTGCCCACGTTTCCATGTAAGTGCAGCTTCAAGTGCGCACGCCCACACAAGCGCACGCCGGAGGTTACGCTATGGCCAGTCGTTTTAGGTTCGAGCCGCAAAGTACGCTTCAGAAACTTGTCGCTCGGGTTCGTCATCCGACGAGCTGGCGCGAGAAGACCACACCCTGGGTCAGCGACACGCAGGGTGGCACACGCTTCCAACTCGCCTGTGATGAAGCGGCACTGATCGAAAGATTGAATGTGCCCACGCCGGGCAGGAGCGAGTGGCCAGCGTCCCCTGTGACCCTCGACGAAGTAGCGAATGCCGCCTACCTCCGACGCCTAGGCTACGTCTTCGATTGGTCAAAGATCTCAAGTCTCGATGGTCTAGGAGCACGTCGCAGATCGCAGAGAAATTAGGGCGAACAGTCTACTCCGCCGCCAGCCTGACGTAGGTGCCGTTTGAGACCGGGCAAGCCGCCCAGAGTTCTTCGAGCGCACGGATCAAGTTCGCCATCTGCTCGTCCGAGTGGACCGGCGACGGCGTGAGACGCATCCGCTCGGTGCCCTTCGATACAGTCGGATAGTTTATTGGCTGTACGTAGATCCCGTATTGGTGGAGCAGCGCGTCCGTCACTGCCTTACAGTGAACCGGGCAGCCGACCATCACGGGGACGATGTGGCTTGGATTGTCCATAACCGGCAACCGCTTCGCCTTGAGCAACGCCTTTAGCGTCCGAACCCGCTCCTGGTGGCGGACGCGCTCGAAGGCATTCGTTTTCAGATGGCGGACGGAAGCAAGCGCCCCGGCCACGATCGCAGGCGCGAGCGATGTCGTGAAGATGAACGCCGAGGCGAACGAGCGGATCGCATCGCAGAGGTCGCGGGAACCGGCGATGTAGCCGCCCATGACCCCGAACCCCTTGGCGAGCGTGCCGTTGATGATGTCGACCCGGTCCATGACGCCGTCGCGCTCGGCGATGCCGCCACCGCGCGGACCGTACATGCCGACGGCGTGCACCTCATCGAGGTAGGTCAGGGCACCGTACTTCTCCGCGAGATCGCAGATAGCGGCGGTGGGGGCGATGTGCCCATCCATGGAGTAGACGCTCTCGAAGGCGATGATCTTGGGCGTGCCCTGCGGAAACTTCTTAAGTTTCTCCTCGAGGTCGGCAACGTCGTTGTGACGAAAAATGTGCTTCTCGCACTGCCCGTGGCGGATGCCCTCGATCATCGAGGCGTGGTTCTTCTCGTCCGAGAAGACAACCGTACCAGGAACGAGTTTGAGGAGGGTCGAGAGCGTCGCGTCGTTGGCAATGTAGGCTGAGGTGAAAAGAAGCGCAGCTTCCTTGCCATGGAGGTCGGCAAGCTCGCTTTCGAGCTCCACGTGATAGTGGGTCGTGCCGGAGATATTGCGCGTGCCGCCGGAGCCGGCTCCCACGGCGTCTATAGCCTGGTGCATGGCCGTTAAAACCGCTGGGTGCTGGCCCATGCCGAGATAATCGTTGGAGCACCACACCGTAACCTCGTGCGAGCCATTGGCCGCAAAATGATCTGCCACGGGAAAGGACCCGCGGCGGCGCTTCAAATCCGCGAAAACGCGGTATCGCCCTTCTTGATGAAGGGCCTCGAGCCGCTGCTGGAACAAGCCTGCAAAGTTCATTTCGGTCTCCTGCACGTCTTCCAGGCAAGAACGCAGAGCAGTCATTCGGCCTTCAGGCCGAGCTCAATCGCCGCGGCCGTAATCTGGCTCGATGCTGCAGAGTCGTCCTTGAAGACATCGAGCGCCTTGCGGAAGGCTGTGGTCGCGACCTCTCTTTCGCCCAGCACGACTCGAGAGCGCATGAGGCGAGTCCAGCCCTCGACGTCGCGCGGAGAGCTCTCTAGACGATGAGCCAGGCCATCCACCATCGATCGGATTTGAGCCTCCCGGTCGTGCGGAGGCATCGCTTCGGCCTCGGCAATTTTCTCGACGCCAGGTCCGTCACCACCCTTGCCGACGGCCCCGGTCTGCAAAGACGAGGCTGTCTCTGAATTGGCGCTATTGGAGGCCTTCGCCTTGGCCTCCTCGTATGAGCGCTTGAGCTCGGTGGAACTCGGATCAAGCTCCATCGCTCTCGCAAAGGCGGTAGCCGCCTGTTCATAGCGCGCCGTGTGGAAGTAGGACCGCCCGAGCATCTCCCAGCCTTCGATGTCCTCCGGCGTGGTCTCGAGCCGAGCCGCCAGCCGTTCGATCAGCGTGTTCACGTCAGGTAGCGATTTGCCATCTGCCGGCGCAGACGCTGCATCTTCGGATCCAATCGAACGCGTGTAGTCCGTGAGGCTCGCCAGCATTTCGCCATCCGCCCCGAAACCCGATTCCGAATATGAGGTTGTGTCCGCTGGACCGGCCGCCTCGGGAGGATCCGCCACATAGGAAACAGCAATGCCAATGCCAGCAACGAGGAGGAAGACTGCGGCAGGCGCAATCAACGTCCGAGGGGCACGTCGAAGGCCTAGGCCGAGACCCCAGCGCGACGACCGCAGTTGCGAGAGGAGAGCAAGTCTCGCCGCGTCCGCTTCTGCTTTGTTGAGTTTCCCCGCTTTAAGTCGAGCTTCGATATCCTCGAGCCGGGCTTTGCAGGTCTCTACGTCGAGCCGCTTCCTTTGCATTTGCCACCTCTACCAATGCCCGCGCGCTCTTGGGCGCCGAGAGGATCCAGGACCTCGAGAGAAACCGCGGGTGTAGTAGTTGCGCGGATAGTAGACGTAGCCCCCTATATGCGTCGGATAATATCCGCGGCTGTAGTAGTAGGGGTAATCGTAGTAGATGGAGCTCGGGCCCATAGGCAGGGGAATGCGTGGGCCGCGGCCGCGACGCTGCATCTCTAGTGCGAAACTCCTGCCGCCTTCGCCGGGCTTCCGAATGGACTTCCCGGCCGATGCATCATTGGTCACTGGCGCAATGCCGAGGAAGCCGACGGCCAGCAAGCAGGCCATCAGACTCGATGCGAATGAATTCCGGTTACTCATGAGACACCTCGCATAGCTGATAGGTCAGAACTTCCTGCGGACCTCGGCGCGGACGCCGAAGTTGTCTTCGTCGCCGCCCTCGAGGATCTGATAGGTGGCATCGGCGCGGAACAGCCAGGCCCGATCGATCGGGATCTGATAGCGGACACCGAAGCCGTACTGCGGGTCCTCGGCACCGATGCCGTCGTTTTCGAAGGGCTGCACCATGGCCACCTCAAAGACGAGCTGCTCATCGAGATTGAAGAGATATTGCAAGCCGAGCGCGCCACCCAAGGCGTTGGAGCCGGTGTCGTCGAGTTTTGGGTAGCCGGTCAGGGCGTCGGTCTCGAAGTTGATGCCGACGTTTTTCAGTATGCCGGCGCCATTGCCGTCGACCAGGGGCTGAGGGTTGCCGAAGCCGACGAAGAAATTGGCGTAAGGGAGCAGCGTGCTCGGCAAGCCCGAGATCAGGCTGTTTTCCGAAATGATGGCAATGCCGTTGCTGTCTCCTACGGGGTCATCTCCGAAGTTCGCGAACAAGCGGGTCGAGTTCGACAAGGTGTTGAGATAGCGCCGGCTGTAAGAGGCCGTCAGAAAGTGCGTCAGAAGGCCGTCCTGTTCGTCGCGGCCCTGTATCAGGCCGTAGCCCGCTTCGATATAGCCGTCGAAGGCGTCGATGAAGGCGGTGACGCCATAGAGGTTGGCCAGGTGGTTGTCGTCGTCGCCCGCTCCGATGATGCCCGCGTTGTCGACGTTGTCGAACGCGGCGAAGAAGGTGACGTCGAAGTTGGCAAGCCCTAGCGCCGCCGAGTTCTTCGCCGGCAGGCTCACCGCGCCGCCGAGGATCGCGTCGTTCGCCCAGATCCCGTTCTGCAGGAACAGCGGGAAGAGACCGACAGTGAAGGGCAGGTCGAAACTGGCCTCCTGACCGGAGAAGCCGGAATAGAGGGAGCCGACGTCACCCTCGAAGAACAGCGTCTGCGGCTCGAAGTCGAACTCGTCGTTGAAGTCCTCATTGCCGTCGCCGCCGCCGAACTCGAAGCGGGTGAACTTATTGTTGTTCTCCTGAAGCGGCGTGAAGAACGCGTGGATTCTTTCAGTGCCGGAGATCTTGAGGTCGACGTCGATGTTCAACCGGGTCGCGATCTGGGCAATATCCTTGCCGTTGTTGTTGTTGTAGGCGACCGCCGTCCGCCAGTCGCCATAGATGGCGAGGCCCGGAAGCAGCAAATTCTTCTCACCGAGGAAGGTGCTGCTCTCGTCGTAAATGCCGGACGTGTACTGCGGGCGGCCTAACTCAACCAGCGGACGCGGCGGCTCGACCGCGCTCTTCGCGCCGTAGATGTCGACCTGCTCCTCGACACTGTATTTCTTTTCGTACTGCGGGTCGGGTTGAAAAAGGTCCTTCTTGCCGCTTGTGTCCTTGCGTTTTGCGGCCGCCGGCTCTGCAGCTTTATTGTCAATCTTCTTTTCAGTAGGCGCGCTCACCTTCTTCTTAGAGGGCGCGTCCACCTTCTTCGCATTGGCTTCGATTGCCGCGGTCGTCACGCGGGCGTCGCCGGTCCGCACTTCGGTCGACCAGCCCTCATCGGTCTTGGTGCTGCTCTCGCCTGCGGCAAGAGCTGCAATTGTGCCGCACACGACGAGGCAGCCACTGGCTGCCAGCGCGACAATGGCGGACGTTGTCGTAGAACACGCATTACACGACATTTGGACCCCTTGTCGGGTCCCCGCAAACCCACAGCCTCGGAACTAGTCTTTCACTTCGATATCCACCGCGAAGGAGTGGAAGTTCATGATCCGCTCATTCATGCTTTGCTCCATTTCCTTGGTGGAACGGACGAAGCGCATGAAATAGATCGGCTCCGCGCGGCTCCGCATACGGAAGGCGAGTTGGTACTTGCCCGGCTTCGTGATCAGGCCACCTGGCACTTGGTACTCGGCGCGCTTCTCGCCCAGCGGCGGGAATGATCGGTTCTCCATGCGCACCAGCGGCGGATGGTTGAGCACGGTGGTCGGGACGCCGGGCGGCCGCAGATGCGGCAGCGGGTCGATGTCGAAGTTCACCGGCAGGTACATCTCGCGGTCCGTGCCCTTGACGTTGGTCGTCAGGAATTTGGTTTGGAAGTGCACCAGCTGCTGGTCCGTCGCGATGCGACCGGCGGCGACATCCAAGCTGTGCAGATCGGCGATGTCGCCGTTGCTGTCGACATACCCCGACTCCCAGACGTTCTTGCCGTCGGGGTCGACGAGGGCAACGTTCACCCAGAGCTGCGGCTGCGCACCCAGCGAACCGGACGGCAGGTTGTGCCCCGTATTGGTGTTCTTGATTTTGTAGGAGAACGCCAAATCCCTGCCGACGCTCGGGGTGCCCTCGATGTAGGGACCGTCGACGTGGCTGCTGTTCTCCATGACCTGCTTTCTGAGCTTGTCGCGCTCGTCGAGCTTCTTGAGGTTCTCGTCGAGGATCTGCCGGGCATCTTCGCGGTCGAGCGCATCGGCCCAACGCTTAGGAAAGGCGACCTTGATCTTGCCGTCGGCGACCTTGTCCTCGAACCTGGTCGTGCCCCAACCGGCGCGCCAGTCGAACTCCAGCCAATCCTTGATGCTGTAGGCCTGGGCCTTCGTGTTGTGAGGGAAGACACCCGGATGGGCGATCGAATAGCCCGGGCCGATGAAGCGGTGGTTGGCGTGCTTGCGTCCCGGGTTGACCTCCTTGCCGCCGACGACCGCGGAAGGCGCGGTTGAATAGCCGTCGGGCTTTCCCGCAACCTTGCCCATGTGGCAGTCCTGGCAGCTGACGCCGGCTTTGCGGGCCGGGCTGTCGCGATACTGATCCCAGACGATCTCCAGCTTGATGCCGAGGTTGACGGCGACCTGGTGGCAGCTGACGCAGAACTCTGATTTTGTGATCTGGTCGTTGGTGATCATGCCCTTGTGAATGTCGTTGCCGCGCCCGTCGGTGCTGGTCTTGACGGAATAGGTCTCCTTGTTGGCGAGGACGTCTTTGATCACGCTCTGCTGGCCGCTGCCGTAGACCGGCTCGTAGATCTTGCCCGGCTCGACCCGGCGCTCGCCGTTGACCTTGCTGTACTGCTCCTTGACCCGGTGGCAGGTGATGCAGCTCACGCCCTCGCGCGAGATCTGGCTGCGTGCCCAGAGCGGCGTTTCGCGTGCCTCACCAAGCTGGGTGCCGACCTGCTGGTGGCAACGCACGCAGAAGGTGCCGACCGTCCCTTGGGTCAAATCCTGGAACTTCTGTTCGAACTTGTGGAACATCGGCGAGATCGACGCGTAGGCATGCTGCGACGACGACCACTCCTCGTAGATCTGCTTGTGGCACTCGCCGCATTGCGCAGCGGTGGGATAGAGGCTCTCGTCGTTGAGGGCGTCGTGGCCATCGGGCTTGGCGCTCGCGGTGCCGCTCTTGTCAGCCGGTTTTTCAGCCTTGGCCCTTTTCCCTTCGTCGTCCTTGATGAGTGCTTCCAGCGCGGCGTCCGCAGCGGTTGTTGCGGACGCTCCTTTACTCTCCGCGAGCCTCAACCCCGGTCGTGTTTGTATGTTTGGGATTCCCGAAGCCTCCCGGGACGCGGCGACCGCATCCCAGCTGAGGAGTGCTGCGTTTATCAGCAGGGCGCTCGCTAGAGCGCACGAAAGCGTCAAGAGACCGGGCCATTGCTTCATCGCCTTACCCCCCAATTTATATTCAGAGGCGACATCCCGATTTTGCATCGCTTACGCGAAACGGCGCCCGCACCGCCCGGGATTTCAATTATTGATACGCGGAAAATGGGCCGTGATATGGCCGCCAGGAAAATGGAAAATCTGAAATCGAGCGGATAAACCGTAGGTTGCCGAACAACTGAACGAATGACGATTTTGGAAGCGCCGCATTTCTGCCCGATAGAAGGAAGTTACTCATCGTTGCGGGATCAGTGGGACGTCCATAAAGCGGGACGAGGGAACTGAGCCATGTCATCACATCATCGCGAGACACGATTGTCAGAGGACGATCGCTTCGACCGGGGCCAGATAGCGGTATTCGCCTTTTTAGTTGCGATCGCCGCTGTTGCCGGGCTTCTGCGCGTTGTGGGGGTACTGCACTAGAGCAAACTGTTTTCTGTTCGGCGCACCGGCATTCGCCCGGCGCGTGAGCACGAGCGGTTCGCGGCCGAGTCTTTGACTCGGCCGGAGAGCTTGCGCGTCTCTATGGCGTAAAAGGCCGACGGAAAAAAATGGCCGATCTGCAATTAAGGGGCGAACTCTCGACGCAGAGTTCCGGCCTTTCGCTTTCGCTTGGCCTCAATCATTTATTGGGTCCATTGCCTCCAACAAAATCATAAACAGCACGGCGCATTCGGCGGCCCGTTCTTCCGCCGTTTGCCTTGCTCTTTTCGCCTGATTGTCATGGCAAGACCACACTGTTTTGGCTTTTTCGTTCGAAAGCAGCCATGGATTGGAAAATGCCAAGCAGCCAAGTCACCATAAATGGAAGCAGCTTTCAGGCGCGCCGCGGCGAGTTATTGCTGGACGCTGCTCTGAGCAACGGCGTCGCTATGCCCCACGACTGCCGGGCGGGCCACTGCGGCACCTGTTGCGTGCGGCTGGTATCCGGCGAAGTTCGGGGCGGCGAAGGCTCCGAGCCGGGCATCGTTCATGCCTGTCAGTGCCGGATCGTCGGCGATGCGGTGATCGAGATGGGCCAGCCCTCGGGTGTTCGCACCGTCGAAGGCGTGCTGAGCTCATTGCGACCCCTCTCGCACGAGGTGATTGAAGTCGGCATCAAGACTGATCGCGCGCTGCCCTATCACGCGGGCCAATATGTGCAGGTAGGCTTCAGCGGCTATCCAAGCCGTCCCTTCAGTATCACGCATCCCTTACACGGCGACCCGAACAGCTGCTCGGTCTGCTTCCATGTCCGGCGCATGAACGATGGACGTGTCACCTCAGCGCTCGGTAAGCGCATCGCCCCCGGCCATCGGGTGAAGGTGACCGGGCCCTATGGGTCGGCGCATTTCCGACCCAATCAGGAGTGCCGGCTGATCCTCGTCGCCACCAATACTGGCTTCGCGCCGATCTGGTCGATCGCCGTTGCTGCGCTGCGCGAGAATCCCAAACGCAGGATGATGATCATCGCCGGCGGTCGCACCATCGAGTCTCTCTATATGGGTCCGGCTCTCACCCGGCTCGCCCGCTTCCCCAATGTCCTCGTCCTGCCTGTCTGCAGCACACCGCAGACTGTCACCTCGGCGGTGAAGCCCGGCCGGCCGACCGACTATCTGCCGCGTCTGTTGCAGACCGACGTTCTCCACGCGTGCGGCGCGCCGAGTATGGTCGATGCGATCAAATCGATCGCGGCGCTAAACGGAGCGGCCTGCCATGCGGATCCGTTCCTCCCGACCACCGACGACAAGGGCGGGGAAAGCGTCCTGACCCGCGCAAAGGGGTGGCTCTCAGTGCCATCCAGACGCCAGGCTGGCCAACTCGCTCTCGATCGAGAACCGCCGATACTGTCCTATGGGATAGCTCAAGCACGGGGTGAGTAGTCATTATCAGCCTCAGAGCGCATATCGATCTGCTGATCGGGTACGGGCCGGAGGCCGCCCTCCGCTCTTGCTTACATTGTCTCTGCGGCTTGTTGGCGATCTTCGGCTTTGCGGGCGGCGCAGTTGCGGCCGATCCAGCCAAGACCGTCGGTCCAAATGCCTGTGGCGAATGTCACAAGCAGGAGGTTGAGGCATGGAAGGGCACGCATCATTTCAAGACCTTCCGTGAGATGCCGCGCAACACCAAGGCTAACGAGATCGCGGACAAAATGGGGGTGCGGCGCATCAGGTCGGACAGCCTGTGCCGGAACTGTCATTTCACGGTGCAGCAGAAGAACGACACGGAGGAGCCAGTGGCGGGCATCTCCTGCGAATCCTGCCACGGCGCCGGGAAAGATTGGATCAAGATCCACAGCGGGTTCAGCGGCAAGACAGTTTTTTTCGAGAGCAGTGCCGAGGAGAAGGCGCGCTGGAAGCTCTCCGATGCCAAAGGAATGATCAGGCCGCGCTCGGTCTACCTGCTGGCGAAGAACTGCTACAGCTGCCACGTCGTGCCGCAAGAAGACCTCGTGAACAAAGGCGGCCATCGGGCGGGCAGCGCCTTCGATCTTGTGTCCTGGTCGCAGGGCGAGGTGCGGCACAACACAGCTTACTCCAAGGGCAAAGAGAACGTTCCGGCCAGCGCAGCGCGCAGGCGGATGCTCTATCTCGTCGGCCTCGGCGTCGAGCTCGAGACCGCATTGCGGGCGGTCGGAAAGGCGACCGTGAGAAAGGCCTACGCATTCGAGATGGCCAAGCGCGTCGACCTGGCGCGCAAGCAGCTCGCGGTCGCGGCGAAAGCGGCGCCAAACGTGCCGGAGATCGCAAAGATGATCGAGCTTGCCCATTCGGCAGGGCTGAAGCTCAACAACGAACGCTCACTAACGGCTGCTGCCGACGGCGTCTCCAAGCAGCTCGAGAGCATCACCGAAACGTATGACGGCAACACGATGGCCGGGCTCGATAGCCTCATTCCCGGACCGGACAAATACAAAGGCACGGCGAGGAAACCAGATTGAACTTAGCCGGCTCGCGACGACTGCAACTTGAACCGGCTTGATGGGGAACAACCACCGCGATGCCTGACTTCGGGGGAGCTGCCGTGAGACCGGCGGGGCCGCGCGCACTTGGCGGCTCGATCGGCGGGCGCAGTCGGGGCCCGGCGGGATATCTCATCCGCCAGACAGCCCAGAGCCTTCTAATTGCGGCCATTTCCGCCGGCCTGTTCTGGCTTGTCTGTATCTATGGCAACGGGCTCCGCGACCCGCGCTATCTCGATGGCTGGGTGCTGGCCGGCGGCATGAGCGTGCAGCTCTATTTCCACATCGCCATCAAAGCGGCCCGCCTGTCGCCGAAGTCCGCCATGCGCTGGCGGAAGGTTCACATCTTTCTCGGCTATCTGCTGATCGCCGCCTTCATCTCGCATTCGGATTTCTCTCTGCCGGACACCGGCTTCGAATGGGCGCTGTGGGCGGGCTTCGTTCTGGTGACGCTGAGCGGCATTTTCGGCGCGTATCTTGCCTGGTCGCTTAGAGCCAAGGGCCGGATCGACGAGAGTATCAGCTATGATCGCATCGCTACGCTTCGGGCGGAGCTTGCCCGGGATGTCCATGCCGCCGTCGCCGAGACCGATCCGGCGGCCGCTCAGATCGCCTTGCCGTTGCCGGGTCTGCCCCACGACGCCTGGATCATGGACCTCTACGCCAACCACCTGCGGGACTTTTTCGAGGGACCGCGCAACTTCACCGCTCATCTCATCGGCTCGCAGCGCCCGCTCAGGCGGTTGACCGACGAGATCGACGACCTCTCACGTTATGTCGACCAGCAGAGCCGGGAGAAGCTTGCCGCAATCAAGACCCTGGCGGTCGAAAAAGACCGGCTCGACTTCGCGCGTGTCTATCTCGGGCTGACCAGGGGTTGGCTGTTCGTGCATGTGCCCGTCACCTACGGGCTGACCGTGCTGACGGTGCTGCACGTCCTCGTCGTCTATGCCTTTTCATCAGGGGCTTGGTGATGTGGCGGCCGCGACGGATCACATCGGATATGCCGCCGAAGACCGAGAGACCCGGCTCCCGGCGCGACCTTCTGGCCGTGCTTCTGGCCCTTGTGACCGTCGTCTGCCTGGGCTCGGCCTTCATTCTCTCGAAGGGCACGCAATTCCTGATGCCGGGGCCGCTGGCGAGCGCTCATGGCGCCATCGAAAAGTGCAGCGCCTGCCACACCAAGAGCGGCAAAGGCAAATTGAGCTGGCTTCACGGCCTCGTCGCCGGCGATCCGCTCGCCGACAGCAAGGCCTGCCTCACATGCCACAAGATGCCCGACACGGCCTTCAACGCGCACAGCGCTTCGGCCGAGGCGCTGAAGCAGAGCACGGCGCGGTTGACGAAAATCGCTGCGGGATCGCCTGTGCCGCAATCGGCCCGCGCGCAGAGCACCGCCTTCCCCACTCACGACGTGGTCGCGCGCGGTCTCTACTGCGCGACCTGCCACCAGGAGCACCAGGGCGTCAGTTTCAATCTGAACAAGATCTCCAACGAGCAATGCCGCTCGTGCCACGTGGTGAAATTCGACAGCTTCGACGGCAATCACCCGAAATTCGAGAACTATCCGTTCAAGCGGCGCACGCGGATCATCTACGACCATGCGGGCCATTTCGGCAAACACTACCCGGAAGTGGCGAAGAAAGATCCCGCGAGGCGCATTCCCGAGACCTGCTCGAGCTGTCACGACAGCCGTGAGGACAAGCGCGTCATGGCCGTGGCGCCGTTCGAGAAGACTTGCACCGGTTGCCATCTCGACCAGATCATCGGCAAGGAGCGGGCCAGCGGCCCGAAAGGCATTGCCTTCCTGAGCCTGCCTGGCCTCGACCTGCAGACGCTGAAGAAGAAGAACGCCCCGATCGGCGAATGGCCGGACGCATCGGATGCCGCGCTCACACCGTTCATGCAGGTGATGATCGGCCGGGATGAGCGGGGGCGTGCTCTGATCAAGACCGTTGACACCCTGAAGCTTCAGGATCTGAGCGGTGCAAGCGACGACCAGATAAAGGCGGTGACCACCCTGGTCTGGGAGATCAAGGGGCTGTTCTATGCGCTGATTAAGGGAAAAGCGTCGGACGTGCTGGGCAACTTCAATATTGGCGGCGGGGCGAAGCTGAGTGCCAATCTCGTTGCCGATCTGACCGCGAGCATCCCGCGCGATGTGGTCACGAGTGCGCAACAGCAGTGGCTACCCAATCTCGCGACGGAAATGGCCAACCCTCGCGACATGAGTGGTCAAAAGCAAAGCGGTTGGACCACAATGACCACTGGATCGACATCGGCCATGTCGGCGCCTCCCGAGGAGCCGTCAGGTCGGGATGCACGTCAGGAAACCCCGGCGGCTAGCCCCCAAGAGTCGGCTAGCGAAACAGCCAGCGTACCCAAACGCGATCCGCCACCTTGCCTGGTGGGCATTCTCGGTCAGTGTCTGATGTTTAAGGGTGCGGCGGAGGCAGTCCAGCCTGAAGGAGCGGCCGGAAAATCCAGCACAGGGAACGCCAACCAAGACGGCAGGAAGGAAACGCCGTCCGCCGGCGATCTGCCGGGAGCGATGCGGGCAGGTGTCAAGGCCGCCGGGCAAGCAGCGGGGCCTGAAGCAGTGGCCGGAAAAGCCGATACCCCGAACGAAAAGCCACATGACGGCAAGAAAGAGCTCGCCGCCAACGACCAGCCTCAAGCCAAGGGAGCGGACCAAAAAGACGATCTACTCTTCCCCACGGAAGAAGAGCTTCGCGCGATGAAAGCAGGCAGCAAGGACACCGGGACAGGAGCCCAGCCTGCAGGCGCCGCCTCCAAGGCAGACCCCAATGCGCCAGCTCCGGCGGACTCAGGTACCCAGCCGACTGAGCCTCGAACAAGCGCGACGCCCGTGATCAGCATAGAAAGCGATGTGGATCCGGAGAGCTGGGCTGAGTATGGCGGCTGGTATCGGCAGGACTACGCGATTTTCTACCGCCCGACCGGACACAAGGACAAACTCATCTACTCTTGGCTCTTTCTGACCGGCCCCCGAGCGCCGAAAGGTGATCCGAATCCCGCGGGGGGGGTCTTCGATTTTCTCACGAGCAAGGACGCTCAGGGCTCATGCACGAAATGTCATAGCGTTGACGAAATCCGCAGAGGCAGGGTCGTCAATTTCTCGCCACCGTCGGTCGAGAGCAAGCGGGGACGCTTCACGAATTTCATCCACGAGCCCCACTTCGGCGTCATCGAAAATCGCACTGGCGGGCTGGAGAATCGCGGCTGTCTGAGCTGCCATAACCTTGAAAGAGGCCGCCCCTATCTAAAGAGCTTCGAGCAGGGCAATCCGCAAAGCTTTGTATCCAATTTCGGCGAGGTGAAGAAAGATCTCTGCCAGACCTGTCACACCAGCAGCATGGCGCGCCAAGACTGTTTGCTGTGCCACAAGTATCATGTGAATGGCGCGATCACGCCAATCATGAACACGAGACTCCCGGCTCAGTAACGGACGGTTGCCGGATCGGTCAAAGAACGCGTGGTTGCTATGAGCCTCTTCAGCAATCCGCCAAAGGGCGAACGAGATAGACGTCGAAGATCCAGCCCTTCTCGCGTCGAAGCGTACCGCGCAACTCAAGGATCCGCTCCAACGCGTCTTGGAGCGGGCCGGCGACGAGAACCTCGTCGTCAGTCCCGAGATATGCCCCCCAATAGATGTGAGCCTTCCGGCCGGCCAGTGAGCGCAGGCCATCACCGTTGTCGAGGAATACAGCGATGCTCGCGTGTCCGGCGGGGAACGATTGGGCGAGCTTGCGCCCCGTCGTGACGAGCACCGGCTCGCCGACCGTGTTCAGCGCAATCTTGTGGCGCGCGGCCAATACCTGGATACTGCTGATACCGGGGATCACCTCGTACTCGAAGTCGACCACGGCAGACGACTTGATCGTCTCCAAGATGCGCAGCGTGCTGTCGTAGAGCGCCGGATCGCCCCATACGAGAAATGCGCCTGTCCGCTTGTCCGCCAAGTTCTCGCAGATGGCCTGCGCCGCGAGTTCAGCGCGTTCGGCATGCCAGGCGGCGACCCCCGCCTCGTACGATCCGGTTGGGTCCCGCTGCGGGCTGGCGATCTCGACGACCTTGTAAGGTTTTTCGGTGCAGTAGCGCGCACAGATCTCCTTGCGCAGATGCGCAAGATCGCCCTTCGCCTCGCCCTTATCGAAGATAAAGACCACGTCCGCTGTCCGCAGTGCGTCGATGGCCTGCAGGGTGAGCAATTGCATTCCCCCCGAGCCGATCCCGATGACGAGGATGCGCTTCATGGTTGTTCACGCGGTCGCCGACGCGGTCAGGCGCGGTGCGCGCGCCAACCCGAGCAACGCGTCGCAGTCAATGTGACGTTCGAGGTGCTGCGCCAGGTCGTAGAGCGCCTTCTCAACCACGTCCTCGTAGTTGACGGCGCTCGTTCCCGCGCCCAGACGTGCCAGCCAATCGCTGCGTTGCGCGTCGTCGGCAAAAAGACCGTGCACGTAGCACCCTTCGATCCGACCGTTGGCGCTTGCCGCGCCATCAAGGCGTCCGTCCGCAAACCTCAGCATCGGCCGGACGCAGTCTGCGCCGTCCGTGCGCCCGACGTGCATCTCGTAGCCCGTGAACGGAGCGCCGGCCATGCGGGTGCCCGCGACCTCGACGAGCAGCTTGTCACCGGTCAACTGTGTCGCCACGTCGAGCAGTCCCAGGCCTTCGCAGATCCCCGGCGGTCCCTCGATCCCGGCCGGGTCGGCGATGGAGTTGCCCAGCATCTGGTAGCCGCCGCAGATACCGAGCACGCGGCCGCCGCGCCGCACGTGTGCCTTGAGATCGATGTCCCACCCGGCTGCGCGCAAGTCGGCAAGGTCGGCGATCGTCGCCTTGGAACCCGGCAACACGACAAGATCGACACCGGCGGGAATTGGCGTGCCGGGACGGACGAACTCGAGGTCGACCGCCGGCTCCATGCGCAGAGGATCGAAGTCGTCAAAGTTGGAAACGCGCGGATAGGCAAGCACGGCGATGCGCACGTTGGCGCCGGGTTTGATCTCGCGCGCGCTCAGCCCCAGCACGTCCTCCGCCGGCAGATGCCGCACGCCGTCGAAATGAGGAACGAGCCCCAGCGCGCGCCAGCCGGTCACTTCGGCGATCGTACGCATACCGTCGGCGAACAACCCCGGATCGCCGCGAAACTTGTTGACGATGAACCCCTCGATTAGCCGCGCGTCCTCGGGCGGCAATACCGCGTGCGTGCCGACGAGGCTGGCGATCACGCCGCCTCGTTCGATATCGCCAATGAGAACGACGGGGACGCCGGCCGCGCCTGCGAAGCCCATGTTGGCGATGTCGTTGCGGCGAAGATTCACCTCCGACGCCGAACCCGCGCCCTCGACGAGCACGATATCCGCCTCTCCGCACAGCCGCGCAAAACTGTCGAGCACGGCCGTCATCAATGCTGGCTTCATCTCTTGATATTGCGCCGCCTTGGCGTTGCCGATGACGCGTCCTCGCACCACCACCTGCGCTCCGACCTCGCTTTGCGGTTTCAGCAGCACCGGGTTCATATGGATGCTCGGGGCGACGCCCGCGGCGCGCGCCTGTAATGCCTGCGCCCGGCCGATCTCGCCGCCATCGGCCGTCACTGCGGCGTTGTTCGACATGTTCTGCGGCTTGAAGGGCCGTACGCGGAAACCGCGATTGCGCAACAGCCGCGCGACGCCTGCGACCAGCGTCGACTTGCCGACGTCCGAGCCCGTGCCCTGAAACATGAGGGCCCTGGCGGTCATCAGTACTCGATGCCTTCCTGGGCTTTGACACCGGCATCGAAGTGATGCTTCACCGGCGTCATGTCGGTCACCAGATCCGCCGCCTCGACCAGTTCCGGCTTGGCGTTGCGGCCGGTGACCACGATGTGCAGATCGGGGCGGCGCGCCTGCAGCGCGGCTACGACGCGGGCCACGTCGAGATGATCGTAACGCAGCGAAATATTGAGTTCATCGAGGATCAGGAGCCGGATCGCCGGATCGGCCATGAGCTCTTCGGCCTTCGTCCAGGCGCGCTCTGCGGCGGCGACGTCGCGCGTTCGGTCCTGCGTTTCCCACGTGAACCCCTCGCCCAGCGCGTACCAAACGACTTGATCGGGAAAGCGGTCGATGGCGTGCCGCTCGCCCGTGTCCCAGGCGCCCTTGCCGAACTGAACCACGCCGACCTTGAAGCCGCGGCCCAGGGCCCGTAGCAGCAGGCCAAACGCTGCCGTCGATTTGCCCTTGCCCTTGCCGGTGTGGACGATGAGCAGACCCTTCTCGATCGTCTTGCCCGCCACCTCGGCGTCCTGCGCCGCCTTCCGATTTGCCATCTTCGCCTTGTGGCGCTCGGCCTCCTGCGCGGTTTCGACCATAGCTGTCCTCCTCGGCGAAATTTCTGTGATCGAAGCTGAGATGCGTGCGAAGCCCGCCCGCCAGGCGCGACCGCGATTGCCATTGACGCGGCTTCCAGCGTAGTCTTATCAGACCTTAGGACGGTACCCCGCAAGGGGATTGAAAGGGAATGCGGTGAGGTCGCCCAACGACCAATCCCGCAGCTGCCCCCGCAACTGTGATCGGCGAGCCTGCGGCAAGTGCACCACTGGGAAACCGGGAAGGTAGCCGCAGAGCAATGAACCGAGAGCCAGGAGACCTGCCGTCGACTGCAACCCAAATGGCTCCGGTGGGTGGGCCAAGGAGGCACTATGACGACAGCCGTCACGCATAGCCAGCAGCGCGCCGACGTCCGGGTGGTGGCACTCGTCGCGTTCGCATTCGGAGCAGCGCTCGTCTTCACGACAGGGTTTGCGCACTCTGCGATGCTTCACAGTGCCGCCCACGACACGCGGCACTCCCTCAGCTTTCCCTGCCACTGAGCCCTAGACAATGTACACCCGCGTGTTTGCGGTCGGCCTTCTGGCCGGGCTGCTGGCTGGGCTCATAGTTGCTCTGCTGCAGGCCTACACCACGACGCCGATCATCATCGAGGCCGAGCGCTTCGAGAACGCGAGTCCTGTGGCGCCGAGCGCGGCTCTTGGCGGCTTCCGAGAAGCGCGGCTCATTCTCGTGCACAGTGGCCACGATGAGAGCGCCAACTCAGCAGAGGCGAGCGAGTGGGCGCCGGCCGACGGGCTGGAGCGCACACTCTATACAAGCACGGCAACCATCGGCACCGCCGTCGGCTTCGCCATGATCCTGCTGGCCGGCATGCTGGCCGCCGGCGACAAGATCACCGAGCAATCGGCCATGGTGTGGGGCGCCTCAGGCTTCGTCGCCGCAGGTCTGGCACCGGCCGTCGGACTTGCGCCGGAGGTCCCGGGTCTGGTCGCCGCCGACCTGATCCAGCGCCAGCAATGGTGGATCATGACGGCCGTCATGACCGCGGTCGCAATTTGGCTGTTCCTGAGAGGGCAGAACCCTTGGCTGAGGCTGCTGGCGATCCCTGTCGTCCTCGCGCCGCACGTCTGGGGCGCGCCGCATGTTGCCCTCGACGCTGCTACGCGCGTGCCCGCCGAGTTGGCGGCGCGTTTTGCCGCCGTGTCGCTCGCCATTCAGGCGATCCTCTGGATCGCAACGGGCTTCTTTGTCGGGCTCTTTTGGCAGCGCATCGGCGCGAGCGCGGACAGCCCCGATGACCGATGAGGTCGAGATCTTCGTATGCGTGAGCTGCGCACCGCGTGCCGAGAACGCAGCACACCTCCGGCCTGGCGCCGTGCTCGCTCGGTCGCTCAACGCTCGCCTCACCGAGCTCGGGGCAGCAGGCATCCGGGTCCGTGAGGTCGAGTGCCTCGCCGTTTGCAAACGGCCGAGCACCATCGCGATGACCGCCGCCGGCAAGTGGACCTACGTCATCGGCGATCTCATTGCTGAAGAGCACGTCGCCGATATTGCTGCTGCCGCGCTGGCGTTCCAGCGCTCGGCGAATGGCATCGTCCCCTGGGCCGAGCGTCCGGTTCCCTTTCGCAAAGGGGTCATCGCGCGTGTTCCGCCACTGGGCTTCGAGCAACACGCAACGGAGACAGCATGAGCGACATTGCCAAGGTGCCCTGCAGCATCATCACCGGCTTTCTTGGGGCGGGTAAGACGACGCTCGTGCGCAATATTCTTCAGAACGCCGGGGGACGGCGCCTCGCGGTGATCGTCAACGAGTTCGGCGACGTCGGCATCGACGGCGAAATCCTGAAAGGATGCGGCGTCGAGACGTGCAGCGAGGACCGCATTGTCGAACTGTCCAATGGTTGCATCTGCTGCACGGTGGCTGACGACTTCGTGCCGGCGCTGGAGAGCCTGCTCGCTCTCGAGCAACCGCCGCAGCACATCCTCATCGAGACGTCGGGTCTGGCGCTCCCCAAACCGCTGGTGCAGGCGTTCAACTGGCCGGCGATCGCCTCTCGCGTCACGGTCGACGGCGTCATCACGGTGGTCGATGGGGCAGCCGTGGCTGCCGGCCGCTTCGCCGACGATCCGGCCGCGCTAAAAGCGCAGCAAGCCGCGGACCCCTCGCTCGATCACGACAATCCGCTCGAGGAGGTCTACGAGGATCAGCTGCTGTGTGCGGACCTTATTGTCCTCAACAAGGCCGATCTTCTCACCGATGAGGAGCGCGTGCGCATCACCGCCGAGATCAAGGCCGCCGTTCCACGCGCGGTGAAGGTCGTCATCTCCGAGGGTGCAAAGCTCGACCCAAAGGTGCTGCTCGGCCTCAACGCTGCCGCCGAGGGCGACCTCGCCGCGCGCCCATCGCACCACGACGCCGAGGGGGAGCACGACCACGACGACTTCGAGAGCTTCATCGTCGACATCCCCGCCGTGGGCGAGCCGGCCGACATTCTCGGCCGCATCGGCGCCGCCACTGCCGCGCACGACATCCTGCGCATCAAGGGGTTTGCCGAGGTAAAGGGCAAGCCGATGCGCCTGTTGATCCAAGGCGTCGGCCATCGCTTGCAGCACCAGTTCGACCGCGCCTGGCACCTGGGCGAGAGCCGCCAAGGGCAAATCGTCGTCATCGGCCAGAAGGGTCTCGATCGCGACGCCATTTCGCGCGAAATCGCGGGAGGCTGATAGGCAAAAGTGCACCTGCTCGCCACACAGTCCGCAACGCTCGACGAGATCGACGTCGCCGTCGACCTCGGTCAATCGGCTGCGGAGGTCGTGGTGCTGTCCTTCAGCGATAGCGATCTCTCGGCCCTCGCCGCGGCTTGGAAGCAGCGTCGCGATGCCCTGCCGAGTTTGCGCCTCGCCAGCCTTAAGCGCCTGCGCCACCCCCTGTCGATCGACCTTTACATGGACAGCGTTGTGGCCCGGAGCCGCGTCGTCATCGTCCGCAGCCTCGGTGGGCTCGACTACTGGCGTTACGGATTTGAGCGCTTGGCCGACGTCTGCCGGCGATGCGGTGTCCAACTCGTCGCATTGCCGGGCGACGATCGCCCCGACGCGCGGCTCGCGGCCCTGTCGACCGTGTCGTCAGAGCACCTGGCGCTTTTCGACGCCTACTTTCGTCACGGCGGCCCGGACAATGTCGCCGGCGCGTTGCAGCTTGCGGCTGCGCTGGTGCGCGGGGAAACCGTAGAGCCAGCGTCACCTGTTGCGTTCGGCGCAGCTATTCTCGTGTCGAGCGTTGGCGGCGTAGCCAGCGAAGACGAATGGGCACGGGAGGCAAAGGACGGCCGCACCGGTGCCCTCGTCACCTTCTATCGCGCCAATTTGTTCGCCAGCGACATGGCCCCCGTGCGGGCCTTGATGCAGCAGCTCGAGGCGGAAGGCCTCGATTGCATCGGCGCCGCGGTGACGAGCCTCAAAGACCCAGATGCCGAGCGCGCACTCTCTGACCTGATCTCCGCGCGGCGCCCGTCGGTCATCGTCAACATGACGGCTTTTTCGGCGCGCCGCTCCGACGACAGCACCGTGCTCGATGCTGCCGACTGCCCGGTGCTGCAGGTCGCACTCGCGGGCACGAACCGCGAGGCATGGCAAGCGTCCGACCGCGGCCTCGCGCCGAGCGACCTTGCCATGAACGTGGTGCTGCCCGAACTCGACGGACGCCTCTTCACACGCGCCATCTCCTTCAAGGCCGCGGCGCCGCTCGATCCCGATCTCGAATATGCCGGCGTGCTGCACGAGCCGTTGGCAGACCGTGTTGCTTATGTCGCCAAGCTCGCCGCTGCCTGGGCGCGTCTCGGCGCCACGCCGCGCGGCGAACGGCGGCTCGCGGTGATGCTATCCGACTATCCCGCGCGCGGTGGCCGCACTGGTTACGCGTGCGGGCTCGACACGCCCGAAAGCCTCGCTGAAATCCTCTCGCTGCTGCGCAATGCCGGATATGCAGCAGGCCTCGCAGAGGCGCCGAACGCCGACGTTATCGCGCGCCTCACTTCGCAGCCCGCGGCCTACCTCGAGCTTTCCCTAGCCGACTACCGCACCCACCTTGCCTCGTTCTCGGCATCGCTGCGCGAGGAGGTGACCGAGGCGTGGGGGGCGCCGGAAGGTGATCCCGCGCTCGCCGACGGTGCATTCCGCTTTCCCTGCCTGCGCGCCGGGAATGTCATCGTTGTGCTGCAGCCCGACCGGGGCGCGCGCGGCGAACGCAAGCAGGGTTATCACGACACCTCATGTCCGCCACGGCATGGCTACATCGCGCTCTATTTGGCGCTGCGGCAGGTGGAGCGCATCCACGCTCTCATCCACCTCGGCACCCATGGAACGCTCGAGTGGCTTCCGGGCAAGGCGCTGGCCCTATCCCAAGACTGTTACCCCGAAGCGCTGCTCGGACCGTTGCCCGTCGTCTACCCGTTCATCGTCAACAACCCCGGCGAGGCCGTGCAGGCCAAGCGCCGCATCTCTGCCATCACCATCGGGCATCTGACACCGCCGCTGAGCACCGCAGGCCTGCATGGTGGTCTGGCAGAGCTCGAAGGCCTCCTCGAGGAATACACCGAGGCGGACGGCGTGGACCGCCGCCGCCAGCTGCTTCTCGAAACCGAGATCATCGATCGCGCCTGGCGATCTGGCCTGGCCGCCGATTGCGGTGTCTCGCGCGACGATCCCCCGCGCGCCGCCATCGCCAAGCTCGACGCACAATTGTGCGACATCAAGGATCTCGCCATCCGCGACAGCCTGCACGTCTTCGGCCGCGCACCCACGGCACCCGCAGTCGCGGCACTCGCCGAGAGCACGCTGCGCAGCCTCGATCCGTCGGTGGCCAATACGCTCCAGGTGCGCGTGCACGAGCAGTTGCTTGCCTGCGCCGAGAGCGAGCGCGCGGCTCTCATCGCCGCGCTCGACGGCCGGCGCGTCGCGCCAGGTCCGGCGGGCGCCCCGACGCGCGGACGTCTCGACGTCCTGCCCAGCGGCCGCAACCTCACCACCATCGACCCGCGCGCCGTACCGACCCGCACCGCCGCCATCATTGGCGCACGCGCGGCTGCCGAGATCGTGCGCCGGCATCTGCAGGACAAGGGCGAGTACCCGCGCGCCGTCATGCTCGACCTGTGGGCTTCGGCGTCGC
The DNA here is from genome assembly GCF_009708035.1 of Hyphomicrobium album. NCBI lineage: Bacteria > Pseudomonadati > Pseudomonadota > Alphaproteobacteria > Hyphomicrobiales > Hyphomicrobiaceae > Hyphomicrobium > Hyphomicrobium album. The sequence continues at coordinate 2,212,552 of NZ_WMBQ01000001.1, forward strand.
TGCGCACCGGCGGCGACGACCTCGCGCAGGCGCTCGACTATCTCGGCGTCCGACCGACTTGGGACCACGCTTCAAACCGCATCAGCGGCATCGAGGTGCTGCCCTTGGCGCGGCTCGATCGGCCGCGCATCGATGTCACCCTGCGCCTCTCCGGATTGTTCCGCGACATCTTCCAAGCGCAGATCGCCATGTTCGAGATGGCGGTGAGGCGCGTCGCCGCGCTCGACGAGGACGATGCTTCTAATCCGCTGGCCGCCGCCCGGCGTGCGGGCGCAAGCCTCGCGCGCATCTTCGGTGGCGGCGCCAACATATACGGTGCAGGCACAGCGGAAACGGCGCTCGACTCCCAATGGGGCACGCGCGAGGACCTGGCGCGCGCCTACCTTGCCGCCTCGACGCATACCTACGGCGTCGAGCAGGAAGCCGGCAGCGAAGCGAGCGCAGAATTTGCCGAGCGCATCGCTACTGTCGACGCGCTGGTGCATCCGCAGGATGACCGCGAGCGCGACATCCTCGATGGCGACGGGGTAGCCGATTTCGTCGGCGGGTTCGCAGCGGCCGCCGAACAGGCCGGCAGGGCGCCCGCCCTCTATCACCTGGATACGAGCCGCCCGAACCAGCCGGTCGCGCGGACGATGGCCGAAGAGGTTTCCCGCATCGTCCGCGGCCGGCTTACCAATCCCCGTTGGATCGGCGGAATGATTGGCCACGGGCATCGCGGCATCAGCGAAATGGCGCAGGCTGTCGACGCGCTCTATACATTCGCGGCCACGGGGAGCGCTGCCCCCTCGCACCTGTTCGACGCCGTACACGACGCGCTCATCGCCGATGAAAAGGTGATGACCGCCATCACTGAAGCCAATCCCGCCGCAGCCGAGGCCATCGCTTCGCGCATGGAAGACCTCATCGCGCGCAGCCTGTGGGTTCCACGGCGCAATGCCGTGCATGCCGAACTGGCGCGGTTGCGCGCTGCGGCGAGCACCCAGCGGTTGTCCGCATGATCCAGCCGATCCCCCGCATAGATCCCTTCAGCGTCCGCGGCTGGTGCCCGAGCAGCGCACGGCCGATGCAAACCGGCGACGGCCTGATCGTCCGCGTGAGCCCCCGCGGCCGCTCTCTCAGCACCGGCGATCTGGCGGCGATCGCCGACATCGCCGAACGACACGGCAACGGGCTGATCGATCTGACACGCCGGGCGAACATTCAGTTGCGCGGGATCACCGAGCGAAGCCTGCCACACGTTTGGCAGGAGCTGACGCGCATCGGGCTGCTCGGCGCCGAGACAGCGAATATTCTCGTCGGGCCGCTGGCTGGTGTCGATGCGCACGAAATTGTCGACGCACGTCGGCTAGCCGACGCGTTGGAAGCAGCCGTCGTCGGCAATCCTTCAATCGCCGCGTTACCCGACAAGTTCTCGTTCGTCGTCGATGGCGGCGGGAGATTGCCGCTCGATGACGTGGGCGGCGATATGTGTCTCAGGGCGGTGCGCATCGACGGAAATGCTGTTGTCGCGCTCACGGTCGACAGACCGGGCGGCACGCGCCTCGTGGCGAATTGTGCCGTCGAGGATGCCGCTGCGGTGGCCGCCGATTTGGCAGCACGCTATTTGCGCCTGCGCCCGCACACCGGTGCGCGCATGCGCGATGTGCCGGAAGGTGCAGTCGACGCGCTTCTGGCCGACGCGCGCCTGCGAGCTATCGACATGCCGTCGCCCAGGCCGGCGCAGCATCCCCTCGGCCCGGTGCGCATCGGCGGCGACCTTGTCGCGGTCGGCTTAGCCGCCGCATTCGGGCGTCTCGCCTCTGACGAGGTGCATGGGCTCGCCGATTGCGCGTCACGCTCCGGTATTGCGGCCTTCCGCGTGTCGCCCTGGCGCTCACTCTATGCTCTCACCGACGATGACACTGCCGCTCGCGCACTTACGACATGGAGCGCGGCGGCCGGCTTGATCACCGATACGCACGATCCGCTGCACCTCATCGACGCCTGTCCCGGCACGTCGGGCTGCAGCTCGGCATCCGTCGACACGCGCTTGGCAGCGCGCGCGCTGGCGCCGTCCTTGCGCGCGCTCGGTGTCAGCACCTGCCATGTTTCAGGATGCAGCAAGGGGTGTGCACGCTCGACCGCAGCCGACCTGACGCTCGTCGGTGCGAGCGGCACGTTCGCGGTCATACATCAAGGCACGGCACGTTCGGCCCCTAGCCGCTTCGTGCATCCGGGCGACCTCGCCAGTCATCCGCATCTGCTGAAGCCGGTCTAGGAGGCAACAGCATGGCCGCCACGAACGACTATCTGCGCGACGGCGCAGAGATTTATCGCAACTCATTCGCGATCATCCGCGCCGAGGCGGACCTGTCACGCTTCAGCGGTCGCGCTGAGAAGGTCGCGGTGCGCATCATCCACGCGTCGGGCATGGTCGAGATCGCCGGCGACATCGAGCAGTCTCCAGGGTTCGCGGACGCCGCGTCCCAGGCGCTATGCGCCGGTGCCCCAATCCTGTGCGACACGCAGATGGTATCTTATGGCGTAACGCGTAGCCGCCTGCCGGTCGCCAACGACGTCATTTGTATGCTGAGCGACAGTACAGTGCCTGGGCTCGCCGCCTCACTCGGGACGACACGCTCGGCTGCGGCCCTCGAGTTGTGGCGGCCGCGCCTCGAAGGCGCGGTGATCGCCATCGGCAATGCACCGACAGCGCTCTTTCACCTGCTCGACATGCTCGAGCGCGGCGCGGCGCGACCGGCAGCCATCATCGGCGTCCCGGTTGGCTTCGTCGGCGCCGCGGAGTCAAAAGACGCGTTGGCGGCCCACGGCACCATCCCCTACTTGATCGTGCGCGGCCGCAAGGGCGGCAGCGCGATCGCCGCCGCGGCCGTGAACGCGCTGGCGAGTGATCAAGAATGACGGCGCTGGAAACCATCGCGGGCGGGGCGCACCCCGGGACGCTCTACGGCATCGGCGTCGGCCCCGGCGACGTTCGCTATGTCACGCTGCGCGCCGCCGGCCTCATTCGCTCCGTCGACATCGTCGCCTTCTTCGCCAAGTGCGGTCGCGAAGGAAACGCCCGCCGCATCGTCGCGCCGCTCCTATCGGGGACACAGCCAGAGCTCCGCCTCGAATACCCGGTGACCGATGAAATTCCGAGCGCTGATCCCGGCTACCGGCGGGCCATCGCCGACTTCTACCGCGCAAGTGCAGAGACGCTCACTGCCGAACTGCAGCGGGGGCGCTCGGTGGGTCTTCTCGCCGAAGGTGATCCGTTCTTCTACGGCTCGTTCATGCACATGTGGCGGCGCCTGGAGCAGGCGTTCCCCATCGAGGTGGTCCCTGGCGTCACCGGAATGTCGGGCTGCTGGACGCGGGCGAACGCACCGATCACCTGGGGCGATGACGTGCTCACCGTCATGCCGGGCACGTTGCCCGAAGCACAGCTCGTCGAGCGACTCGGCATCGCTGACGCTTGCGTGATTATGAAAGTGGGGCGCAACCTGGCAAAAGTACGCCGCGCCATTGAGGCGGCGGGGCTCATCGAGCGCGCCATCTACGTGGAACGCGGCACCATGAGCGAGGAGCGCGTCATAGCGCTTCGCGAGCATGTCGCCGACGCTGGTCCTTACTTCGCGATGGTGCTCATTCCTGGCCAAGGGCGGCGTCTATGAGCGGCACCCTGACCATTGTTGGCCTGGGGCCGGGCGCGCCCGAGCTGACCACCCCGGCGGTCAGCGAAGCGCTGCGTCAGGCGACCGACCTCATCGGCTACGAAACATACATGGCGCGCGTGCCGCTTATTGAGGGCCAACTTAGGCATACCTCGGATAACCGCGTCGAGCTTGACCGAGCACGGCAAGCCTTGCGCCTCGCTGACGAGGGCCGCCGCGTGGTCGTCGTATCGAGCGGTGATCCCGGTATCTTCGCGATGGCGGCTGCCGTGTTCGAAGCCATGGAGACGGGCGATGCGCATTGGCGCGCATTGGATGTGCGCGTTGAGCCGGGGGTCACGGCCATGCTTGCGGCCTCTGCGATGGCCGGCGCTCCCCTAGGTGCCGATTTTTGCGCCGTCTCCCTGTCCGACAATCTGAAGTCCTGGTCGACCATCGAAAAGCGCCTGGTGGCGGCATCTAACGGGGACTTTGTGTTGGCGCTCTATAATCCCGCATCGCGGTCGCGACCGCATCAGCTGGCGCGCGCCTTTGAGCTGCTGCTGCGCTGGCGGCCAGAGTCGACCGTCGTCATCTTCGTCCGCGCCGCCGGCAGCAACGACGCCAAGCTGCACATCACCACCCTCGCAGAGGCCGCCACCTATCCGGCCGACATGCGGACGCTCGTCATCGTCGGTTCGAGCACGACCCGCGTCATCCACCGCGACGGGGCCGCGCCGCTGGCCTATACGCCACGCTCGGAGGGCTCCCGCCCATGAGCCGACGTGATTTCGTCCTGCAGCCAGGCGAGGGCGGCCTCGACGTCGCGGCATTCTGGCGCCGCCGGCAGCGGTGGGCGCGCGATCATCACGACCGGAATCTGCAGCTGACGCGCCGCACGGATCTTGGCGTGTGCCGCCTCACCGCCCGCGTTCTTGCTGACGACAACGCCAATGCCGTGCGCGCGCATGAGCGACAGCTCGTCATCAAGGCCAAATGGCCCTCGGTGCAAGATCACCTCGGCACGAGGCGGCAGACCATTCTTCTCCGGAGCGTCGACGGAACGGATGAGGTAGCGATGCTGGGGCGCCGCCCGGAAGGCAGCGACCTCGGTTCGTCCAATGGTGAGGAACACTGTGCGCGGCTCTGGCCCCAGCGCTGTCACCGCGGCGTTCGCGTCTGCCGCCTCGTGCCAATCATCACCCGCCGCGGGTACCCATGCAGGGCGCTGCAGGCGCAACAGCGGCAAGTCAAGCGCGTTGGCGGCAACAACGGCATTCGCCGAAATGCGCGCGGCGTAGGGATGGGTCGCGTCGACGATTGCGTCGATCTTCTCGCCGCGCATCCAATCGATGAGGCCTTGGGCGCCACCAAAACCCCCGATGCGCGTGGCGCCGCCGGGCAGCAGGGGCGTCTTGGTGCGTCCCGCCAGCGAGTAGGTCGCAGCGAACCGGCTGTCGCGCGCCAAGGCCTCGGCCAGCGCGTAGCCCTCCGTTGTGCCTCCGAGTATGAGGACGCGCATGGCAATTCCTGAAAGATCGGTTGAACCCACGCCCCACGGCGCACAGCGATGGCTAAGCATCATCGGCATCGGCGAGGATGGTGTTGAGGGACTTTCACCGGTGGCGCGCCAGTTGATCGCTGCCGCCGAGCTGGTCGTCGGCGGCGAGCGGCATCTTACGCTTGCGGACTCGCTGATCAAGGGCAGGCGTCTCACATGGCCGAACCCCATCGAGGGCGCCTTCCCTCAGATCCTGGCGAGCCGCGGCGGTCCGGTCGCCGTTATCGCTTCGGGCGATCCCTATCACTTTGGCATCGGCAAGCAGCTCGCGGCCCTGGTCGCGTCAAATGAGATACTTTGCCTTCCGCAACCCTCAGCGTTTTCGCTCGCCGCCGCGCGCATGGGGTGGGCACTGCAGGACGTGCAGACCCTGTCGCTGCATGGCCGCGACCTGCGCGGTATCGTACGTCATCTCCATCCCGGTGCGCGCATCCTCGCGCTTTCGTGGGACAGCGCTACGCCGGCTAAGCTCGCCACCCTCCTTACCGAGCGCCAGCTCGGCGCCTCGCGCCTGACCGTCCTGGAACGCATGGGTGGGCCACGCGAGCGCATCCATCGGAGTACTGCTGCGGTGGGCTTTGACAGCAGCAACATCGATGCGCTCAACACGATTGCGCTGGAGGTCGTCGGCCAGCCGTCGGCGCTAGCGCCGACATTCTCAAGCGGCCGCAACGACGACCTCTTCGCCAATGACGGTCAACTGACCAAACGCGAGGTGCGCGCGATTACACTCGCCTCGCTCGCGCCGCGCTACGGTGAACTCCTTTGGGACATTGGTCTGGGCGCCGGCTCGGTCGCCCTCGAATGGCTACTCGCCGATCGAAGCCTGCGCGCCATCGGCATCGAGGAGCACTCGGAGCGCGCAGCGAACGCCGCCCGCAATGCCGCCACGCTCGGGACCCCGGAATTGCAAATCGTGACCGGCCGCGCGCCCGACGCACTTGCTGGACTTCAGCCTCCCGATGCCGTGTTCATCGGCGGGGGCCTGGGTGATGGCGTGCTCGCCGCCGCTTGGACTGCCTTGAAGCCCGGCGGCCGCATAGTCGCCAATGCCGTGACGCTCGAAGGGGAAGCGACGCTGTTTTCCGCCTTCCAGCAGTTCGGCGGCGAGCTTACGCGCATAGAGCTGGCGCGCGCCAACAAGATCGGCAACCTTTGGGGCTGGCGGTCGGCGATGCCGGTTACGCATTGGCTGGCGGTGAAGCCATGATCGTCGCCGGGATAGGCTGTCGCCGCGGCGCAACCGTCGAGGCGGTGCTCGAAGCGATCGCTGCGGCGATCGCGCAGAACAACGTCACGGCCCCGCAACTCGTTGGACTCGCGGTGCCCGAGGAGAAATTGTGTGAAGCGGGCATCATTGCCGCTGCTGACAGGCTCGCGCTTCCGGTCATCGGCGTCTCGCCTGCAGACCTCGCGCGCGTAGGCGACGGCTTCCTGACCTTTTCCGAGCGCGTGCAATCTCTGAAGGGAGTTCCGTCCGTCGCCGAGGCTGCGGCGCTTGCCGCCGCCGGAGCCGGCGCCCGGCTCATAGCTGCCCGCACGACCACGCCGACGGTCACCTGCGCTCTGGCGACAGGAAGCGGTGCATGACGGTTCATTTCATCGGCGCCGGGCCGGGCGCCCCCGACCTCATTACCGTCCGCGGGCGCGACCTCATCGCAACGTGCCCCGTCTGTCTCTATGCCGGGTCGCTGGTGCCGCAAGCGGTGCTCGCTCATTGTCCTCCAGCTGCACGCATCGTGGACACCGCACCGCTGTCGCTCGACGAGATCATAGCGGAGATGCAACGTGCCTCTGAGCGCGCAGAGGACGTCGCCCGACTGCATTCGGGCGACCTTTCGATCTGGAGTGCCCTCGGCGAGCAGCTCCGCCGTCTTGACGCGCTTGGCATCCCTTACACCGTCACGCCGGGCGTCCCCGCATTCGCCGCCGCCGCAGCGGCGCTAAGGCAGGAGTTGACCTTGCCGGAGGTGACACAGTCGGTGGTGCTCACCCGTACGCCGGGACGCGCATCGAGCATGCCGCCGCGCGAAACCCTCGCCGCCTTCGCCGCCACCGGCGCCACGCTTGCCGTGCATTTGTCGATCCACGTGCTCGACGAGGTCGTCGCCGCACTGAAGCCGTTCTACGGCGATGCTTGTCCCGTCGCGGTTGTCTATCGCGCGACGTGGCCGGACGAACGCGTCATCCGCGCGACCCTCGACAGCATTTCAGAAGCCGTAGCTGAAAGCGGTCCTGTCGAGCGTACGGCACTCATTCTCGTCGGTCCCGCGCTCGGCGCTAAGAATTTTTCCGACAGCGCCCTCTACTCCAAGGACTACGAACGACGCTTCCGCCGGAGCGCCGATGACTGACCTTGCGTTTCCCGAGTTCCGCCCCGGCGAGGTCTGGTTGGTCGGTGCCGGTCCGGGCGACCCGCGGCTGCTGACGCTCATGGCGCTACACGCGCTGCGCTCGGGCGACGTGATCGTACACGACGAGCTGATCGATAAGCGCGTGCTCAGCCTGGCCGCGCCCGGCACTGCGATCCAGGGCGCCGGAAAGCGCGGCGGCACCCCCTCACCCCATCAGTCCGACATCAACGAGCATCTGATCGCGCTCGCCCGCGAGGGCCGCAAGGTCGTGCGCTTGAAGGGCGGTGATCCGTTCGTATTCGGGCGGGGCGGTGAGGAAGCCCAAGCCCTCGCCCATGCCGGCATCCGCTTCCGCGTCGTGCCGGGCATCACCTCGGGGCTCGCCGCCGCGGCCCTGGCCGGCATTCCCGCGACGACGCGCGAAACCAATCACGCGGTCATCCTGGCCACCGGTCATCGCGCGCTGGACGAGACGTCGGTGCGCGATTGGGAGGCGATGGCGCGCACCGGACAACCCATCATCCTCTACATGGCGATGTCGAATCTGGCCCGGATCGCTGAAGTGTTCCTCGGCGCCGGCTTGGCGGCGGATACGCCGGTCGCCATCATCGCGTCGGCGACCTACGCGGAGGAGCGCCTGCTCGAGACCGAGCTCGGACGCGCGGCACAAGATGCGCGCGACAACGGCATCGGTGCACCGGCCATTGTCGCTGTCGGAAGTGTCGTGGGTGTGCGCAGGCACCTACTTCATGCGCTTCTCCAGGGGGAGGCATGAGCACCTGCCCTCCCGGTCTCATCATCGCCGCAGCCCGATCCGGCAGCGGAAAATCGACCCTGACAATGGGGTTGTTGCGAGCGCTGACCCAGAGCGGCGTGAAGGTCCAGCCATTCAAGTGCGGGCCCGACTACATCGATCCAGCCTTCCACACCGCGGCGTGCGGACGAACTAGCTTCAATCTCGACGCCTGGGCAATGCGAACCGGCGTGATCGAGGCGCTCATCGGCACGGCGGGCGTCGACGCCGACATCTGTCTCGTCGAGGGCGTGATGGGCCTGTTCGACGGGGCCAAGGGACAGGGGCAGCACGGCCTTGGATCGACCGCGGATCTTGCCATGCTGCTAGGCTGGCCGGTGCTGCTCATCCTCGATGTCGCCGCGCAGTCGGAGACCGCCGCCGCCGTGGCGCTCGGCCTCAGCCGCTATCGCGCCGGCCTGCAGGTCGCCGGCGTTGTGTTGAACTGCGTTGGCGGGCCGAGCCACGCCGCGTCGGTCACGACCGCGATCGAGGCGTTGGGCATTCCCGTGCTCGGCGCCGTGCCGCGCACGCCGGAGGCCGAGCTCAAGCATCGCCATCTCGGCCTGGTTCAGGCGGCGGAGATCAGCGATCTGGATGCGCGCATCGCCGCAATGGCGGCGGTCGTCGCCCGTTGCATCGATCTCGACCGACTGGTGCAGCTGACGCGGCCGATGCACATCGCGCCCGAGGTGAGCACGCGCATCAAGCGCCCTCCCCCTCCCGGCCAGCGGATCGCGTTGGCGCGGGATGCCGCATTCTCCTTTACCTACCCGCACATCGTTGACGGCTGGCGGCTCGCCGGGGCGGAGATCTCCACGTTTTCTCCGCTTGCCGACGAAGGGCCACCGCACGACTGCGATGCAGTATGGCTGCCAGGCGGATACCCAGAGCTGCACGCAGGGAAGCTGGCAAATGCCGCAACCTTCCGTGCGCGCATGGCTGAATGCGCAGAGCAAGGTGTGCCCGTGCACGGGGAGTGCGGTGGCTACATGCTGCTCGGCGCCGGCCTGGAGGACGCCGACGGACGGCGTCATACGATGCTCGGCCTCCTCGGTCTCGAGACATCTTTCAAGGCGCGCCGCCTGCACCTCGGCTACCGGCGTGCGCATCTCCTGTCGGCCGACGGCACGCAGAAGACGAGTTCGGAGCTGCTCGGCCACGAATTCCACTACTGCAGCGTGCTCGCCAACCCCGACACGCCCTTCGCAGCGATCACGGATGCGACAGGTGCGCCAGCCAGTGACCCAGGCGCGCGGCGCGGTGAAGTCACGGGCACATTCTTCCACTTGATCGATCTCGCCGACTGATCGTGTGAACTCTCAATTTTGATGCGGGCCCAGGCCTATGGGAATTTCCCACGCGTCAACGTCCGCCAGCCCACCACGACTCCGGACACGGAGATGATCAGTCCGGCGATCGAAAGCAGCCAGACTATCCCATCGCGCGCCGGCTGGTTCCGAAGCAGCACCGGCAGGTCGTAGTCGTGCAGGAAGTTGAACAGCCAGCGATAAGTGCGGGCGCTGCTGTCGCTCAGTCCGGCGATCTCGCCCGTTTGCGGATCAATGATCAGCCACGTGCGGTTGGCGTCCTCGAACTGCACCCTGAGAACCGGCAGCGGGCGCTTGCGATGGTGGGAGTACCAGTAAACATCCTCCTCAGTGAGGAGGTCGACCGCCGCGATGCGGTCGGCCGGGTAGGCGGCCTGCGCCGCCTTGACCAGCAATGTTTGATCTAGTGCCAGCGGTGATCCAGTGCTGGCGGCGAGCAGGGCTGAACCGCCTGGCTTGCGGGCGAGCATGATAGGCGTTGCGCCGACCCAAGCGAACGAGAGTTCGCTGGCGCTCGTGCCGATTGCGGCGGCGAGAGCCTCCGACGTCACGCCCAGGGTGGGTGGCGAGGCCCGACCGGCGTAGGCGGCACGCTGCGCATCGGTGTTCTGCGTGCGCGCGAACAACTTGAACGGGTTCATGGACAGCCAGCCGCTGGCGATCCACGTGACGAGGAAAAGGCCCCCGATGAGACCTCCGAGGTGGTGCCATTTCATCCAGCCCCGATGCGGCGTCATCGACTTGCCCTTGGCGGCGCGGCTAGGACGCAGCCGGAGGATACCGATCCACATCCCCGCAACGGCGCCGATGATCATCGGCCCGGATAGCCAGACCACAACCTGATGCCACAAGTCGGCATCCCTGCGGATGGGCGAGAAGTAGATCCAATGCGGGATGGCGCCGAGCCAATTCCACACGCGCTCGAAGTGGGTCGTGTCCTGCACGATCTCACCGGTGCGCGAGGAGACGTAGACGACGGTGGCCGCCGCATCGCCGAGCTCGAGCTTGTAGAGCGGCCGGTAGGGATCGTACTTCCGCGTCACCGTCCATTGATCGTAGTCGATCACGGAAGCACGAGCGATCTTCTCGCCGAATGTCGCGCCGACGACCCTGCGCGCGTCCGCCTCGCTGACATCGCTAACGGGCTCGCCGGAGACGGCCGAGACCGAAACGTGCTTGCCGCTGGCGACGAGGCGATAGACCGGTTCCGCCCCGCCCATCTCCAGCCGGAACACGGACGGCAGTGCGGTCAGCCCCGATCTCGCGAGCGCTTCGTCGGGAAGCACCTTCACGGTTCCGGGAGCGATCGCCGGTAGCGAAGCTACGCGCTGCTCATCGTTCCACACCGGAAACGGCACGTAGAGCATCACTAGTCCGGAGAGGAACCACATGACACTCAATATGCACGTGGTCACGCCGAGCCAGCGGTGCGTGTAAAAAAGCCACCGCTTGCCGGTTTTCATGGCCCGCCGCGCCATACCGGCACGGCGGACCTTCGGCGCAGTGAACGACTGCGCATGGGTGAGATCGTTCATTTCAATACTTGATGCGGTAGCTGAGCTCGGCCGAACGCGGTGGGGCAAGTTGCCATTCGGTGGCGTTGCCTCCGACCGCATAGACCTCGTCGAAGGCATTGAAGACCCAGAGCGCGATCTCGCTGTTGTTGGTGACGTCGTAGTCGACCCCGAGGTTCACGACGGTGAACGGCGGACGCTTCACGGTATTGGCGTCGTCGTTGTACATCGTGCCGACCCACTGCACGCCGAGGTGCCCTTCCCATTGCGGCATGAATGCCCAGCTCAGCCAGTTGTTGATCACCTGCTGCGGAACGTTCGTCGGCCGGTTGCCGGAGAAGTCGACCAGACGCGCATTCACCCCCGATCCGGTAGTCGTCGCGAATTGGTCGTACTGCGCTTCGAGCACGGCAACGTTGCCTTCGTAACGCAGCGTTTCGGTTACCTGCAGGGCCACCGAAGCCTCGATGCCGCGCGAGGACTGGGCACCGATTTGACGCACGATGAGCGAATTGTTCGGATCCGGAGACAACAAGTTCTGCTTCTCGATGTCGTAGGCGGCCAGCGTCCACTCGCCGAGTCCGTTCCAGAACGCCTGCTTCACGCCAACCTCGTACTGCTGCCCCGTGGCGAGTTCGAAGTTGGCGTTGGCGGCGCTGAGGGTGATGACGGCGCCGCCGATGGGATCGACACCGGTCGAATATTGGCCATAGAACGCCAGATCCTTGACGGGCGTGAAGACTGCTCCGACCCGCCACGGCGTATGCGAGAATTCCCTGCGCACATACCCGCCGGTGAGCAGATCCCAGCGATTGAGGGTCGGCTTATCCAGCCGGATGCCAGCAACGAGCGCCAGCTGCTTCGACAGCTCCAGCCTGTCCTCGGCGAAAACCGAATACTGCCTGGTGACCGTTCCGGTTCTCGGGCCCATGCCCGGCGGATTGTGGATGAAGAATCCCGGCGTCGGATTGTAAGCGTCGACGTACGACTCGGGCACCGGCGTCGCTCCCGAATTGCTCGTGCTGACGAACGCGATGCGGTTCACATCGAAGCCGACGACTAGCTCGTTCTTGACGCCACCCCCGAAGTTGGCGCGCAGCGTCGCATCCAACCGGTTGCCGTACTGCTCCTGGTCGTGGGCGACCTCGGTGTAGCTTGTGCGCTTCACCTTGCCGGCGTTGGGGCCGGTTTCCTGGAAGTCGTAGGTTTCTACGTTGTGCCAGTGGCGGTCGGTCGTCAGGCGGTAGGCGGTGTTGGTCAGCGAGAACCACTGCGTCGGGTCCCACTCCGTCTTCACTTGCGTCCAGCTGTCGATGAAGTTCGTGTCGTGATCCTGGATGTTGTAGCTCTTGAAGCGGATGCTGTCCGGGATGACGCCGTTGATCAGCGGCGTGCCCCAGTAGCTGTTGGGCGAGCGATACGCCTGATCGTGCGAGACGGTCAGCTTGAGTTCCTTGACGGGCTTGTAGGAAACGGCGCCCGACAGAGCGATGGAGCTGAAGTCGCCGTGCTCGTTGTCCATCCAGCCTTCGGACTGAACGCCACTGGCGTCGATACGGTAGGCGAGCTGGTCACTGATCGGACCACCCGATCCCACGCCAAACCGGCGTGTCGCATCGGTCCCGACGGCGACGAGGGCTTCATTCGTGAAATAGTCGGTCGGCTTCTTCGGCACGACATTGACGACGCCGCCGATGGCGCCCTCGCCATAGAGCACCGAAGCTGGACCGCGCAGGACCTCGATGCGCTCCGCCGACCAAGCGTCGAACGGGAAGGTCACTGTGCCGGCGCCGACGTAGAGCCGCGTGCCATCGTAAAGCTGCATGACCGACCCGTGGCCGTTAAAGCCGCGCGTCGCAAGGCCGGTGTCACCGTTGCCCGGCGAAGCCGACGACGTGAAGCCGGCGGCATTCTGGGTCACCGCCTGGCTGACGCTCGTCTGCCTGCGCTCCTGGATGGTCACACCGGGGATTACCTCGACGCTCGCTGGAGTTTCGAGTGGCGTCAGTCCCAAGCGGCTGCCGGTTTGCGTTGGCACATCGAGATTGAGCCCGGGCTTGGATTGGCCTTCGCCGGAGCTGTTGGCCGACGCGGAGCTGCTCGGCGCGGGAGTGCCTGGAGCCGATGGTCCGGGCGCTTGCTTGACCTTCTTCTTTACGGACGCTTTCTTTTTCGGATCGGTCGAGGTGGTCACCTCGACCGCTGGCAGCTGCACCGTTTCAGCGGCCGGTGCCGGCTGCGGCGGCTCAACAGCTTGCGCATGGGCACCGCCGCTGTGGGCGGCAAGAGCGACGGCTGACGCCGCGAGCGCGCTGGCAGTGCGCGTGAAAAGAGAACGACACTTTCGATAGGATGAACGCAGATACACTGGAATAACCCCCCCCCATACGCCAACTGGCCGGGGGGAGCACGCGGGTACGCACTCTCAATTTCAGCACATATGATCAGCCGCACCGACGGCGCGACGCGCCGTGGCGAAATCAATCACCGCCTGAACCAATTAGTGTCTGGAGATGACACCGTAGAATGACATGCCTGACGTAGCTCCCCTTCGGATGCACATCAGTCGCCACTACGGGTAACCGTTCCACCGCGCGGCCCGCACGGCGAATGGGCGACTTGTGGCGGCAGGTCTCCTGGCTGGCGGCTCGAACGTCCCTTCCGACCTTCCCGGCACTTCAAGGCGAAGCGCCAGTGGCATATCCGGAAGTGACTCGCCGCTTACAGTTGCGGGCGCAGCCGCGGCTTTGACTTGCGTCTCACCGCGTTCCCTAACTCCGTCACAACCCCAATGTGCACCTGTATGCGTGCTGCATGTCAAGACCCAAAAGCGCGGCTCGATAGACGACGAGCAACGCGTGCCAATGTGACATGCACCCCGGTGCCTGACCTTGCCGCTCGCGTCCGGGACAATTGCGCGATCTCGACCAGCCCCGACGCGGAGCGTTCCCCGTCAGGGGTTCGCGGGCCGGGCACAAACGAGCTTGCGCGCTTTCGCGAATGCATGCGTGAAGTCGAGCATGACCGTTTCGCGCGATGCAAGCATGCTGCGGAATAGAGCCGCCTGTGTCTTGTACTTGATGTCACCGATTGCGAGCGGACCCACCGAGGCAACGTCCGAGCCGTCGAGCAAGCGACCACGGTCGAACAGCTCCACCCCCTCGATGCCCGATGGCGGCACTGCGTTGACATCGGCGACGACGGCAAGTCGTCGCGACTTGGCAAGCTGCTTTTGCGTCAAGACGCGAACACCGGCGGCAGCCGCGCATAGCACGATGTCCGCCTTGGCGACGATCGATGCTTTGTCGGTGGCACGCCCTGCGGCCACGGGTTTCAGATCGACGCCGAATCTCGCGCGGCCGGCGCGCACGAAAGGCTCGAGGGCTTTGACCCCAATGTGCGAGGTCATCGTCACCTTCGCCCCGGCCTGCGCGGCAATGATCGACGAGGCGAAGCCAACGACACCGGTTGCCCCGAAGACCGCCACCTGGGCACCTTTCAGCGAGTGACCGGTGCGGGCGCGATAGACGTCCTCCACCAGCGCCACCATGGCAGCGGCCGTCGTGAACGATCCACCCGGATCGGCGAATGCGGAGAGCTGGAACGGCGGAACGAGCGCCGCTTGCGCAGCAGCCAGCATATCGAGCGCAAGCAGGGCGTCCTTGCCGCCGATGAACAGGCCCGTCCGGCAGCCATACTCGACAGGGCGAGAGAAGATGGCGTCCTGCACGAGACCGGTGGTGTGCTCCAGACCCGCATTGGTATGCGGGACGACGACCTTGAAGCCGGCATCGACCGCCATGTTGACATCGAACGGACTGGCGAACGCTTGCGTGGAAAGGAAATGAAGGATGGGAGTGGCCGACGGTTGCTTGCGCGATCTGCGCGTGGACGCTGGTTGCTGCCCCCCCTCGGAGGCAGTTTGCGTCGGGGCTATTTCCGAGAGGAGATTGGATTGATCGTCCATACGCATACAAGGCACTCCGGTGGGCAGGATCGTTGTCCCGCAGGCTAAGCGCGACGTCGGGGCTGCTTATCAGGCTCGCTCGCGCCCACGCGGCGCGGCTTACCTGCACAAGGCTTCTCTGTTCGATTTCTTGCATGTCGCGCTTAGGCGACTGGCAATCGTTGGCGTCATGCCGCGGGGACGAGAGCGCCCCCGGATTGCCCACTCTGCCCCTAGTAAAAGGGAGAGCGGGTTAAGCATCCGCAAAGATGAGGAATGAACCTGAGGGGTCGCGCTGCGGGGCAGCGGTACATCCCAACCGCAAGTTGCGCCGACCGATAGGAACGCGCGGTAAAATGATCGGACTATTCTGTCGTTACACGGAGCATTCCATCACGATGTACTGCCGGTCTAGGTCTCGGTCCGCAATCGCTCCTAGCGGAATTGGCGTCGCTCTGAATCGAGCTTGGCGCGTCCGAAGTTGGCTTCGCGTTGACGGCCGGCCTTAAGGCAAAGTGGAGATACTCGGTTGAGCCTGAATGCCAGGTTTATCGAGATTTTCACGGCTCTCAGCCACAGTCGTGCAGGGTCAGCACGTCAGCTGACATCTGACCGTGGAGGACCGACCATGAGGAAATTGCAGCCGGCACTGGCCGCTAGCATGAGTGTGCTGGTCGGCCTTTCGGCGTTGATGTCAATTGCGGAAGCTCGCGGTGGCGGCGGCTTCGGCGGTGGTGGCTTCGGCGGCGGAGGCGGACCCGGCGGCGGTCACGGGGGAGGCTTCGGACCCGGCGGCGGTGGCTATGGACCCGTTCCCGGCGGTGGACCTGGCGGACCTGGCGGACCTGGCGGTGGTGGCTACGGTCCCCCCGGCGGAGGCTATGGCCCTGGCGGTGGTGGATATGGTCCTGTCCCCGGTCGCACGAACCCGTACGCCCGCAATGCCGTTCCCTTCATCAACATGGACTACAACGACCTCCTGCAGACTCCGCCGAACAACTCCGGCTCGTCGTTGCCGAACGACTGCGACTACCTAATGAAGAGAGCCGTCGACTCCGGCAGCCCCGATATGTGGAAGCTCTTCAACGACTGCGCTCACAATCGTTGAGCGCAGGACGTGTGCGGCGTGCTCTCACCGCAAGGGCGCATCCTGAGAATTCGTCGTACGCCGGGGCCGTTTCGGTTTGAGCTCGCGCTAATTCGCTCGTACGAGCAAGGCGCGTCGTCGAGCGCTGCACGTGCGGCGCGCGCGAGCGAATGAATTGCATCGACTCGCATGCAAGCCACTGGCGCTGTCGTCGGTGCTACGCCCGCATCTCCTCGCGACTTCATTCGCAAGTGGGAAGCTGAGCGCCAAATTACACTGAACCAGTTCGCAAACGCACAGCACTAATTCATTGTTAGTACTACACCTCTTATAGTCAATGCATGGCAGATTGGTCGACGCCTCCAAGCGTTCAGCCAATAGCATGATGCTGTTCTGCCATGCCGGTACGAGCCCGGTATGTCTGTCCGCTAACCGCGAACAAGGGGCATGCCGCTACATGGTGCTCGCCAATTTGAAGGTCTCACGCAAGCTTGCGTTGGGCCTTGCGTGTGTTCTCGTCGTATTTGCTATCACGGGAACCGCGTTCTTCTTCACCCTGCTTTCGATTGATCGCGCCAACTCGGGCGTCGCCTCTGCCGTGAGCCTCGACAAGGATGTCGTGCGGGCAGTGTCGGCCGTCTATGACGAGCAGCAGGCGCGCAGCGATAAGGCTGGCGACGCTGCCGTGCAGGCAGCCGCGCAGCGTTTCGCCGATCAGATGTCGGCCGCCCGCCGCATCATCGAAGCCAATCCTGAACATGCGGCCGTCGCGGTTGATCTCGAAGCCATGCAGACCACTGCAACAGCGTGGCGTCGGCAGGCCGCAAGCCAAGACGCCGAGCCGACCAGCGATCCGGCACGCGCCACAGCAGCATTCGAAGCCTTCCGCGCCTCGGCGAAGTCGGCGCAGGAGAAGGTCGATACCTGGGTCAACAAAGTCAGGGACGAACGCGACGCAGCGCTATCCTTCGCCCGCACTACTCAGCTCGTTGGCAGCCTGCTGGCGATCGGCGTGGCTCTCCTTTCCGGCTGGTGGATGTCGCGGCTTATCGCGCTCCCATTGGGCCAGATCACAACTGCAATGAATAGCCTTGCTGCCGGCAACCATGCCATCGACGTGCCCGCGCTCAACCGCACGGACGAGATCGGGTTGATGGCGCAGGCCGTCCAGACCTTCAAGCAGGCGGCGATCGAGAAACACCGGCTTGAGCAAGAGGCGGAGGCCGGCCGCGTAGCTGCGGAGGAGCAGCGCCGCAAGCAGGAGGCCGAGAGCCAGTTCTACGTCGAGGCGCACAACACCTTCATGCGGGACTTCTCGGCCGCGCTCGAGCGCTTGTCGAAGGGTGACCTCACTTACCGCTTGAACACGGCATTTACCGAGGATTACGAGAAGATCCGTCACGACTTCAACACGACGGCCGCTAGCTTGCAGGAAGCGCTGCTTACGATCGCGTCCAGCACGCAGGCCATCCGCTTCGCCACCAGTGAGATCTCGACGGCGGCCGATGATCAGTCGCGACGCACGGCGCAGCAAGCGGCGAGCCTCGAGCAGACTGCGGCGGCTCTCGACGAGATCACCGCTACTGTAAAGAAGACCGCGGACGGCGCCGGGCATGCGCGTGAAGTCGTCGCCTCCGCCAAGTCTGACGCTGAAAAGAGCGATGAAGTTGTGCGCCAGGCCATCGGCGCCATGGGCGACATCGAGCGCTCTTCGCAGCAGATCAGCCACATCATCGGCGTGATCGACGAGATCGCCTTCCAGACCAACCTCCTTGCCTTGAACGCCGGCGTCGAAGCTGCGCGAGCGGGCGAGGCGGGGCGCGGATTTGCGGTCGTCGCCTCCGAGGTGCGCGCGCTCGCCCAGCGCTCGGCCGAGGCGGCAAAAGAGATCAAGGGATTGATCTCCGCCTCGACCAAGCAGGTCGAGCAGGGTGTCGATCTCGTGGCCCAGATGGGCAAAGCGCTCGGACGCATCATGGTCGAGGTGACGGAGATCAACACCGTCGTCTCCGAAATCGCCGCCGGTGCGAAGGAGCAATCGGTCGGCCTGCAGGAGATCAACACCGGCGTGAGCCAGATGGATCAGGCCACCCAGCAGAACGCGGCAGTCGTGGAGGAGACCACGGCCGCGAGCCACGGCCTCGCCCGCGAGATCGAGAAGCTGCTCGAGCTGGTCGGCCGTTTCGAGACCGGCCAGGACCTGGCTGCCGAATTGACCCGTCGCGAGGCGCGTACCACTGCCACGCAGGGAAAAACCCGTCCCGCTTTGAAGACAGTTTCGACGCGCGGGGCACCGGCAGCAGTGCGCAAGCTGGAGGCAATCGCCAATGAGCAGGGCTGGGAAGAGTTCTAAGCGCGCGGCGAAGAAGACTGCGCCAAAGCCCTTGCTGCTGCCAGAAGTACTCGATCTGACAGCTGCAGGGCCCTTAGCGCAGTCTTTGCTCTCGCGCCGCGGCACCGAGCTGAGCGTCGATGCCAGCCAAGTCCGACGCGTCGGCGCGCAGTGTCTGCAAGTGATCCTTGCGGCTGCCGCAACGTGGAAGGCCGACGGCATGCGTCTTGGCCTGGAGAAACCCACTGAAGAGTTCCTGGAGGGCAGTCGGCTCTTGGGAATTCAAGTTGATCAAGACTTTGCAGTACCGGAGCTCGCGTGATGAGGAAGACAGTTCTTACAGTCGACGACTCCCGCACCATGCGTGAGATGTTGCTGCTGGCTCTCCAGGATGCCGGCTACCACGTGCTGCAGGCAGAGGATGGCCTCAAAGGTCTAGAGGTTCTGAAGGACCGCCCGGCCGACGTGATCATAACGGACATCAACATGCCGCGGCTCGACGGCTTCGGATTCATCGAGCATGTCCGCCGCGATTCCACTCACAGAGCGGTTCCCATCTTGGTCCTGACCACGGAAAGCGACGCGGAGAAGAAGAGCCGTGCACGCAGCGCGGGCGCCACTGGTTGGATCGTCAAGCCCTTCCATCCAGTGAAGCTCGTCGACGCCATCCGCAGGGTCGCAGGCTGAGCTTTGCGGGGGATCCGATGGCCTCAAGCGACATGGACGCGCTGCGTCAAATCTTCTTCCAGGAGTGCGAGGAGCAACTCGCCGAGCTGGAATCGGGCCTGCTTGAGATCGAGAGCGGGGACGCCGACTCGGAGATCGTCAACGCTGTATTTAGAGCCGTGCACTCGATCAAGGGGGGTGCGGGAGCGTTCGCGATCGAGAATCTCGTGCGCTTCGCACATGTCTTCGAGACAGTGCTCGACGAGGTCCGCAAAGGGCGGCTCTCCGCGGCAGGGCCGGTCGTCGAGACCTTGCTGCGCGCGGCTGACGTTCTGGCAGATCTCGTACGCGTTGCTCGCGACGGCGGCGATGTCGACGAGGCCCGCATCCGCAGCGTCAGCGACGAGCTTGCGGCGCTGAGCGGCGCCCCCGCGGCTGCCGCCGAAGCCGACGCTTCCGAAGACAACCTCGAGGATCTCGACTTCAAGCCGGTCGTTGTGGACCTGCCGGTGTTCGACGACGCTCCCATCTTCGCGGAACCGCCGGTCGCGGAATACTCGATCACCTTCAAACCGCATCCAAGCCTTTACGCCAACGCCAACGAGCCGGCGGTATTGATGCGCGAGCTGGAACGGCTCGGCGAGATAACCGTCGTATGCGACACGGCATCGGTACCGCCGTTGACCGAGCTCGACCCTGAGGCGGCTTATCTTTCGTGGAGCATCGAGCTTAAGACGACGCACGGCGAGGAGGATGTGCGGGCCGTCTTCGAATTCGTCGACGGCGACTGTGACCTCACCATTGTCGGCGCCAACTCGGCTGTCACCGACCCCGGCGAAGACGACATCGCAGCCCTGCTGCGGCGAGTCCGGGAGGAGCCTGTCGAGCTCATGGAGCAAGTCGACACCTCTCTTTCCGATACGACCCCCGACCACCAGGAGCTGGCACTCGCCGGCACGCCGCGCGACCTTCAGGCCGCGCCCCTAAAAGCCGAACCGGCGAAGGGCGACAAGGGCGCCGCGGGCGAGGGGACTCAGCCAACGATCCGCGTCGAGCTCGATCGGGTAGATCGCCTGATGAACCTCGTCGGCGAGCTCGTGATCAATCAGGCGATGTTATCGCAGCGCCTATTGGAGGCGGGTCTGGCCCGCTCAACGGAAGTTTCCAGCGGGCTCGATGAATTCGAGCAACTGACGCGCGACATCCAGGAAGGCGTCATGGCGATCCGCGCCCAGCCGGTGAAATCGGTTTTCCAGCGCATGCCTCGCCTTGTCCGCGAGGTCGCGGCCGCGACCTCGAAGAAGGTGCGCCTCGTTACCGAAGGTGAAGGCACCGAGGTCGACAAGACGGTCATTGAGCGGCTCGCCGATCCGCTCACCCATATGATCCGCAACGCGATCGATCATGGTTTGGAAAAGCCCGAAGCTCGTTCGGCAGCAGGCAAGCGCGAAGAAGGCCTGGTACGGCTTTCGGCAGCGCATCGCTCGGGACGCATCGTCATCGACATCGCCGACGACGGAGCAGGCATAAACCGGCCTCGCGTCCGCGCGATCGCCGAGGAAAAAGGGTTGATCCCGCCGACCGCACAGCTGACCGATGAGGAGATCGACAACCTGATCTTCTTGCCGGGCTTCTCCACCGCGTCGACCATCTCCGACATCTCGGGCCGCGGGGTCGGCATGGATGTTGTCAAACGCTCCATCCAGGCGCTCGGCGGCCGCGTCTCGATTGCCTCGAGGCCTGGCGAGGGGTCCACGTTCACCTTGAGCCTGCCGCTGACGCTCGCCGTCCTCTACGGGATGGTCGTTACGGTGGCCGACCAGACCCTCGTCGTGCCTCTGACATCGATCATCGAAACGCTGAAGCCGAAACTGAGCGATGTGCACGGCTTCGGCGGCGAGTCTCGGGTCATTGCGCTTCGCAACAACTTCATTCCGCTGGTCGACGTTGGACGCGAGCTTGGCTATCGCAGCCAAAGCGCCGACCCCGGCGCCGGCGTCGCCATACTCGTGGAATCGGATGGAGGAGCGCATAGCGCGCTGCTCGTCGACGCCATTCAAGGTCAGCGTCAAGTCGTTATCAAAAGTCTCGAAGCCAACTACGGGCGAGTCCCCGGCATCGCCGCCGCGACCATATTGGGCGACGGCCGCGTCGCTCTGATCTTGGACGTCGACGCAGTGGTGGCGGGTTCGCGCAACGGAAGCATGAGCCCGGAAATTCCACTCGCACTGGCAGGATAGAACCATGACCGCACTTGCCTCGCTCTTCGAGCAGAAATCAGGCACGGCCCGCGAGCTCATCGCGTTCGCGGTCGGCAAGCAGGAATTCTGTATTGACGTCATGTCGGTGCGGGAGATCCGCGGCTGGACACCAGCGACCGTGCTGCCTCACTCACAGTCATTCGTGCGTGGAGTGATCAATCTGCGCGGCGCCGTGCTGCCGATTGTGGATCTGGCGGTGAGACTTGGGTTTCCCCCCGCCGAGGTCATGGGGCGCCACGTCATTATCGTCGTTCAGGTCGGCAGCCAGTTCGTCGGACTGCTCGTCGATGCCGTGTCCGACATCCTAAGCGTCAGCGAGTCAGAAGTGCTGCCGCCACCCGATGTTGCCTCCGAGATGGCGAAGCGGTTCGTGTGCGGTCTAATCGCGATGGAAGGCCGCATGCTCAGCATCCTTTCGGTCGACAGCGTGCTTCCCGAGCAAGAGCGGAGCGATCCGCAATGAAGCCTGCACTAGCGAACGCCGGCAAGCGAGCGAAGCCTCTCATCGACGGCGAGTTCCCGCTTACCAAAGCAGACTTCCAGCAAATCGCCGGAATCGCTCAAGCCGACGCGGGAATCGATCTGTGCGAGGCCAAAGCCAGCCTCGTTTACTCGAGGCTGACCAAACGGTTGCGGCTGCTCCGGCTGGAAAGCTTCCAAAACTACTGCGCGCTACTATCGAGTGAATACGGTGGTGAAGAGCGCCAGCATATGGTGGCGGCCCTCACGACGAACGTCACTCGCTTCTTTCGCGAGCAGCACCACTTCGAGCACTTGAAGGCGCACGTGGTTGAACCGCTCGTTGCGACGGCACGCGCGGGCGGGACCGTGCGGATCTGGTCTGCGGCTTGCTCAAGCGGCGAGGAGCCCTACTCGATCGCGCTCTCAATTCTGTCTGCCATGCCCGACGCCGCGTCGCTCGACGTCAAGGTGCTCGCGACCGATATCGATCCCGACGTTTTGCGTAAGGGGCAAGCCGGCGTCTATGGCGAGGCGGCCATGGCGCCCGTGCCTGCGGATAAGCGCCAGCGGTGGTTCACTCCTCAGGCTGACGCCGAGGGTGGAAAGGCCTGGCGCGCCGGAGGCGAGCTGCGCAAGCTTGTCACCTTCCGTAACCTCAACCTCATTGGCCATTGGCCCATGCGTGGACCCTTCCACGCCATCTTCTGTCGCAACGCGCTCATCTACTTCAAGGAAGAAACGCAGCTCGAAGTTTGGAGCCGGTTCGTGCCCTTGCTTGCGCCTGCAGGCCGACTCTACATCGGCCACTCCGAGCGGTTGTTCGGCGACGTCGCCTCCATGTTCGTGAACGAGGCGATCACCACCTATCGCCTGCGGAAGGAGCTCGACGCATGAGCCCCATACGTGTCCTCGTGGTCGACGATTCCGCCACCATGCGCGGCCTCATATCGCTCGCGCTACGCCGAGATCCGGAGATTGAGGTGGTCGCGACGGCGAGCAACCCGCTCACCGCCCGCGACTCCATCAAGACCCACAACCCGGACGTGATCACGCTCGACGTCGAGATGCCCGGCATGAACGGACTCGAGTTCCTGGAGAAGATCGTCCGTCTGCGGCCGACGCCGGTCATCATGGTGTCGAATCTGACGGGCGAGGGCACGGAGACGGCGATCGAAGCCATGCAAATCGGCGCTGTCGACTGCATTGCCAAGCCTGGACCAGGCGATTCACAGCCGTTCGCCGAACTGCCGAGAATGGTCAAGGCGGCAGCCGGTGCGCGCGTGCGCACGCGCCCCGCGTCCAATGGTGAGACCAAGAACCGGCGTAGACCTTTCGTCGCCGCCTACGAGCCCGACGGTCGCTTGTTGGTGATCGGCTCCTCGACCGGAGGCGTCGAGGCCCTCTCCGAGCTCATATCGCAACTTCCAGAGAACTGCCCGCCGACTGCCATCGTCCAACACATGCCGCCCGACTTCACGACAAGTCTCGCCGCGCGGCTCGATCGGCTCAACGCGCCAAAGGTCATCGAGGCATACGATGGAGCTCCGCTCGAGGCGGGCTACGTCTATATCGCTCCCGGAGGCACGAAGCATCTTGAAGTGCAGGACAACAATGGACTTCGCTGCCGCCTGCGCGCAGGCAGCCCCGTGAGCGGACACTCACCCTCGGTCGACGTGTTGTTCACGTCGGCCGCGCAGGTCGCCAAGTCAAACGCGATCGGCGTCATTCTTACCGGAATGGGGCGCGACGGCGCCCAAGGTCTGCTGGCGATGCGCCAGGCGAGTGCCCGCACGATCGGCCAAGACGAAGCGACAAGCCTCATCTACGGCATGCCGAGAGCCGCCTTCGAGGTTGGTGCGGTGGAGCGTCAGCTCCCTCTCGATCGGATCGCAAACGCGGTCCTTGTAATGACCAATCTCCGTGGCCGCCAAGGGAGAGACAAATGTCACTCGCAGACCAGCTAAAAGTGCTCATCGTCGACGACACCACAACCAGCCGCATGTTGGTGCGTGACGGTCTCCAGGAGATCGGCATCAAGAACATCTCGTTCGCGTCCGACGGCGAGCAGGGACTGAAGCACATCATGTCGACGCCGACCCACCTGGTGATCTCGGACTTCAACATGCCGAAGCTCGATGGCCTCGGTCTGTTGCGCGCCATGCGCCAGCACGCCCCGTCGCAGAAGATGCCCTTCATCATGCTCACCGGCAAGGGTGACAAGGACCTCATTCAGAAGGGCGTCCAGTTCGGCATGAACAACTATCTGACGAAGCCGTTCACGGTCCCGGCGCTGAAGACCGCGCTCGAGGCCGTTGTCGGCCGGTTGAAATGATGACCCGCACGCTGAGCCGCAAGCACGTGATGGAAGGTCAATTCCATGTCACGGACGATCCAGATCTCGTCCTGGCAACGGTGTTGGGCTCGTGCGTTGCCGCATGCTTGCGCGATCCGGTCGCGCGCATCGGCGGAATGAATCACTTCCTCCTGCCCGGCGACGGCGATCGGGTGCAGTCAGGTGACGCCGAGCGGTATGGCGTTCATCTCATGGAATTGCTCGTGAACGGCCTCATGAGCCGAGGTGCGCACCGCGGGAGGCTCGAGGCCAAGCTGTTCGGGGGCGCGAAGACGATCTTCAAAAGCTCCGACGTAGGCGCGATGAACGCCAGCTTCGCGGAGCACTTCCTGAAGAACGAAGGCATCGCCATCGTTGGCCGAAGCCTCGGTGGAAAGTCCGGTCGCCGCGTCGAGTATTGGCCCGTCAGCGGACGTGCACGCCAAATCTCCATCGGCGAAGCCGCAATACCGGCCGCTCCGCCTGCGCCGGCACTGCCGATGCATGACGGCGACCTTGAGTTGTTTTGAGCGACCGCAACCGGGTGGAGATGGACATGACGAAACAAGCGACCGCAAAGGTTCAAGTCGATCACACCTCGCTCCCGGCGCTGCTCAATGTCGTGGGGGACGAGCTGCATCACCTGGCAGTGGCTGTCGAGCGCCTGCATGCAATCGTGGAGCTGCCCGGCGTCAAGGAATCACTGCGGGATGCGCACTGCGTTGGCGTGGTGCAAGGCATCGACCATGTGACGCAGAACCTCGCCGGCCTTTCGGAGTTCCTCTCGACTCTCGCCACGGCAATGCCTGGCGAATGGGAACTCGACACGGCCGAAGCCTGCGAGGTCATCCTTATTGCCTCTCTCCGTGAAAGGCTGGAGCGGCCCACCATGCCGAGGCCGACATCCGCAGGATGTGACGAATGCGAGTTTTTTTGAGTTTCACCGAGCCGGATTTCTCGGAGGTGCTGGAGAGCGCCTTCAGATCCGCCGGCGTTGAGTTCGACGACGCGCCAAAGGCTGAGAGGCCGAGAGCGGCGCGAAGTGCTGCAGTTCGTTTGCACCAACTCTTTGAGCGCGATCGAGAGCTCCCAACATCGACGTTGTCTGTTCCGCTCGAATCCTATTTGGAGCACCAGGACAAGCGCAGGCTGTCGCGAGTTGGCAAGACGACCGACCCTCGGTCCGTGGCGGACGAGCTTCGCATCACTGCGCAAATGACCTTGTCGGATCTCAACCGGCTGCGGCGCGAATACGCTCTCGCCAATCATCCGGACCGCGCCGGCTCGGCCGAACGCGAGGATGCCACCCGCCGCATGATGGTGGCGAACATGCTCATCGACCGTGAAATAAATCGCCGGCAGCGGCCGGGACTTCCCGCCGGGCGTTGAGGGCATCAAAACGTTCGGGGATCGAACAAATGCAAGCAATCAATTTGAGAGGACGAAAATACCTGTCCACTAGGATCAACCCGATGGGCAACGGCGCGCAGAACGCGATCAATCGGGTAGGGTCAACACATGTCGGCCGAGGGCAACCTAGCAGTCCTGTTAGAGCGCAGGGATCGCATTCGCGACTGGCTCGCGCGCCAGACTGAGCATACGACTTTCGAGCAGAAGCATCTCGATGCCGGCACGCCGGAGCAGACCTACTGGCATCACGGCTACCAGTCGGCGCTGGACGACATGCTCAAACTGCTGACGCCATAGTCGCGAAGATGCGGCAGCGCGGGCATTCCCACCTGGTGCCCTTGCTGCGGCCCGGATGTATCCGGTTTCCAGGCGGACTGAAATCGTGAAAGAGCTCGCACTCCTTTTCAAACGCCGCCTTCGCCGAAGCGTAGAAGCCGAACTTGAACAGAGTGCTTGAGCCGATGCATTCGCACAGCTTGCTGCGTATGTCGGCATCGGCCCTACCGACATGCTTCACTTGAAAATTGCCGTTCCGATCATTGTGCCCTAAGGCGAAAACCCCTGCCGATCGCCGCGCAACCGCACTGTTGATGCCGTCGAACGTAAGACGATAGGGTCCGAGCAATCCCGTCTTCACAGCCATTGTTCAAAACCACCAACAGTTTCGATGTGTCGGACGCCGCCGGCTCATCCTATCGATTGCAATAGGCGCGGGCATCACTCGTCCATTCGCCAAAACCAACTGCCACCATGTTGCCGATAACACGGCAAACGTAGGCTTTCTGCGCCGGAGCATTTTTAGGGCCTGCATGATATCGCGCGACCGCCTTCGTCCAGCTGCCCTCGCGCTCCTTGAGCTCGCTCAGAAAGCGGGCCGCATAGGCTACGTTCTGAGCGGGGTCAAACATGTCCTCGAGCGAACCGAAACTCTCGCTGTGATAATGGTGGTTGATCTGCATGCACCCGACGTCGATGCGCTTAGCCCCACCGAGCTTCGCTTGGCGGAATGCACGTAGTGCTGCTTGCTTGTTCGGCTCATATGCAGAGCGCCCGTCGATATTGAGCGCATAGGGCTGCAGTGACCCGCCGCGACCCGACTCGGAAAGTCCGACGGCATACAACATGCTCAATGGAACGTCGTGAATGGCGGCTGCTCGTACGAGCTCGCGTTCACAAAGGTTGGGCTCCTCTGCGAGGAGTGCTGTCTGTCCGCTAAACATACACGCCGCGACCAGGGCGATTTGTAGTCGTTTCATTGGTGTCGTTCCGGCCTGTTTGGTGTCCAGTATCGCCGCCGTTCGTGCCCGTACCCCCGCGCTGCGCATGCCCCTGACGATCCGACGCGCCGGACTGCGACTGTGCCGAGGACTGTAGGTTTGTCTGAGCGCCCTGCTGTCCGGGCTGCTGAGATGACAGCGTCCTGTCATCCATTATTCGGACCGAGCCGGTATCGACGTTGTAGCCGGCAGACCGAAGGAGATTGGTGAGGGTGTCCTGGTCATTGCGGATCAGATCTGCCGTTTCCTTCCGGTCAGCTCCGACGTGCAACGTCAATTCGGTGTCTTTCAGCTCCATGCGCACCGTAACGGTGCCAAGATCTGCGGGCTGCAGCTGGATCTGAAGTATCTTGAGTGCCGGCTTCATGCCCTGCTGCATTGGTGGCGCCATGTCTGTGCGCTCTGCAAACTCAGGGGCCGAAGTGGCCTCGGCGGCAATGCGGCCGGCGATTTGTTGTGCGGGCGGCATGGCGATCGAGGACGAGTCCTCGAAGGAAGGCAGCGCCGCCGCAACCAAGTCCGGCGCCGCAGCAGCCTCTCCACCATACGCTTCGGGAGGCGTCGCGGATTTGCTGCCGTCTCCCACGGAAACACTCGCTTGAGGGCCAACCGTGGAAAGCGGCGCGAAGTGTGTTTCCTGACGCTGAACGCTTGCATTGGGCCGATCGATTGCGGCGGAAATCTCATGCCGTTGCACGAGTGCTGCGGCACCGTTGGCCGCCTGC